>WSYB01000005.1 GCA_009773645.1 Geobacteraceae bacterium
GGTCCGCTACCGCCAACAGCCACGAGAAGCACGTCGGCGGGGCGGCAGACTGTATCAAGTGCCACACCAAAACTACCGCCACCGGCACCAGCATCCTCGCCGGTTCGCCGGAGCACGTGGACGGCACCATCGACGCCCGGTTCTCCAAGGTATCTTCCTTCACCAACTTCTCCGGCGCCTATAACAAAACCGGCAAGACCTGTTCGGCCACTTACTGCCACGCCGGCTCGACTCCGCAGTGGGGCGCCAACGGCACCCTCAACTGCGCCTCCTGCCACAAGGCCGACAGCACGCTGCCCGGCAAGCACAACAAACACTATGAGAGCGCGACCGTTGCCGGCAGCTATACGGCAACCCCGGGCAACAACGGCACGGCCGGTCAGTACCAGTTCCAGTGCAGTTCCTGCCACGGCTTGAGCATCAGCAACCACGCCAGCGGCCCGGTAAGCGCCAGCGCAGCCGGTGAGATATTCTTCGGTTACTCCGCAGCCGGCAAGCGCGGCACCTACACCTACGGAGCCACCGTCACCCTCGACGGCTCCCTCAACTGGACGAACGGGACCTGCGCCAACACCTACTGCCACAGTAACGGCGCCGGGGCCGCCGGCAATAACACCACCTTCACCTGGGCAGCTCCAACACTCGGCTGCGCCGATTGTCACGGCGATGCGACGACCGCCGGCAAACTCCTCAATACCGGCAAACATCAAGCCCATGTGAACAACGCGGCGTATCTGGGCACAAACTTCGGCTGCGCCGACTGCCACGCCAAAACAGTCACGAGCAGCACCGCCATAGCCGACAAGACAAGGCACGTCAACAAGTTCATGGACTACTCAGGTGTGCGCGCCGGCAGGAACAAAACCTGCTCCAATATCTACTGCCACTCCAACGGGAAGGGGAACTACATCAACCCGACCGGCTGGAGTGCCGCATCCACGCCGCTTGCCTGCAACGGCTGCCACCTCAACACCTCGTCTAGCCATCCGAAGCACGTGACGACAAGCGGTATCACCTGCGACAAGTGCCACAACGCGACAGCGGCAAGCAACACGGCCCTGGTTGCCGTCAACGTCACCCACGTAAACGGCAACGCCCAGGATGTCAGCATAGCCGCCGCGTACGACGGCAACGGCGTGACCGGCAACTACACGCCGGGCACCCAGACCTGCTCCAGCGTAACCTGCCACTCCAACGGCAAGGGTGGTTACCAGGACGTCGCTTGGGGCGCCACGCTCAACTGCGGCTCCTGTCACCCGTTCGGAAGCCTGTCCGCCGGTCATGCCAAGCATATAGACGTAACCCAGACGAGCATCTTCTACACCTACACCGCTAACCGCTCCGGCGGTGACGAAGGTGCCGGCACGGCCAAATACCGGTTCGGCTGCTCAACCTGCCACCCGACCAATGAGGCGATCTACCATACGAACGGCACCATCGACCTGACCTTGAAGCCGGAGTCGGGGATTGCCGGTTCGCTCCGCAACAAGAACGTTAACATCACCACGGTGGGCAAGGACGTGGCCGGCAGCGGGGTGAAAACCTCCGGCGCGACCGTTACCTGCGATAATGTCTACTGTCACACCAATGCTTACGCGACCAGCACGAACTGGAGCAATGTAACGCCAGCGTGGACCGGGAGCTTCGCCAACGCCGACCGATGCGCCAATTGCCACGGCAACTCGCCGAGTGTCGGGATAGCCGGCTCGGCTGCCCACGCTGCCCATGTGGTGGGGATCCATAGCGATGACATCTTCACCGGCACGAGCGGAAAACTTACAGCCGGCACCGGCGGCACCGGCGGCAACACCACGGCGGTCGGCCACGGCAGTTCCGTCCAGGCTACCACCATCAACTGCAACATCTGCCACAATGCGACCGTCACCTATGCACGCAACGACCGCAACCCGTCCTGCAGCATCACCGGTTGTCATGCAGCCCCGACCAACCTGGCCCAGATCAACAACCGGGCAAACCATGTGAACGGCAAGGTGGACGTCTCCTTCCAGAACGTCCAGATCGTCTCCAAGGCCCAGCTACGGAAGACCAGCTTCGACAGCTACACGGCGGCGGGCGGCTACTGGACCCGTAACGGTGGGGCGACCCCGCACTATAAGGACGGTGGTCTTGCCTACGATACGGCGAAGGCTGCCCTCAACACCTCTACCATGTGGAATGCAGGCGCCTGCTCCAACATCGCCTGCCACATGGGCAAGACCGTCAACTGGAACGACACGACTGTCAGCTGCCAGAGCTGTCACAGCAAGCTGTAACATCCTTTATGCATAGCCGGCCTCTGAAATTCCAGAGGCCGGCTACCTTGAAGCTTACTGTTTTTATTAATGTGACAAGTTTATAAAGAGGTGAGGTCACCATGGGAGCGATAATGGCAAAAAACAACTCTAGGAGAGGGAGCGAGGGAAAGAATCGGCTAGCGCTCTTTATGACGGTGCTATTCGTTTTTACCGTGAGCGGATCGTTATTGCCAGGATTGACTCACGCTCTGGTCACCCCTCTCATGCATGACAGCAACAATCTCGGTACCAGGTACGGCACGTGGGGGACCACCCAGGACTGCACATGGTGTCATTCTCCCAATACATCCAACGTCAAGCAGGTTGCGGCAACAATAAACACCCCCACCGGTTCCCGGCCCGTCATCTTCACCCGGATGACCGCCTCATCCAATGCGACCAGCGGCATTTTCGGCAACGACGAGCGGACCTACGCGCTGAATGCGTCTACGAATGTGTGCGAAGTATGTCACCATAAGACAACATACCATCAGTACAGCTCGGGCAAGATTGCCGACAAGGCCCATACCGGCCATAACAGCAACCGGAAGGACTGCATCCAGTGCCATCTCCACGGCGCCGGTTTCAAGGCGGGGTGCAATAACTGCCACGGCTATCCGCCGACCTCCAATGCAGCCTATGGCGGGCCGGACGGCCTTGCCACGCCCGCCACCCTTGCACTCGGCGGCACCACCACAACACCGCCTGCCAACGTCGGCGCCCATGCCGTTCACGTGACCACTAAGGGGATGCTGTGCGCCTCATGCCACAACAATAATACCGCCTCCGGACACCCCGGTTCCGTCATAGACATGGGCTTTGTCGCCAATGCCACCAACTGGCCCGGCTTTGCCGGGACTGCCGCTTACGGGTCCTATACCGGCAACAACAGCGCCGGCGCCAAGTCTGCGGCAAGCAGTCATGCCGGCACCATCGTCAGGAACATCGCCAGCACACGCAACTCCTGCAACGTTTACTGCCACGGCAACTGGACTGGGGCAAATCGTAGCCTCAACCCGTCGTGGATCGGTGGCGCCACGCAGGACGCCTGCGGCGCCTGTCACGGCACAACGGCGGCCCAAGGGCCGCAGACCGGCTCCCACGCCAAGCACGTCGCCTCTTCAGGTTACAGTTTAGCCTGTTCCTTCTGCCACCGGGCGTACACCGACAACGCGCACGTGGACGGAAATGTGGCGTGGAAACTGAACCGCGGCGATGTGAAGGTGGGAACGAACGCCACCTATAAGAACCTCTCCAGCGGCAAGACCGGCGCCATTGCCCTAGGCGCCGCCTTCGGCGACTGCGCCAACGTCTATTGCCATTCCAACGGCCTGGCGACGCCAACCTACGTTACCAACCTGACCTGGGGCGCCGCTTCCGAAGGGGCATGCGGCACCTGCCACGGCGTTCTCGACGCAACACCACCCGCGTCCGCGGCCCATACGAAACACGTGGGAACGGTGGCCGGCTACATTTACTCCTGCATCAAATGTCACCCCAACGTAAGCTCCACGGTCAACTCAACAACGACGGCCACCATTACCAACACGGCCACCCATGTCAACAAGACTAATGATGTGACATTCGATGCATTCAACCCAGGTGCCGGTTCAACATGCTCGGCAACATATTGCCACAGTGAGGGAACCGGCGCGACGGGACAGTCTGGAGATGCCCGGCTCCAGGATCCTCCTGCCACTGCTCCGACTTGGACCAGCACCGCCAGTTGCTCCATGTGTCATACAGGCGGCACGACAACAGGCCCCACTTATACGAGCGGCAAAGCCAACAGCCATGCTTTGCATACGGCTGCCGGAATCGCTTATACATGCGACGTGTGCCACTATGCAACCACCACCAATGGTACGACGATCGATAAGCCTAAGAGGCACGTGAACAAGTTCTACAACATTTCCGCCAATACCGCCAAAACAGGCGCATTCGCCTACACTTATGTCTCTACCGGCGGCACCTGCGCATCCACCAGGTGCCACGGCGCCCGCACCGTCACATGGGGCGCCAATACCACCAACGCTCAATGCACCAAGTGCCACGGTAAAACAATCGCCCAGGCAAACTACTCCACTGCAACCAACAAGCAGTCAGCTCCCGGCTATGGCGTGACCGGTGTCGACACGGCCAACCAATCGGGGACGGTGTCCGGCAACGTCTCCAACGACGCCCAGGTCGGCGCCCATGATGTGCATCTGCGCGTACTCAACAAATATGCCAATCCAACTGCCTGCAGCAGTTGTCATACCGTTCCGGCAACAGTAACTGCCGCAGGCCACATGAACGGCACCCCGGCTGCTATCGCCTGGAGTTCCTTCGTAACGGAAGGTGGAACCCTCACGCCTAGCTATACCGCCGGCACGTGTACAAACACTTACTGCCACGGCGGCTCGATGACTGACGGCTCGCCTGCTACCAAGGCAAATCCCACCTGGACGGGTGGCACGCTCCTCGCCGGGACAGGTGGGACAGACTGCGGCAAGTGTCATGGCAACCCGCCCAACTCAGCCGGGCATTCAGGCGTAACCGCCAACCAGTGCAATTCCTGCCATTCACACGCTATTAACGGCGCCACGGCTGCCCCCTTCTTCAGCGACATCAGCAAGCACCTAAACGGCGTCCTGGACGGCGGCATCTCCAACGGTGGTCAGCTCTGCTACGGTTGCCACGGCACCTACCAGACCGCCATGGAAGACGGCACCGGCACCAAGACCGGTGCAACCAGGACCAGCTTCTACCACCACGTCCTCGGCGGGACGGCAGGCGATGGTGAAATAGCTCCGAACGCCGGCAGCTACCAGACCAGCACCACGGATGTTTACTGTACGTCATGCCACGGCGACCACAACTACTTCAACGCCAACAAGGGGGCAAACCTTCGCTCCAACGCGACCGTCGCCACGGTAACCGCATCGAATACCGACTTCTCGGCGACTTCACCGAACGGCGTCTGCGTGTCGTGCCACACCAACAGCCTTACCAAGGACACCGCGAACCAGAAGAGCGGCGGCGCGGCGACCACCCCGGCCATAAGCGGAGCCAATTACAACCTCTCCATGCACAATTACACCTCCACGTCGCTCTACGGCACATCCCGCTTCGACGCCAACTGCTCCAAGTGCCACTCCGACGAGCAGACCAAGGACAAGCAGACCTCCGCGAAAAAGTTCGGCACCCACTTCACTGCCCTGCGGAGCATCACCAACCCGCTGGGGATCACCACCCCGACTGACCCGTTGGGGGCCAACTTCTGCTATCGCTGCCACAGCAAGACCACCGACACCAACCCCGGTGGCGGGCCGGCCAAGGGGACGGCCGGCAGGGATTACCTCGGTTCCCAGGCGATGATTGCTTCGGCTGAGGACACCTTCGCTGCCATGCAGTTGGGATCTGCCAGCTTGCCGGGCGGACAGCCGACCACGAGCACCAATACCCTTCACTTCTTGCCCGGGACCGAATATACTCCGCCGGGGACCCTGCCGACAGCCCACCTGAGTACTGCCGACACATTTGCCGGCGGCACCTTCCGAGCCCGAGGGATGGCGCCGTACCCATCAACGACTGCCTACGAGAGTTGGGACACCACGGCGGTATCGGTTACCGCTTCGACTCAGAACTGGCGGCGGGTCTCCTTCATCTCGCCGACCGTGGCCACCGCCTTCAGCACCGGGACCGGCACCTGGGCCATCAACATCTACGACCGGGAGAGCAGTACTAACGCCAATGCTCGGGTACGTTATGCGATCTATACCATCAATTCTGCCGGGGCCCTCAAGTCGACCATCGTCGCCCGGGCCAATGGCGGCACCGAGATGGCGATCACCGCGGCACCCGGCGCCTTGCAGGCGATCACCACCGCCGCCGGGACGAACACATCGGTTGCAGTGGGCGACCGGGTCGTGGTGGACCTGGAGATCCAGACCCTCAGCGTTACCACCGCTGGCAGTTATTCCATGACCTTCTTTTACGGCAACGGCGCGGCGAGCAACGTGGTGATGCCGGTCAGCGCCACCTTTAACTATACCAGCCAAGCGACCCCGGCATCGGGACGCCACGACGTGGCGAGCTATAAGGGGCTCCACAAGTACAACGAGACAAGGACCGACATCGCCGCCGCCAAGCACGTGGAGTGCTCCGACTGCCATGAGCCGCACCAGGCCAAGCAGGGGCTTCACACCAAGGGGAGCGGGACCCTGGCTGGCGTCCTCACCGGCGCCACCGGCGTGACCGTCACCACCTGGGGCGCCAACTGGGCCGGGGTGACCACCTGGACACAGGGGACTACCGCTGCCCTGCCGGCCGCAACAGCCGAATGGCAGATATGCTTCAAGTGCCACTCCGCGGCCAATGCCAACTATGCCACCTGGGGTGGGGCCGGCGCCAATGCTTGGACCGACCTGGCCCTGGAGTTCAACCCGAACAACGAGTCTTACCATCCGGTCATCCAGGCTCTGCCCTCCACGGGCAACAGGAGGCTTGCCTCTACGGCCCTCACCGGCGGGTGGACGCCGGGGCTGGTGATGAACTGCTCCGACTGCCACGGCTCCGACTCGGCGGGGGGCTCCAGGGGTCCGCACGGCGCATCGGTCAAATGGATGCTCAACCCCAATACGACGGCCACCAAGTACTACAACTGGCCTTACACAACGGCGGCCGGTAACGGTGGGAGCACCGGCACCCTCATCACAGGCACCGGCACCACTACGGTTCCCGGCACTAACTTCTGCTTCAGCTGCCACGTCTGGAGCGGCGGCGGCACAGCGCACACCGGACGATCAGATCACGCCGTCGCCTGTGTCGGCTGCCACATTCGGGTGCCCCACGGCGGCAAGGCCCTGCGTCTCCTTACGGGCACGAACGCCCCGGCCCGTTACAAGCCGAACGGCAACGGCGGCGGCACCTTCTACATGAACGGCGGCAGCAGGCCGGCTTCCGGTACCATGGGCGAGAGCAACTGTCAAACGGCAAGCGGCTGCACCCAGCATACCGCCACCGGCACCCTGCTCGGATGGTAATTCATATTTAACTTAAATGACAAAAAAGCCAAGGGTTCGCCCTTGGCTTTTTTTTGCTGTTTTAAATCCATGGATTTGTTTATAATCTCAATAGCAAATAATGCATGAAGACGAATACATGTCCCGATAACTTCATGCACACGAACTTTTTATTTCATCAGGGTAGTCAGTTTGCATGAAGCATTTTTTCCTGTCGCGAAAAACCGTACTCACTCTCCTTACACTCATTTTCATCACCGTAGTTTTATCCTATGTCATTCCCCAGAGAATTTCCGTAACACAGTTAACTCTGAATAAGTGGCGGGACGGTCATGCCCCATTGCTTTCGGCGGTGGACCTGCTGGGCCTGCATACCATCTTTACCTCCCCCTGGTTTGCGGCCATTCTTGGCCTGTTCCTTATCTCAATAATAACATCGTGCGTTCAACAGTTCGCCATTGCCAGGCAAAAGACCTTTCCGCATGCTTTCGCAGAAGCCGGCAACTGGCTACCCGTTCGGTGCGACCGGACGGCGGCGGGTGATACCCTTAAAAAACTGGGATATGTGCAGATTAGCCATAAAGACGGGATAACCGGGTTTATCAGGCATCCCTGGGGATACTGGGGAAATTTTTTGCTGCACCTCGGGATTGTCGTTGTGATCGCTTCTTCCCTCGTCATCCTGCTGACCCAGCAGCGTGGTTTGTTACATATGACCAAAGGCGAGATAATCGATCCCGGCACTTCCTGGGACTCCGAGGAACACGGACTTTTCACGGAGAGGCTCGTTCTTCCGTCGGCAATAACCCTCGTCAACTCCATAGCCCGGTTTTGGGAAACCGACGACATCAGACAGATTGAATCGTCCCTGGAATTTATCAAGCCCGATCAGTCCAGGGATAGGGTCAACCTGAGCATCAACAGGCCTGCCTGGTACCATGGCATGAAAATCTACCAGAGTCATCAGGCAGGGCGCAGTTTTTACCTTGAATTTTCGGATGGCAACGTGGGAACCATGGGGCACATCCTCCTGTTTCAACTGCCGCCCAGCCGTGATAAGGCCTCTTATAACGAGTTTCAGCTCAGCGGGATGCCGTTCCGGATTAAGGGAAAGTATTTTACCGATGCCGGAAAGAAGAGTATGGTGAGCAACGATCCCCTTTTGGTGCTGAGGTTGTACGATAAGGACTCGCTGCTCGGGGAGCTGCCGCTGCGGATCGGTGAGAGCGGGCCGCTGGGAAAGTACCGGGTAAGCCTGGTAAGGTCCGGTCAATGGGCTGGAATAAATTTTCTGGTAATTACCGGCATGCCCGGCATATTTTTGGGCTTTCTTATCATTATCGGCGGCGGTTTATTGCATTATTTCGCTATACCCCGTGAGCTGATAATGAAACAGGACGGTTCGATGGTGAATATACAGTGGCGGGCGGCCAGGTTTGCGGAATTCTATGGCGATGAATACGAAGACCTGCTGACGAAATTTAACAGGGAGCAGTAGCGCGAGATCGAATGGCAGCAGAGTGGTGCGCTGCTCCGTAAATATTTTCTCACGTGTTTTTGTGCCTCCAGCGAAAAATATAGGGAAGAAGGGAACATGAGACATGTATGACCCACTCATCATAGATACCGCCATCCACTGGGGAGCTGTTATCCTCTATGTCGTTGCCACAATCGCCAACGTCTGGGGGGTGATCTTCAGGAACGAGAAAACGGAGCGCAACAGCTACCGCATTGCCCTGGCAGGCCTTTGTGTCCACAGTGCCGCTCTCCTCTACCGCTGGAAGCTGGCCGGGCACGGCCCTTACATGGCGCATCGGGAAGTGCTCTCCTCCGATGCGTGGGTCATGTTGGTTTTGTTCCTCGTTTTTATGAAATTTTATCCCAGGGTTAAGCCGGCAAGCATAATAGTTTTCCCTGCCACATTCATGCTGATCGCCCTCGGGCTCTTTTTTAATCCCGCAGTCAAAAAGATCCCGCCAACCCTTCGCAGTATCTGGCTGGTGCTGCACGTTTCGTTCTACAAGATAGCGCTCGGCACTATTCTGGTCGCACTGGCATTCTCCATTTTTTATATTCTTAAGAACAGGAAATCTTTTGACTGGCTTGCCCGTTTGCCGGATAAGGAGATCCTTGATCTGTATGCTTTCAGGTTTGCCGGCTTCGGCTTCGTATTCTGGGCGATCGCCATGCTGGCCGGTTCCATCTGGGCCTACCAGTCGTGGGGCCGTTTTTGGGCATGGGACCCGGTTGAAACCTGGTCTCTGATCACCTGGCTTGCCTTCGGCATCTATCTGCATCTGCGCCGATTCTTCGGTTGGAAGGGGGAGCGGGCTGCATACTTCTACATTATCTGTTTCGCTCTTTCGATAATCGCCGTGTTTTTTACCTCGGTAATGGAATCGTCCATTCATTCGGAGTATTTCAAATGATAAGAAACCTCTGCTGCCTGCTGTTCATTATCACATGTGTTGCCGCCTGCAGCCGTGAAACCGGCGAGAGCCGGCAGGTCAAGGCCGTTATCATGCGGTACAACCAACTGCTCGTCGAAGGTTATAAAAAACTCAACATGAACCCCCTCCAGGAGGTTACTACCCCGGAGCAGGCCACCAAGTTGTACTACCACATGTCTGCCCTCGGTGAGGGTAAGCTGCGCATGGATTCGACAATGAAAAATATCGAGTTCCGCAAGCTTGAATTCCGCAATAACGGCGAAGCGGTGGCAGAAACTCGCGAAATTTGGGATTTCACCCATCTTGATATGAACAGCGGGAAGAAGTTTTATGAGGAGAAGGATTTCATTTATGAGATGGGTTATGAACTGAAAAAAGAGGGCGGAAGGTGGCTTATCACCCGAGTCACCGCCCTTTCGGGAAAGAGCACCAACACGACTGTTCCCTGGCCGGAAACAAAGCGGCATGGGGGTATGTCTTCGGTTGGCAATGGAAGAAAATGAAGAAGGTGATGGGAAAAAAGTCCGTTGTCCGGATATTTGTTCTGCTGGCGGTATTTTTACTGGGCGGCGTCAGCGGCTGGTTTATCGGCAGCGCCCCGGAACGAAATGAACCAGAGGAGTCCAAAGGCTATCTGATCCGCCAGGGGGGGTACCGCCTGATCAACCCGCTGCTCGAGTGCGAAATTGCCGAGGACACCATCAGGAGCAGGGAACTGAGCCCATTCAAGGCCAAAACTGAAAAATTGATTGCGGCGGTAAAAAAGGACAAAAGGGCTACCAGCGTCTCCGTATATTTCCGGGACCTCAACAGCGGGGCCACGTTCAACATCAACGCCAACGAGGGCTATTCCCCCGCCAGTCTCAGCAAGCTGCCGGTCCTGATCGCTTATCTGAGGATGGCGGAAAAAGAACCGCATATCCTGGGTAAAAAAATTGAATTCGAAGGCAACGATGACTGGGGCGAGATGCAGAACATCAAGCCGGAAAAGGTTATCGAGAAGGGGAAGTCCTATGCCATCGAAGACCTCCTGTACAGAATGATGGCCTATTCCGACAACAATGCCTGGGGTCTCCTGTTTAACCGGGTGGGAGTCGATTATCTGGACAAAATCCTGGCGGATCTGGGCGTTGATTACGACAAGGCAAAGGAAGAGGATTTCGTTACGGTCAAGTCGTATGCCAGATTCCTGCGCATCCTCTATAACGCCTCCTATCTGAGCAAGGAAATGTCGGAGAAGGCATTGCAGTATCTTACCGTGGTCGATTTTACCAAGGGGCTGGTTGCCGGGGTGCCGAAAGATGTCATGGTGGCCAGCAAATTCGGCGAACGCACCTTGGGCCCAAACAGGGAGATTAAGCAGTTGCACGATTTCGGGATAATTTATTACCCGAACCGTCCCTACCTGCTGTGCTTGATGACAAGGGGTGATGATTTCGAGAAACTGGCCGGGGTGATTCGGGATGTTTCCCGGCTGGTGTATGAAGAGATTGACCGGCAGGTCAAATCACACTGACCGTTGCGATTTTGTCAACGAAATTGCGAAGGCGGCTATCTAATATGTTGCAGGAGACATCTCTAATGCGAACTATGAAAGCGGTATTGATGTTTATTGCCGTCTTATCCGTGTTTCCCGGCGTCACCCTTGCGACGAACGTCATACAGGCGGAGCTTGCCGGGGCGGACGCTCTGGACCGGGAAGTACTGCAATTATTCAGGACCGGCAAGTACCGGGAGGCGCTGGCCAAGGCGCAGAAGGCACTTGATGTCAGGGAAAAGGCGAAGGGGAAGGACGATCTGAAGCTGGCGGCCAGTCTGAACAACCTGGCGGAGATTTACCGGGTTATCGGCCTATACGCCGAAGCGGAGCCTCTGTACAAGAGGGCACTGGTCATCGACGAGAAAGTCCTGGGGAGGGGGCATCCCGATGTGGCAACGAACATGAATAACCTGGGCATTCTGCATTACCTTACCAAGCGGTACTCGGAAGCGGAACCACTGTTCAAGCGAGCCTTGCAGATCAGGGAGAAGGCTTTCGGCAAGGAAAATCCGGCAGTGGCCTCCAGCCTCAATAACCTGGCGACACTGTATAAATCGACCGGGAAGACGGCAGAGGCCGAATCGCTCTACAAAAGGGCGACAGCCATGTGGGGAAAGACCTTAGGGGAAGAGCACCCGGACGTGGCAAATGCCTTGAACGGGCTGGCAACCCTTTATATGGATAACAAACGCTATGCCGAGGCAGAGCCCCTGTTCAAAAGGGGACTGGCGATACGGGAAAAAACCCTGGGGAAGAACCATCCCGACGTGGCGACAATCCTCATGAACCTGGCGATGCTTTGCAAGGCAACCGGCCGGGATGCCGAAGCCCATACCTATTACACACGTGCAACAGCCCCCCAGTTCCCTTTCTCCGGGCGTGTCCCGCTGGCGCCGCCATCCTTGAATACCTTGCCGCCCTGACCCTGCGCGCCGACCCGTGCATCGAGGTCGAGCTGATTGACGCTAACCAGACCACTGTAGAGGCCGCTTCTCTGAACGCCGACCTGGTGGCGATCAGCGCCTTCAGCTGCAGCGGCGGCCAGCATACCGGGGGAACTCAAGCGTGGTAATGCGTTAACTCGTGCTTCTGAATTACTGCCGGGGGCTTCGTCCCCGGTTTTTTTGCCACTGACAGGATTTATGATACATTTTCCATGAGTGTAAATGGAGAGAATATACGGCATATGCAGCCCGCGAGACAGGCATGACATGTGGTTGAAAAGGGTCGTAACCAGCAGAAAATTCATTACAGCGGTTTTTTTGCTCCTGATTTCGTCGCTCCTGCTCTCGAATTTCCTCCCGCGGCACGGGAGCATGGCGAACGAGTTGCCCCTATGGTACGCCCAGTTCCCAAATCTCGCCAAACTGGTGACCCTGCTCGGCCTGAATGCGCTCCATACATCGGTCTGGTTTTCCATCGTCGGCTTGCTGTTTCTTGTCTCGCTCTCCTTTTCCACGTTCGACCAGGGAGAGCGGAGCTATCGCCTGATGAAGCAGTTTCCGGCCGAGATAGGCGGCGAGGAAGAGGCGCTTCGGGTCGAATTGCTCGAATTTACCGGGTATCTGAAACGTGAGGGGTATTTCTGTCTTGCGGACAATGGCATCATCAGCCGCCATGTGAGGGCACCGTGGGGGTACTGGGGCAATTTTGTCCTGCACCTGGGCCTTACCTGTGTCGTCCTGTTCGCGTTTGTGCGTGTGCTTACGGAGCACAGAACGCTCTTTCGGATCGTCGAAGGAGTCGTAGTTTCCCGTGAAGACGGGACAACCGGTGAAGTAGCCGGTCTGCTCGCAAGAAAGATGACCTACCCGGCCACGGTGCGCCTGGAGCGGCTGACTCCCTTGTTCTGGGACAATGACCAGCTCAAGTCGGTCACGGCGGAAGTCGCACTCTATGACGATCTGGGCGGATTGGAAAAGGTCGGCCTGAATGCGTTCGATGGGACAAAAGTACACGGGCAGATGTTCTACCTGAGCCCGCATTTCGGGAACGCCTTTTTCCTGCAGTTCTATAGCGGGGATACCCCCCCGTTCACGTCGGTCCTTACGATCGGGAGACCGCCGCGCAGAGACAAGGCCGGCTACGGCGACCTTGATCTGCCCGGCGGGCGGCTTCACCTGAAGGCGAAGTATTACGCGGATGCCGACAGGCAGAGCATGTACACCGGGAATCCGCTTCTGGTGCTTCGTATCTTCGACGGGCCGAATCTCCTGAATGAGATCCGGCTGCGCCGGGGAGAGAGCGGTAAACTCGGACCTTACCTGGTGCGGCTGGCAGAGGTGCGGGGGATGGGAGAGCTTCTCTCGGTTGGGGGGGTCGGCGTTGCTGGTATCTACGGCGGCTTTGCCATTATTTTCCTCGGCTCGGTACTGGTCTATTGCGCCACGCCGAGGGAAGTCGTGTTGCGGCGGTCTGCCTCCGGGATAATGGTCAGCTGGCGGTCGGTAAGGTTCCGCGACCTGTACCGTACCGAACGGGAACGAGTCATGGAATTCTGCAGGGGAGAGAAGAAGTCATGAACGGACAGTTTGCCCTGGTAACCGGTCTCCACTGGGGAGCGGTGGCCTGTTACGTGGTTGCGACGTTGTGCGCCGTGACAGGGGTCATCTTCAAGAGCGAGAAGTCTGAGCGGTACGGGCTGATTATCGCAATTCCGGGACTCCTCCTGCATGGAATTGCGCTTCTGATCTGGTGGCGCATTGTCGGCCATGGGCCGTACATGGACCGTTTCGAGGTCCTCTCATCCAACGCCTGGGTAATGCTTGCTCTCTTTCTTCCGGCGATCCGCTTCTATCCACGGTTGCGGTCCGCCGCCGTGGTGGTCTTCCCGGCCACCTTCTTTCTCGTGGCCCTCGGTCTTTTTCTCCGGCCGGAGATCAAGAACCTGCCAGCAAGCTATCGCGGGTACTGGCTGATCCTCCATATCGTTTTCTACAAGATTTCCTTTGCGGCCACTCTGATTGCGGTAACTTTTTCCATCTTTTATCTGCTTGCTACGGGCAAGAGCCCCAGGCGTCTTTCATTCCTTCCCGAGCCCGATGTCATGGACCTGTATGCCTACCGTTTCGCCAGCTTCGGTTTCATCTTCTGGGTGATCGGCATGCTGGCCGGTTCCATCTGGGCCTATCAGTCGCTGAACATGTTCTGGAGCTGGGAGCCGGTGCAGATCTGGTCCCTCGTGACCTGGGTGCTTTTCGGCCTCTACCTGCACATGCGGCGGTTCTACGGCTGGGCGGGGCGGAAGGCTGCCTGGCTCTATATTCTCTGTTTCGCCCTTGCGGTTTTCTCGCTGTTTGTAACCCCTTTCATCAACTCGTCAATCCATTCGGAGTATTTCAAGTGATGACACCGATCCGCGTTCTGACATTGACTGCCCTCACGTTCTCTCTGCTGTTCACGGGGTGCAGTGAAAAATTTTCCACCCAGCAGGAAAAGGAGCAGCAGAAATCGACCCCGGCGACTGCCGACGGCTCCATTTCCCAGCAAACGGCCCACGCCGTGGTAATGCGTTATAACCAGCTCCTGGCCGACGGCTACCGCAACCTGAACATGACCCCGCTTCAGGAGGTGGCAACGGAGGATCTGGCGCGAAAGGCCTACCACCACATGGCGGCAATCAGCGAGGGGAAGAAGCGGATGGATTCCAAACTGAAGAAGTTTGAATTCGTCAAGACCGAGTTTCCGCAGCCGGGGAGATGCCGGATCCAGACGCGGGAGTTGTGGGATTACAACTACAGTGACATCGAAACCGGCAAAATAAGCACAGAGGTGAAGGATTACATCTATCACGTCAACTATACCCTGGAGAACAGGGGAGGGCGGTGGCTCATCACATCCATCGTTGCCAATGGCGAAGAATCGGGGGGGAAGTCCGTCCCCTCCTGGGACAAGATGTTCGAGGGCGGGAAAACCACGCCGCAGAAAAAGTGATTGAAGAAGCAGATGCCCAAGATAACTTCCCGTAGCCTGATAGCCGTTTCTGTGGCCATAGTTGTTGCGGCCATCCTGGTGGTCGTCCTGCTCGACCGCTATGGCCGGAATGCGCGAACCTACGGCGCGGTCGGCGCCATCGACAGCCCGCAGGTCGTCAGGATGGTCGTGGAGTCTCCGCTCGATGCCTATGCCTTCTGGAAGCAGCAAGGTTTCAAGGGGAGGACCATCCTGCTGATTGCCGATGCCTGGGAGCGCCTGGGGATCGTCAACCAGGCCGATATTCCCTCGGCGCGTCCCTATCCGCTCCGTCTGTACCACATACCGACCACTTTCGAACGGGAGAAGCTGTCCCCGGCCAACTTCCTCTACGTTGCCGCCCTGAACGGAATCACGCGGAGAGTCGTTGCCATCCTTTCGCAGCCCGGATACGACGATATGGCAGCGATGGCACAGAGGGCGACAGAGGCGAGGATCGGCGCAGGGGAGTTATATCTTCCGCATCAGGGATTTCCGCGCTGGTTTACGACGCTCGCCCGCTTCAGGGGGGAGAAGGAGCCGGTGCTCCTGTATGTCAACGCCTCTTATTTCAGAACCGTGGAACCCGAAGATCTGTACCGGCAGCTGAAGGCCTCAGGGGTTGCGACCGATGCGGTCATACTCTGCCGGGGGGGAGAGGACAACCGCCTCACGAATCTTGAGCGCGCTAAACTTGAAAGGTTTGCCCGCCTGATCGGCATTCCCGCGGCCAAGAACGATTCGCCCGCTGCAGCTCCTGCCGCCAGGCCCCGGCAATGAGCGGGGCATCCGTTCCCATGATGACCGGCATTCCCTGCCAACGCTTTCATATCCATCTGGGCTTCATCACCCTGCTGGGATTCTTCCTGCGCACCTTGCTCCTCCCCTCCCAGCCTGTGACGTGGGACGACTATTCCGTCGGACTCACGGCTATCAACTACATGGAGTCGGGTCAGCTCGGCCCGATCATGTGGAATCATCCCGAACTGGGGAATATCCTGGTCTACTCCGCTCTGCGACTATTCGGCACCGGCCTGGTGGGGCTGAAGGGGATGAGCGTCATCGTAGGCGTCCTCTCGATAACCCTGGTCGGGCTGGTATCCCGGCAGCTTTTGCGCAACGAGACCATGGCGCTCCTGGCAGCTCTCCTCTGGGCCCTGGACCCGCTGGCCATCGACATGTCGCGTCAGGCGGTACATGAGATCTACATGGCGTTTTTCCCCCTTGCAGGCATCTATTGCATTTCACGATACAGGATGGGCCGGAACCACTGGTGGCTTCTCGCTGCAGGGGCCGGTTTCGGTCTCGGGCTGGCGTCGAAATGGAGCGTTGCCTTCCCGCTCGTCGTCTCTCTTGCGTTTCTGATCAACGACTTCCGGCGTAAGGGTGCCTCCGGCGTTCCCGTCCCGGCCAGGATGCTGTTTGCGGCAGTTTCCCTCATGGTACTGCCGGCTGTAATCTATATCTTGACCTTCATCCCCTGGTTCGGCCAGGGACATTCGGTTGGCGAGTGGCTGGAACTGCACAAGGACATGTATGTGGAAACCAAGCTGCATGTCGGTTATGAAGAGCTTTCCAGGAGGGATCATCGGGCCTATGAATGGTTTATCCGGCCCGTCTCGTGGCGCGACAGCACTTTCAATAACGACACCGGCGAGCCCATGGTGGAGGCCGAATCCGGGAAGTACTTTATCGATCTGATCGGAGTAGGGAATCCGTTCGTCTGGTTTCTGGTGATCCCGGCCGTCCTCTACCTGGTGCGTAAGTGCGTGCAACGGCGGGACGAAGGGCTCATGTACGCGGCGGCACTCTTTCTCGCCTCCTACCTGCCCCTGGCTTTCACCTACAGCCGGCCGATCTTTGTGAACGCGGCGCTGTCGGTCATGCCGTTCGCCATGATGGCGGTGGCGCATCTTGTCGTCTCCACCCTCTGCACGACCAGGGCGCGGAAGAGGATTTTCGCCCTCTACCTCGCCCTGGTCGTGTTCGCGACAGTCCCGCTCTACTTTCTTGCCATCGGCAAGGGAGCCGAATTCCCGTTTCTGAGAGACTATTTCCTGCAGAACTGAGTGACCCATGACATCACCCGCCGGCATGGACAACATTAAGAACCCCGACACCATCGGGCCGGACCGTGCCACGGCCAAAACCGGTCCGCGCAGGTATTTCCTGCCAATGCTTCTCCTGTTGACGCTCCTCGGACTCTTTTCCCGCCAGTACCTCCTGCACTCCCAACCGGTTTCGGTGGACGATTTCTCGGTGGGGCTCACGGCCATAAACTACGTGGAGTCGGGACAACTGGGGCCGACCATGTGGAACCATTCCAACCTGTGCGGGATACTGGTCTACGGCGCCATGCGGCTTTTCGGCACCGGGGTCGTTGGACTGAAGGGGGTGAGCCTCATGTTCGGCCTCTTCTCCATCCCGCTGCTCGGCCTTGTGGCCCGGAGGTTCATGTCGGAGAGTGCTGCCCTCCTTGCCTCTTTCCTCTGGACTGTCGAACCCCTTGCAATCGACTTTTCCCGCCAGGCCATCGGTGACATCTACCTAGCTTTTTTCCCGCTGCTCGGGATCTATTTTGCCTGCCGGTACCGGGAGAGCCGGCGCCAATACTGGCTGCTTGCCGCCGGGGTGAGTTTCGGCTGCGGATTGTCCACCAAGTGGAGCGTCATTTTCCCCTTGGCAGTTACCCTGGTGCTGGTTGCCCGCTCTATCCGGAAGGGACGAGAGGAGAGTGGGGCGTGTCGGGCAATCAGCATGGTCCACTGCTTTGCCGCGCTGGTCTTGCTTCCCCTGATCATTTACCTGCTCACCTTCATCCCCTGGTTTGGCCGCGGATACGATGCCAGCGAGTGGCCTGCCCTGCAGCAGGCCATGTACCGGGAGACCTCCCAACATACCGGCTATCACCCCCTGGAGCAGGACTACCGGGATCATTGGGCCTACGAGTGGTTTGTCCGCCCCATAACCTACGAGGATGTCTATGCCAATCGGGACGGCAACGGTCAGGAAGGGCTGGACGGAAGCGACGGCCGGATGACCGTCCTCCTGGCGGTCGCCAATCCGCTGGTCTGGCTGGCGGTGCTGCCGTCGCTGCTGTTTGCCGCATGGCAGGGTATTCGCAAGCGCGACGAGGGGCTCTGCTATCTGGCGGGACTTTTCCTCTGTTCTTACCTGCCGCTGGCGCTGGCGCAACGTCCCATCTGGGCGAACACGGCCCTGTCCGTACTCCCCTTCGCCTTTATGGCAGTGGCTTATTCCATAACCGCCATTGCCGGGAATCCCGTGACAAGGCAACGGATCATCGCCGCCTATGTGGTGGCGGTTGCACTGACCACTGCGCCGCTCTACCCTCTCGTGATAGGGAAGGGTTTTGAGTTGCCGTACCTGAAGGATTACCTGGAGCAGAACTATGCGGACAAGCTCCAGCGGATGAGGGATGGGGGAGCTTTCCCATCCGGCGGCAGATGAGGAGCCATGATGCCGGAATACAGTTCATCTCAGGAGGCCCCATGATGGGCCGAATCTCCTGGCGTTCCGTGATTGCGCCGCTCCTCCTCGTTGGCGCCGGATTGGCAGTTCGGAATCATTCCCTCCCCCGCCAGGGGGGAGGGGACTTTATTCATGCTTGCGGAAGATTGGTGCTAATCAGTTTCGGGGATGACACCTTCAGCTGAAGATCAGTTTTAATCACAAGGGAATTTGTCGATGGATGTGCGTACCGTCCTCATTACAGGCGGCGCCGGATTCTATGGTGAATCGCTCAAGGAGTACCTCCTGGAGCGCGGGGTCCGTTGTGTCTCCGTTGATGTCGAGGAAGATTTCTCCAGGCATCCGCTTCTGACCTCGGTGCGGGGGGACATTCGTGACCGGGAGCTGCTGGCGCGGCTGGCCGCCACGCATCGATTCGACGCGATCTGCCATCTGGCCGCCGTTCTGGCCCATTCGGTAAAAGACGAGAGTCACCTCTGGTCCGTGAATGTGGACGGGACGAGAAACGTCGCCGAGGTGGCGGCAGAGTTCAGTATACCCAAGGTTATCTTCACTTCGTCCAACTGTCTCTGGGGAGAAGGTTTCGGCAGGCCGGTCAGCGAAGACGATCAGCCGCGGCCGGTGGAGATATATGGTCGATCCAAGTGGGAGGGAGAAAAAATTCTCCTCGGCTCTGCGGATCGGTTCGATGTGGTGGTCTTGCGCTGTCCCACCATAGTTGCGGCCGGGCGTCTCGGCCTGTTGGCGATCCTTTTCGAGTTCATCGCCGAAGGGCGCAGGGTCTGGGTGGTCGATGGAGGCAGGAACCGTTACCAGTTCATCTCGGCTGCCGATCTGAACGATGCCTGTCTGAGGGCGCTCGAATACAGGGGGAGCGATCTCTTCAATATCGGCTCCGACAATGTCCCTACCCTGGCCGAGGCGTACCGGTATGTCATCGACAGGGCCGGGACAAAGGCGCGGGTGGCGAGCCTTCCGGGACGGATCGCCCTTCCGCTGATGAGATACGCCCATCGGTTCGGTCTCTCTCCGCTCGGCCCGTACCAGTACAAGATGATTGCCGAGAGCTTTGAGTTCGATACGGCGAAGATAAAGGCCCGGCTGGGCTGGTCCCCTTCCATCACCAACCGGGAGATGCTTTGGGACGCCTATCGCTATTACCACGACCATCTGGCGGAGATAAAACAGAGGAAGAACGTCTCTCCCCACAAAAAGCCCGCCAGCCTGGGGATCATCAGGCTGCTGAAGTGGCTGTCCTGATGAACGGGTGGTCTCCCATGGGAGGTTGTTATAATCACCAGGCCTGAAAATATCCTGAAGCTGATCAGGGTCTTCTGGAGAATGCGGCGCTTCAAGCCGACATTCGTCAGTTTCAACTCCTTGAATTCCTGCAATCAGGCCTGCCCGATGTGCGCAGTCTGGCGTCGTGGCGGGGAGATGCTGACGGTCGAAGAGATGGAGCCCATCTTTCGCGACCTGAAGCGTTTCGGATTCATGGTAACGGAGATCTCCGGCGGCGAGCCTTTTTTGCGGGAAGACATCTACGACATCTTTGCCATGCTGGACCGGCTCTCCTTCCTCTATACCACGGCGACCAACGGCACGCTCTTCACTCCCGCAGGCATAGATAGGCTTCGTTCGGCCAAAGGGCTCCTGCAACTGGCGGTCAGCATCGACTCGCTCGACCCGCATACCTACGCCCGCCTGCGGGGACGTGATTTCCTGCCGGATGTGCTCAAGAATCTGGAGCGCCTGATAGCCGCGAAGTTGCCTTTTCCCGTCAAGGTGAACCTGGTGATGAACCGACATAACTACCGGGAGACCTTTCGCTTTCTTGATTTCGTGAAGGAGCGCGGCATAAGCCTCTCCGTCTTCCCCATCAATCAGGGGGAAGGGTTCTTCCACCGGCATACGGATCCCCTGTTCCGGGCAACAGCCGAGGAGCGACAGGAGATGGCGGAGATATTCCGTGAGCTCGCCCGGCTGCGGCGGTGCGGCGAGCCGCTCTGGGAGTACAGCGGGTTTTATGAACTGGCCGCGGAATACGTACTGGGGCGACCGGTGGGGCCGTGTGACGCCGGGCGAATGTACATCGATCTCAATGCCGACGGTCAGGTTGCCGTCTGTCTTGACCACGAGGGTGTCGGCGATATCCGCCGGAACAGTATCAGTGATATCTGGCGCGAGCTGCAATCCCAGCGAGACAAGATCAAGGTCTGTCAGGAAGGTACTCCCTGTTTCTATACCTGCACCTACAACATTTCCATTACCGCCCGGAATGAATTCTCTTTTTTCGCTGAAACCGCGCGGACAGGTATGCGTCGTTTCTGGCAGAGGACGATATGAGCCGAAAGGGCCGCTTCAGTAATACCTCCAGGGATGTCGTAATAATCGGCGCCGGCCCGGCCGGACTCACCGCTGCCTATGAACTGACCAGGGAAGGGATTCCAGTGGTCCTGTTCGAGCAGGGAACGGCACCTGGCGGCATAGCCAGGACCGCCGAGTACCGGGGTTTCCGCTTCGACATCGGCGGGCACCGCTTCTTTACCAAGCACCTGATCGTACGGAGTCTCTGGCAGTCGCTGTTAGGGGATGATCTGCTCACCCGGCCGCGTCTCTCCAGGATATATTACGCCGGCCGCTTTTTCGACTACCCCCTCAAGCCGCTCAACGTCCTGAAAAACCTCGGCGCTGTTACCAGCCTCCTCATCCTGGCGAGTTATCTTCGGCGCATGATCCGGCCGATCCGTCCCGAGGCGAGCCTCGCCGACTGGGTGACCAACCGCTTCGGCAGCCGTCTCTACGAGATGTTTTTCCGGGCCTATACCGAAAAGGTATGGGGGATCCCTTGCCGGCGCATCGGCGCCCAGTGGGCGGCCCAGCGGATCAAGGGGCTGTCGCTGAAGAGCGCGGTGCTGAGCATGTTTGCCCCCCGGCGTGCGCTCCGGGGCGAGGGGGCGATCAGGACCCTGATCGAGGAGTTCCTCTATCCCCGGCGCGGACCGGGGATGATGTGGGATGCCCTCTGCGGGTTCATCCGCTCCCATGGAGGGACGATCGGTTTCGGCAGCAGGGTCGCGGCGCTTCTGCACGACGGCAAGCGGGTCACGGCTATGGAAGTGGATCGGGACGGGGTACGGGAGAAGCAGCCGGTGTCGCATGTCATCTCCACCATGCCGCTCAAGGAGCTGGTCAACGCCATGCGTCCCGCGCCGCCGGCCGCAGTGCTCGCCGCGGCGGAACGACTCTCCTACCGGGACTTTCTGACCGTGGCGCTGATCATCGACCGGGCGGAGCTCTTTCCCGACAACTGGATCTACGTGCATGAGCCGTCGCTCCGGGTGGGGAGGATCCAGAACTACAAGAACTGGAGCCCGGACATGGTCCCTGACCAGTCAAAGACCTGTCTGGGGCTGGAGTATTTCTGCTTTGCCGGGGATGAGCTCTGGACGATGCCCGACTCCGAGCTGCTGGCACTGGCCAGGAGGGAACTGGCCGCCATCGGGCTTGCCGATCCCGACCTCGTGAGCGACGGCACGGTGGTGCGGATGCCGAAGGCCTATCCCGTCTATGATGAGGGGTACGAGGAGTCACTGACGCAAATCCGGCGCTATCTGGCCGGGTTCGAGAACCTGCAGGTGATCGGGCGGAACGGCATGCATCGCTACAACAATATGGACCATTCCATGTTGACAGCCATCCTGGCAGTGCGTAACATGTTCGGAGAGCATCACGACCTGTGGGAGGTGAATGTCGATGAGGAGTATCATGAGATCCGGTATGGGTGACGTGCGTGAAGGTGGAATTCCCGAAACCCTATGGGCATTGCATACGAACGCACAATAAAAATCAAGAGAGGTTGAACATGGACCTGAAGAAAACGGCCATCGTACTGAACGGCTTTATCCACGACTTCGCCACCGGCTACTGGCTTTCGGCAATGATCGCCATATACTTCCTGCACGATTTCCAGGACGCATACCCGTCAGTTGCAGCCCTTCTGAATGTCATTGAAAGGTTCTTTTTCTGGAACACGATCGGCGCGGTGGTGGTCATTCTTGCCACTGGCGCCGGGCGGACCTATACTTACGTGGATAACGTCTTCGGCGAGAGCACCGAAAAGACCCGCCGCAGAATGCTGATCATCAAACACGCAATCCTTTTCGCCATCTTCGGCTCAGCGGGGTGGTGGGCCTACACCGTAACGTTTCACTGAGGTTCAGGAAGATGAAAATTACCATAATATCCCCCCAGTTCCCTTTCTCCGGGCGTGTCCCGCTGGTGCCGCCCATCCTTGAATACCTTGCCGCACTGACCCTGCGCGCCGACCCGGGCATTGAGGTCGAGCTGATTGACGCCAACCAGACCCCTGTAGAGGCCGCTTCTCTGAACACCGGCCTGGTGGCGATCAGCGCCATGACAGCTACGGCGCCGTGGACTTACCGGTTTGCCGATGAGTGCCGGAGCCTGGGACTGCCGGTGGTGCTGGGCGGGATACACCCTACGGCGCTGCCGGACGAGGCGGCGCGCCATGCCGACGCGGTGGTGGCGGGGGAGGCTGAGTCGGTCTGGGGAGAGGTTCTTGCTGATGCCGGAACCCGCTCACTGAGAAAGCTGTATCAGGGCGAAAGATTGACTCTGGACGGCCTGCCGATGCCTGTTGATGGGAAGCTTCAGGGGAATTACCGTTTTCGCGCCTTTTTCACCATGCGCGGCTGCCCCTATCGCTGCACCTTCTGCTCCGTGCGCCGCTTTTTCGGCGACACCATCCGCTATCGGCCGGTTGCCGAGGTGGCCGCCGAGATCGAGGCCGGAGCGGGGAAGGTCTGGTTCAACGGCGATGACAACATCTGGGGAGGGGATGCGAAGCGGAGCATCGCCCTGTTTGAGGCGCTTGCCGGGGGCTCGAAGAAACACTGGTACGGGTTTGGCGATTTGCAGGCGGCTCAGGGGAGAGAGGGAGAGCGCATGCTCTCCGCGGCCAGAAAAAGCGGGCTTTTTTCAGTTTGGGTCGGCTGGGAGAGTGGCTCTACAGATACCCTCCACTCGTTCAAGGCGGCCGGCAAACAGGGGGCTGACCGGATTGGGGCAATCAAAAGAATGCAGGATGCGGGGATCGACGTGGTCCTCTTTGTGGTGCTGGGGGGCCGCCAGGACTCCATTGACAGCTTCAAGCGCACCCTGGAACTTGCCGATTCCCTGAATGTGGGAATCCACCCCGTTCTGCTTACCCCTCTTCCCGGCACCGAACTGTTCGAGGAATACCGGGAACATCTCATCCCCGGCCTTGGCTGGGAATACTTTACCGGGGTCAGATCGGTCTTTACCCACCCTGATCCGGAGATGACAGCAAGGCGTCGTGAGGAGGAATACCACAAGCTTGCCCGGGAGCTCTTCAGGTTTGAGCGCATCTTCAAACGGATATCCAAAATACCGATGAGCGGTTTTCCCTCCACCCATTTTCTCTCCCTCATGAAGCAGCTTCCGATGAAAAGGGCGCTCAGAAAGGCTTATGAGGAATGGCTTGCGGAAGAGTGAGCGTTTTGTTGCTGTCCTGTTCGAACGGTTTTTCCGGGCAGATTGCCAATGGGTTCCTCTAAAAAAATTAAAGACAAAAAAAACGTAATCCTGTAATATGAAAAACTCCGTTACAAAAACGTGTGGCCTGATAATTGCAAAATAAAAAACTTCAAGCTTCTCTGAAGGAAAAGTCGATGAAGATAAAAAAAGTAGCCCTCATTACCCCTCCTTACCATTCCGGCGTCGTCGAGTCAGCCGGTACATGGCTGAATGTGGGGTTTGTCTATATAGCCGGCGCTCTTCGGGCGCAGGGCTTTGAGGTCGATTATTACGACGCCATGTCTTTGTGGCACAAGTGGCCCGATATCCGGAAGAGAATCGAGGCGTTCCAGCCGGATGTGGTCGCCACCACCGCATTTACCGCTTCCATCGTCGATGCGGTCAAGCTCCTCAGGTTTGCCAAGGAGATAAATCCCGGTGTCGTTACGGTGCTGGGGAACGTCCACGCCACCTTCTGCTATGAGGAGATCCTCAAGGCCGACCACGATGCGGTTGATTACATCGTGCGCGGCGAAGGGGAGGTGACCCTGCCGACCCTCCTCAACTGCCTGAAGGCCGGTGACGATCCGCAAAATGTGCCGGGACTCGCCTACTACCGGGACGGCACGGTGAGTGCGACACCCAAGGCCCCTTTCATCCATGATCTTGATTCTCTGCCCACCGCCTGGGACCTGGTGGAATGGCCCATTTACAGCTACCGGGCCAAGAACAACGCGCGCCTGGCCATCGTTTCTTCATCGCGGGGCTGCCAGCAAAAATGCTCGTTCTGCTCCCAGCAGCTCTTCTGGGCGCAAACCTGGCGGGCCAGGAGTCCGGAAAACTTCATAACCGAACTGGAGATGCTCAATCAAAAGTATGGTGTCGAGGTTGCAATGCTCGCCGATGAGATACCTACCTTTGACAGGGAGCGCTGGGAGCGGATTCTCGACCTGATGATCGAACGCCGGGTGGGGGTGAAGCTCCTGATGGAGACCCGCGTAGACGACATCCTGCGTGATGCCGACATCATGGACAAGTACCGCCGGGCGGGGGTGGAGCATATCTACGTCGGTGTCGAGGCCGGCTCCCAGGAGACCCTCGACCTGTTCAAGAAGGACACGCTGGTCGAGCAGTCCAAGGCGGCCATAGACCTCATCAACAATGCCGACATCGTTTCCGAGACCTCCTTTGTCCTCGGCATGCCCGAAGATACCCCCGAATCGATCGCAGCCACCATCGAGCTGGCCAAGCACTACAACCCGGACATGGCCTTCTTCCTTGCCATTGCCCCCTGGCCCTACGCGGAACTCTACCCGCAGCTGGAAGAGTACGTGGCAACCAAGGACTACCGTAAATACAACCTGGTGGAACCGGTCATCAAGCCCAGGAACATGACCCTCAAAGATCTGGAGCGTGAGCTGGGAAGGGCGTCCCAGAAGTTCTACATGCACAAGTTCCAGAACCTGGACAAGCTCACCCCGTGGAAACGGGAATTCATGCTTGCGGTATTCGATATTCTCGTCAACAACTCCTATCTGGCCGGGCAGATGCGTGACATGATGAAGGAAGGGAAGGAGATGCCGCCGGAGGTGAAGGCGCTCATCCGGGATATCAAGGGCCATAAATCGGGTGCTCCGCATCCCATAGCGCCGATCCCGTAACAGATTAACCGGTTTCCAGATCGGAAACTAACTACAATTATTGAAGAAGAAAAAGGCCGGGTAATTCCCGGCCTTTTTCTTTTTTTGCTGCCCGGTTTAATCCAGATACTGAGCTGCCGACGCGCCTTCCCACGTTGGTATGGCTGGGTATGCAAATTGCTAGTAAATTTTAATTGAAATTAATTGCAGTTTACGTATAAAATGCCGTTAACACTAATCATTTGTTTCAGTTAATCCATGTATATCCGATAATTAATGGGTAGGTTATATGGCAGGGTGTTGCGGTGTTCTGACTGGCAGGCGCAGCTCTTGCCGTCCTGTTTAAGCGGCGGAAATATCCGACACTGCATGACAGGTTCCAACGGAAGTTTGAAAGAACTCTTTACCTTTGAATTTAGGAAGCGTTGCAGAAAAGGAGACCGGAATGGAAAGAGACCTCAGATTGGGACACATGAAGACACGGCTCATGTTGTGGCTGTTTACACTGGCGATATGCATCTCAACATCCTTGCCGGCCTATGCCGGACCCCAATATAACTTTACCTGCAGTTCGTGCCACGACATGCCGCCGCTGGATTCCGCAAGCAGGGATATCACCACCGGCGCCTTCAAGGGGAATCATCAGACCCATCAGCCGGCCGCAGCCCAGCCGGCAAACTGTGTAATCTGCCATAACAGCACTGGTTTCACTACCAGCCATTTGGACGGCGGGATCAGCTTTCCGTCAAATATAAACAGCTCTCCGGCAACCGGTCAGTACAAGGTTGGCGGCGTTACGGTCTCATTCAAAAACCAGACTTCGGTTCCGGTCCTCGGCTCCTGTACCAATGTCAACTGCCACCTTGAGAAGGCAACCCCCGTCTGGGGCAGTGCAAATTTCACCTATACCAACACCACTTCCAATGACTGCGACCAGTGCCACGGGGCGCCGCCGGCCGGCACCACAGACGCGCCCGGGGCGGCCGGCAGCCATGGGAAACACGACATGTATTACACCGGAGCGGCCCAGTGCAGGAAGTGTCATGCCGATCATCCGGCGGAGGCGAACAAGTTCGCCCATGCCACAAGCGCCGGGAACAGGGACCTGATCATCCAGCTCAAAGACCCGCAGGACGTGGCCGGCGGCACCTACAGCGGCCCCCTCAACGACTACCTGCCGAGCCAGACCAACGCCTTTGGCGGCTGCACCAACCTCTACTGCCACAGCGACGGGCAGGCGACCCCCACTTATAAAACAGTCACCTGGGGGGCTTCTCTTCCGGCCGACTGCACCGGCTGCCACGGCAACGCCACCAGCAACACCCTATCCGGCAAGCACCAACAGCACCTAAACCCTGCAGTCAACACCAGTCTCGGCCTGGGCAACGGTCTTGGCTGCGTCGACTGCCATGCCAAGACGGTCAGCAATAATACCACCGTGAGCGACAAGACGAGGCATGTAAACAAGTACATCGACTACTCCAGCACGCACGGCGGCGGGAGCGCGAAATACAGTACCGCAACCAAGCAGTGCACGAACAGCTACTGTCACTCCAACGGCAATCCGGCAGCCCCGGTCTTCGTCAGCATGACCGGGAGCAAGACGTGGAACGGTGTGGCGTCCTTTGGCTGCAACGGCTGTCACGGCAGGAGCTCTGCCATCGGGGCGCCCGACTATGCAAACGGCGGCCCGGTTCCATCCGTCACCGCCAACAGCCACGGTAAGCATGTGGCAGGGGCGAGCGGCACGACCGTCTGTTCGGACTGCCACATAAAGACCGCAAGCATGACCGCGGCCGGCCGGTTCAAGGATTACTCGGCAGCTTCCTACCATCTGAACGGCACGCCGAACGTCTACTTCAACACGGCCAAGGCAGGCGCGGCCGCCTGGACCCAGGGGACCGGCCAGTGCAGCAACGTCACCTGTCACGGCGGCAATACCGTCACATGGGGCGCCACCCTCAATTGCCAGGACTGCCACGGCGGCGCTGTTGACGCGGAAAGCTTCTCCCCCTTGACTGGCACTCAATTCTGGAACGACGGCGCTGCCACCAAGATTAACACTTCTACGGAATGGGGCGCCACCGGTCACGGCAAGGCTTCCGGCACCTATAGCGGATCCGGCAATCCCGCCGCCGGATTCACGGTTGCCAATGCCTGTGAATACTGCCACGAACCTTCGGTAGGCCACCATGACAACACCAACCCCTTCCGTCTGAGGAATCAGAATGACGCAACGTGGGGCAAGAACGGGGTCTGCATGAGCTGCCACTCCGCCACCGCCCCCGGTGTCACGGTGGGCGGCGTCCTGAAGAAACGGACCACCTCCAAGGCTATCGGCTCCTACCACTACGGGGCAAAGCATGCTGCAAACGGCGGCGGCAGGTACTGCTGGGATTGCCATGACGGCCATGGCGACAGCAACTCGTTCATGGTCCATGCCCAAGTCGCCAAGACCTCCGAGACAACCATCGGCGCGCCCACGACATTCGTTATCCCGAGCTTCGTCCTGACCGCCACGCCAGTGTGGGGCGATTACGTCAAGACCCCGGCCAATAACGGCATCTGTCAGGTCTGCCACACCAACACCAACTACTTTACCGCAACCCTTTACACCGCCGGCCATAATGCCGGCATCCGCTGCACCAGCTGTCATACCCATACCGGCGCGACCATCAGCACCGCCTTCCCCGGCAGCGAATCGTCCGGCGGCGCCCCCTGTCTAGGGTGTCACAATACCGGTTTCACCAACATGCAGAGCAACGCAAGCTATCATCATTACATGCAGAATGACGCGGCGACCTACTCCAACACCGCCACGCCGACCGTGAACGACACCAACCGGCGCTGCATGATGTGCCATGTTGACCACGACATCTTCCGTCCCGACCTGAACGCAAACGGCGCGCGCGCCAAAAACCTGCGGACCGGGGCGACCGATGCGGTGTCATCAACTGCAGGCTTTGTCAACAACGATTTTGACAACAGTCTGACTTCGGGTGGCATATGTGTCAGCTGCCACACCAACCAGCAGACGAAGAACGCCGTGAGCCGCAAGAGCGACGGGACAACGGTCACGCCGCTCGTTACCAAGGCGGACTATGGGGCAGCGGCGCACAACTACGCCACCACCAGCGCCGCTTATTCCGATACCTCCAGAATGAACGCCAACTGCGTCAAGTGCCATAATGCGCAGAACGGCGAGACTTCGCCGAAGACTAACTTCGGCAACCACGACAGTACCACGCGGTCACTCATGGGCGCGCTCGGGGGGACGCTTGCCGATCCATACGAGGCGCCCCTTTGCTACCGCTGCCACAGCAAGGCGGCCGACGCCATCGGCGGGACCAAGAAGACGGCCGATGCCAACGACTGGTACGGTGCCGTCACAAACATGTCCGACCATTCAACCGACATCTACCAGGTATTCCAGAAGGCCAACAAGCACCAGGTGGACCTGGCGGCTTACAGCGGCAAGCACAAGCCGACTTTGGCGGATGAATCGAGGACATATATCTCCAATGCGGCCAACAAACATATTGAATGCGGAGACTGCCACAACTCCCACGCGGCCACCGCTGCAAATCCGACCAAGGGGGCGATGGGGGTAAATCCGACCAACAGCGCCAGCAACTGGACGGCGCCGACCGGGTACGCGGAGATGAGCGTTGCCGGTGGTGACGACGAGTACAGGATCTGCTTCAGGTGCCACAGCGGGTACAATACCGGTCTTGCCTCCTGGAACAGCGCCTGGACCAACATCGGCAAGGAATTCAGCACGAACAACAAGTCGTATCACTGGGTGGAGGGGGACAGGGGAGCCGCCAAGGCGGACACCACCTATGGAAATTTCAATGCCACCTATGTCGGAAAAATGATGCCGAGGTACAACGGGTCGACCAACGCGGTGCTGAGGGGTGTGAAGATGCGCTGCTCGGACTGCCATGGGTCGGACAACGCGGAGAACAACCCGAACGGCCCCCACGGCTCCGCCTATGCTAAGATGCTCAAGGTGCCGGCGGGAAGCCCCTATACCACCTGGAACAGCACGGTGTCCATCAATAACAGAGGCACGGTCTGGTGTTTCAACTGCCACGACCCGAACTTTACCAACAGCGGCTTCCGGGGTCCTGACGGCGAGCTCCACGTGGGTAAGCACAACAAGTCGGAAGCGAAGTGCATGAGCTGCCACATCAAGATACCCCACGGCTGGCAGATACCGCACCTCCTGAAACCGTACAACATGCCGACGAACTATCCGGCGGACAACGCCGCCTATAACGGCACGGGGTCCTCCTCTGGGATAGACCTGCCGCTCAACAGCACCAACTGGAACCTGAGCGGCAGCTGGACGGAAAACAGCTGCGGCTCGCACCAGAGATGTAATTAATTTGTACTTATTGTCAACAGAAAGGCCTGGTGAAAGCCAGGCCTTTTTTTTATAATCGGGGACACGTGCTCACTCAGATACTCGGCAACAAAAAAATCACGATCATCCTGTTTCTTTTATTACTTTCTCTCGTGGTGCTGGCGGGATTGACCGGGAAGGTGTCCGCAAACCTGTTAATCATGTTTGCGCTGCCATTGGCGGTGAACCTTTTGTGCTGCATTTACGAGCACACAAAGAGAATAAAGCTATGGAATGTCAAGCGCGCGGGCTTCGTTCTTTTTCATATCGGCTTTCTCATTGTTATTACGGGTGGCATGATCACCTATCTGACCTACTCGATTGGGTACATCGAAATTGCCGAGGGAAACGGTTTTTCCGACAGGAGTGAAAACTACAGCGGCTGGAAGCAGAGATTCGGAACCAGGCGTGGGACCGGGATTGAGATTTTCGTAAAAAAAATCCATATGACGTTTTGGGAAAATGGTCAACTCAGGGAGTATTACAATAACATTGTCATAAAAGACGGCACACGCGTGCAGGAAGCTACAGCACGGGTAAACGGTTCGGTCGGGTATGGGGGGCTCCTGATAAATCTGGCCCGATTTTACGGGCTTGCGCCGTATTTTACCCTTACTGCTCCTGAAATAATGAGGTCCGGGTATGTATATATAGGCAGCACAACCAAAACAAACAATTTTGTCATACCTGCGGTGCAGTACAAGGCTCAGGTTTCGTATAACGATTTGGCGGACAAAAAAGTAAGGGTGCAGATTTATTTAGATAAAACAAGAACAATCGAAAAAACTATGAGAATTGGGGACAGCATTCCTTTGGGAGATGCGCAGCTTACACTTTCAAACCTGACGATCTGGAATGGGCTGACCGTGGTGAGTGATTACGGCAGATGGATCACCTACAGCGGTTTCGGGCTTTTTCTCATGGGCCTTGCCGCATACTACTGGGAAAGATTTTATCGGGGTAAAGAATAATGGTTTTTATCGAGAAAATTTTTTTGTTCGCTTCAATACCGGTCTGTGCACTCAGCTCGGTCCTTCTCATCCTCGGCTGGATTTTCGAAAAGAAGCGGCTCTTCATCATGGGCAGGGGGCTCACTTGGGTTTTCCTCGCGACGGTCACTGCCACTATTGCCGTCAGGTGGCATTATCAGGGACATGGTCCGTACATAACCATGTATGAGGTTTTTCTTTCCAACGTCTGGATAGCCACACTCATTTATCTTGTATTCTTCTCAAGAAAAAAGGGGCTGGATGTGCTAGGGGTGTTCGCCATGCCGATAATACTGCTCATTATGGGCGCGGTTGTCATGTCCCCTGCACAGATTTCTTATCTCACCCCTTCCTATAGAAGCGTCTGGCTTATGGTCCATGTACTGTTCGCCAAACTTACCTATGGGAGCATTCTCATGGCAACAGCGCTCTCCATCTCCGTTCTCTTCCATAGGTACGGCAATCCTGAAAAAAACCGATACATTCAAAGGCTGTCAGACCCCGAGCAGGCCGATATCCTCAGTTACAAGCTTATAGTTTCTGCATTGTTCTTTGCTTCCATCATGATTATCTCCGGCTCAATCTGGGCCAATCAGCTCTGGGGGAAATACTGGGGATGGGATCCGATTGAGGTCTGGTCGCTCGTGACATGGATCGTCTACGGACTGTATCTTCACCTGCGGATAACATACAAATTTAAAGGAGTACCGGCGGCGATTTATATTATATTGGGTTTTTTTCTGTCAGTATTTTCATTTTTTATAATGCCGTATGTTTTACCTACGGTTCACAACAGTTTCATGTTTGCAAAATAAACTCAGAGTGGCTGAGATGAGATTTTTGAAGATAAAACGCCCCCGGCCGCTTTCGCGACCGGGGGCCGGACTTTCCGGATGGAAACGAAACAGTTATATCTTTATCAGCTCATATTCCCTCGTCCCCATTCCAAGCTTCTCCGCATGTTCCAGCTGAATCTCCCAGTCGATGTCCGGATGTACTCCCCGGAACTTGTCCCCGCCCGGCTCAAAGCCGCTTTGCAGGGCGGTGTTGGGATTGCCGACCGCATTGTTCACCAGGTCTGCGCAGGCCTGGTCCAGCGCTACCGGGTCGGTGGAGGCGCAGATGCCGATGTCGTTGACGACAGGGGCGTCGGCATGGCCATAACAGTCACAGGCGGGGGAGACCTGGGTGATGAAGTTGATGAAGATGGATTTGTCTTCCTTCCCCTTGAGGGCGCCAAGGGCGAATTCGCACATCTTTTTCATGACCAGCGGTGTTGCCTCGTTCCACTGGATGTTGATCGCCTTCTGTTGGCAGACGGTGATGCAGCGCCCACAGCCGACGCATCGCTCCGGGGAGATAACGGCTTTTCCTTCGATGATGGCAATGGCGTCATGAACGCAGGCCTTGAGACACAACGCGCAGGCGGTGCAGAATTTTTCCGCCACTTTCGGGGCGACGTTGGAGTGCTGGATCAGCTTGCCTTCCCTGCTTGCGCACCCCATGCCGAGGTTTTTCAGGACGCCGCCGAAACCGGTCAGTTCATGGCATTTGAAGTGGGAAACCGCCACCAGCGCGTCGGCTTCGATGATTTCCGCGCCGATGGATACCTTACTCAAAAGCTCTCCCGTGATTGCCACGTCAACAGCAGTGTGCCCACGCAGGCCGTCGCTCATGATGAGCGGCGCGCCCACCACGGCGAAGGCAAAGCCGTTTTCAACGGCGCAGGCAAGCGCCGAAACCGCTTCCTTGCGTTCCCCCGGATAGAGGGTGGATGAGTCGGTCAGGAACGGGCTGGCGCCGCAGCTCTTTATTTCATCGACAACCCGCCGGACAAAGATGGGGCGGACAAAGGTATGGTTCCCCCGTTCTCCGAAGTGGACCTTGACCGCCACCAGGTCACCCGGTGCGATCCGCCCCTTGATGTCGCTGTTGTGCAGGAGTCTGCCGATTTTAGAGAACAGGTTCTCCTTGTGTCCTGCCCGCATGTCGGCGAAAAAGACCTTGCTTGCCATGAATCCCTCCGAAAAAAAAGCAAAAAGTGAAAGGTGAACTAAAAGGTTTTCCCGTTCCCCGTTCCCCGGTTCCCGATTCCCGGTTCCCGGTTCCCGATTCCCGGTTCCCGGTTCCCGGTTCCCGGTTCCCGGTTCCCGAAAAGCTACCACATAACATCTTGATTATCAAGCCGCCCTGGACATCCCGGAGAAGATTTTTCTTGCAGTAGGGAGAAAATATGATATTTATTAGAAAGCTTAAAACCGATTAGACAGGGAGAATGCATGGCTGAACCGGCTAACGAACGTGAACTCTGGATATTGGGGCTTGGTGAGAGGGACGAGAGAGGGGCGATTGTGCGCGGTTATCTGGCGGAAGCCGGCTACTGTACACGCCCGGCAACCGTTGCTGAACTGGCCGAGGGGAGACCGCTGGGGGTTTTGCTCGATCTTTCCCCCTATTCCGCGGACGGTTGGGGAATTCTGCTGGACATCAAAAATAACCGGGCAACCCGTGATATTCCCGTCCTCCCCCTTTATCTGAGCGAGGAAGGGAAGGTGGGGGGGATATTTCCGGTTGCAGGGTTTTTTACTCTCCCGGTTGACGAGGATTACCTGATAGAAAGGCTGGCAGTTCTGGGCTTGATCGAGGATGCGGAGGATTATGACCTGCAGGCCCTTGTTGTATCACGCAAGGGAGAAGAAAAGGTCGCCAAGGCACTGGAATCTCTCGGTTTTGAGGTGGTTAACGCCTATACCGGCAAGGAAGCCGTGGCGTTGGCGACGATCGGACGCCAGTACCTCATATTTTGTACGCTCATGCTTCCCGATACGCCGTCGTTTGAGCTGGTGGAGAGGTTCCGCCTTTATCCCCAAACCAGGAACATCCCCTTTTTCGTGCTAATAAAGGATGCCATGAAGGAGGGGGAAAGGAACGCCTTGAGCCGTGAGATAGAGCATCTGGTAAGGAAGAAGGAGCTCTCCAAGGAGGAGTTCCTCGGTTATTTCAGGCGGCGCGCCTGAAATACAGGACCGAGGATCGAGGAACGAGGTCCGCAGGTTGGCTCCAAGGGTTTCCCTCGCTCCTCGTACCCCGCTCCTCGTCACTTCTATAGCTTCACCGTCTTGTATAAAAAATTCTTGAACTTGAAGAACCGCTTGCGTTCCTCTTCGTCTCCATTGATGTCGCCGGCAACCGCTTTGAGATAACGCGCGATCTCCGGCATGCTTTTCCCCGCAGCGCTCCTGCTCCTTTCTATCACCAGCCTGACCACGTCTCTGGAGATGAGGTTCTGCGAATACGGTTCATAAACCGCTTCCCAGAAATCCTTATCAGTTCCTACGCTCTCCAGTATTTCTTCCGCTACCTTTTCGTTCAGCGCCTGGGAGGCCTGGGGTGGAGGCTCCCGCATGCCGTCCCTGACGGCCCGGCGGATGTCATCGCCGGAGATCGTCTTTCCTTTCCTGAAAAAGAGCGCCCGTAAGAGAATGCTTCTCAGTTCCCGGATGTTTCCCTTGTAACTGTGATTGACGAGGGCCTGTTTGGCCTCTTCGGACAGCACGGGGGGGGCTTCTCCTAGGTCTTCCTTCCCCCAGTAAGTCCGGTAGAGCTTTCCCATAAAGTGGGTGGCCAGGTCCGGTATATCCTCGCGCCGTTCGTTAAGCGAAGGTACCTTTACCGACAGCTCGGAAAGCCTGTGGTAGAGATCTTCCCTGAAGTTTCCCTTGCCGATCTCTTCCATCAGATTTCTGTTGGTCGCCGCCACCAGCAGGACCCGGCTGTAACGCTCCTGATTGTCGCCCAGTCTGAAAAACCCGCCGTTGTCCAGAAAACGCAGGAGCTGCACCTGGGTCTTCGGGTCGGCGTCTCCGATTTCGTCGAGGAAAACGACCCCGCCGTGGGCTTCTTCCAGAATCCCCTTCCGGTCGCTGTAGGCGCCGGTGAAGGCCCCTTTTTTGTGGCCGAACAGCTCGGAGTAGGTCAGCTCACCACTGTAAGCGGCAATGTTAGTCTTTTTCACCGACAGCTCCCCGGTGGAATTGACCTCCTTGCGGTACATCTCGTTCAGCTTGTTGTAGAGATTGTTGAAAAAAAACTCCTTCCCGGCGCCGGTTGGTCCCAGGACCAGGATAGAGGGGAGGCCGATGGTGGCCTCTTGCAGCACGTTTTTGCTCCACAGGGTGATCCGGTTGAACAGGGGGACCGATACGGTATTGATAAAATCGACGATCTCCTGGGCCTTGCGGCTGTTGCCGATGATATTCCCCAGCCGGTATGAGGATATCTGGGGGTCCTTGTAGGCCACGTCGCTTTGCAGGCGGGTGACTTCGCTTTGCAGTCTTTCGATCCGCTGGATGTCGGAGATGTGGCGGCTGGTCAGGCGGTCGATGATCTGCAGGATACGTTTGTGCTCTTCGGTGAAGTAGGCGGGCGACAGGGAATTGAGGCAGATGACGGCGATCACTTCGTCGTCGCTGATGATAGGCACCGCCATCTCGCTTTTTATCAAATCGCTCATGGAACGGTGGAACCCCTCCCCCTGCTGTTCCTCCTCCACATGGGCGATTATTTTCGGTTGTTGTGCCCAGGCAACATACCCGGTCAGGCTCCGTTCCTGGGGAAGGAGTTCATGCCCGCCGATCCTGAAGGGGGGGATATACTTCTTGAGCCATTCCTTGTTTTTGGCGCCGACGATGGTGCCCCGCTCATCTTCCACGACCAGCCATTTTTCTCCTTCCCGCTCTTCCACGATGGCGATACTCCCCGTGTCCGCGCCGATCAGCTCGGTGGCCTTCGACAGCACCTTGGTCAGGAAGGGGTGCAGTTCCTCATTACGCTCCTGCAAAAGATCGGTGATCTCTGCCAGCACCCTGATCTCCAGGTGCTCCCCACCTATTTCCCGGATGACGCTTTCCACCATCTCGGCATGGTTTTGCATGAGCCCCATTTCAAATTCGGAAAAGCGGTAGACGTCCCGGGTGAAGTAATTCACCAGGCAGATCACCTTGCGGGTGTCGGGTTCATACCTGGGGACCACGTAAAGGGAGCGAAGCGACATCTTTTCCGTGAGGGCGCGCTTTTGCAAGGTGTGCTGGGTCAGGTCGGGGATAAACATGGGCCGGAGCAGCCGGTCGTCGGAGATCACTGCATCGTCGCGCACATAACGCGAAATGAGGGATTTCCCTTTTTCCAGGTCGATGGCTCCCTGCGCGTCATACAGAGCCTTCAACTCAGTGTCTTCCGAGTGGCTGGCCAGTATCTCCAGCGCGCCCTCTCCCTTGCCTCCCACGCTCGGGACCAGCACCGACGCCAGCGACAGGCGATCTATCAGCCGCACCGCAGATTTGACCATGAAGCCGGCCGACTCCCGTTTTTTATACTCCTCCACGCTGCGCGCGAGCAAAAGCTGCTGGTGGTATTTCCTGGCATGATCGAGCCGGTCGGCGATGCCCGCGACAAAATCGCCGAGGAGGGCTTTTTCACGGGCGCTGAGAACCTCGCCGGGGCGGTCCTGGTCGATACAGACGACCCCGATGGATTTACCCTGGCTGGTTATGGGGATGAGGTGGGATGCCGCTATGTTGAAGCGGTCGGCAAAACCTTTATCCAGCGCCAGACCGTGCCCCACGGTGTCACGGAATTCCGCCGGGTACTGGGAGACGAAGACGCTGGAGACCATAGCGGCATTGGAAATGATGGGAAAGGTCTCTTCCTTGATCTCGGCGGCAAAGGGCCCGGAAGTATAGGCGCAGGATAAAGCGCCTTTTGTCAGGTCCTCCAGGTAAATCCTGGCCCGTTCTCTTCCGGTTACCAGGCGGATACCTTCGGCCGTGGCATGCAGCATCTCCTCCATGTTTTCTTTGCCGAACCCGGCAATTTTATCGCGGAGATGCGCCAGTTGGGATTTTATCGATTCCATGCAATCCTCTGAGTAATTTTTGTACACGCACAGATTACTTTAGAGGAAATTGAGGTGGGATGTCAAGGGGGATAAGGCCGGGAAGCGGGAACCGGGACTCGGGAACCGCAAAAGCCTTTACTCTTCCTGGTTCACGCTTCCCGAATCCCGGTCAGTTAAGTCCTTTCCGTATCTGGTACAGCTCTTCCATATCAAGGCCGTTCAGGTCGTAATACTCGCGTTCCAGTTCTTCCACCAGGAAGCGGTCCAGTCCCGAATTTTCCAGGAAATCCTCGCGCAGCGATATATCTTTTGCGTCGATTATGTGCGGCAGGAGGCTATGGATGTAAACCGCTTCCTTTTTGATGTTAAGCACGGTTTCATGGAAGAGACCGTCCGGTATCTCCCCCCTGATGAGCTTCTTGTTGCGGAGTTCCTCGGTAACCTCGCGCTTGAGGGCTTCCTGATCGGCCTTTGAGGAGTATCTGGAATAGAAGTTTCTGATCCGCTCCCGCACATTTTCCAATATGGTGAGGAACATCCGCTCTTCCTGGTCTATCACAAGGAGTTTGTCCAGCAGGGCCGCAATGGTGAGGCGTTTTTCCTCGATGAGCCTGAGACCGCCGATCAGCGTGGTGACCTTTTTCCTGCCGTATTTCCCCAGGTATTTGTTTTCACATATCCCGGTGATGAAAAGTTCCTCAAAAAGGCCGTGTTTCAGGAGGTCAAACTCGTTCTTGTTACCCAGAAGGCTCCTCAGCATCTCCTCGGAGATCCTGACATTTTCCATGAAGGCCAGCTGGTTGATAACGGAAGAAGTGGTGTCATAGCGGTCAAAGTAGGTGATAATGTACGAAAAGCCTTCCAGGATGGAAATTTCGGCGCCGTCACGGATCTTTTCATCGCAGTCGCGGCTTGCGTCCAGCAATATTTCTTCGAAGGTGTGGTCCCGGTTTTCCGCAGCCTGCTTCTTGGCGAAGAGAAGCTTGATCATGTCCTCACGGTCAATGGCGCTCTCTATCTGCCGCTCGGTCAGGAACAGCCCTTCGAGAATCTGCCTGGTTTCTGAAATATAGTCATTTTCCTCCAGGTCCACCAGCTTCTTGTCTTTTTTCAGCATTTCGTCCAGGGTGTAAAAGAGGGCGCCCGGTATCTTGTTGCGCACCGACAAGGTTTTAAGCCTTGTCAGACGGGCGTTTTCAAGTTTGTTGATTTCACCCTTGCGGTTGCAGGCGATCAGGATGTTCCGGTATTCGTCAACGATCCTTTTGTTGGCGGGATGTTTGTACATGACATCGATACGGATGCGTTCCTGCTGGTAACGGTCGATGCAGTATCTTTCGGCAACGGAGGTCAGTGCGGCAAAATCCTCATCCGCTATCTTTTTGCTTCTGAAATAGAGTGACTTGAAAAGTTCGCCGTACTCCTTGTGCTTCAGGTTGACGAGCTTGAACAGAAAGAACTGGGTGTTCGTGTCATCCAGCAGGGCAAGGACTTCGTCTATAATGTCGTTGTCATTTCCTTCATATACGGCGGAGGATCGCTTGATTGACTTACCCAGGAGCTTCAATATCTGCTCCTGCTGTTTTTTCAATGAACCGCCGATCTTATCGGAATGGACAAAAAAGAAATAATTGCATATGGCGTTGCCGTCGAAGAATATCTTCTCAAAACTCTGGGTGCCTGAGGTCTGGTCGGTGAATTTAAGGGTCCCGGCTTCGTGGTCGTAGCGGGCGCCGAACAGGACCAGGCGGTTTATGACATCTCCCTTGGCCAGGTCGGCGATCGGCTGATCGACACCGAACATGTATTCGCAGAAGGAGCCGCCGTTACCCTGGTGGCTGATTCCCTCCCGTCCGATCACGAATTCATTGCCGGGAGAGAAGATGCGGAGCTCGCCGTCATCCGCCTGGTCGATGGTGAATAAATAACGCTTATGCACGTCACAGCCGGCTGCAATGGCGTAATATTCGACATGATCACCGGTTTGACCGTGCAGTCTAATGTCTCTGTTCATCGGTTCCGTCCGAAAATTAAAGGTAGAGGCAACCCTGTTGTAGCGCTACAGCGCACAGGTGTGTGTTTGCCCTGATTGGGCGGCCACACGGGGCCGCCCCTACAACAACTCCAGGGTCATGCCGTCGAAGGCGAATTCAACGCCGGCCGGCAGTTTTTCTCCGTCACCATACGGAACTTCATGGGTCAGGTGGGTAAAGATTGCCCGCTTGGGCTTTAGCTGCTCCACTACGTGCAGCGCCCCTTCGATATTGAAGTGATTGGGGTGAGGTGTATAGCGAAGAGCGTCTATGATGAGAACGTCCAGACCGGTCAGTTTTGCCATCGAGGGGTCAGGGATGAGGCTGCAATCGGTCAGGTATGCCGTATCGTTGAAGCGGTAGCCGGTGGCCGTCATGGTGCCGTGCATGAGCGGGATGGGAACGATGTCGCAGCCGAACAGACTGAACGGACCGGTCACCGAGTGCGGTTCGAGGAGAGGGGCGTAGCCGGCCGTCTCCAAACCTTTGAAAATGTAGGAAAAGTTTCCGGCGATGGTGTCTATGGTCTCTGTTGTGCCGTAGCAGGGGATAACCCGCTTATGGATGAAGTGGAATCCGCGCAGGTCGTCGATACCGTGGATATGATCGGCATGGGAATGGGTGAACAGGACGGCGTCGATGTGCGGTATTTTTTCGCGGATCGCCTGTTTTCGGAAATCGGTGGACGTGTCCACGAGGATATATCTGCCGGCCGTCTCCACCAGAATGGAGGCGCGGGTCCTCTTGTCGCGCGGGTCTTGAGAAGTGCAGACCGGGCAGCGGCAACCGACCATCGGCACCCCGGTGGACGTGCCGCTGCCGAGGATGAATATTTTCATGGCGGTTCCCCTGGAAAGTCAGAAGAAAATAGCATGATTACACCATCCAGGCAAGGGGTTTGTCCTTGCACGGGCGCGGGATTGCGGCTATTATTCGGGAAGCGGGAACCGGAGAAGCGGAGGAGCATTTTCATGAAGATTGCACTGATTACCCCTCATTATTACCCTGCTGTTCGCGGCAACGCGGTAACGGTGCGGCGCATTGGGAAATACCTGGTTCTCCGTGGGTGTGAGGTAAGGACCTATTCACTCGACACCGTGAGCGTCCAGGAGATATTCTCCGGCATAAGAGGATATGGGCCGGACCTGATCCACGCCTTCCACGGTTACACGGGGGGAAGGATTGCCCGCCTGGCGGCGCAGGGAACCGGCATTCCCTATATCATTACTCTGACCGGTACCGATGTTTATGAGGCCCTTGATGACAGCCGAAAAATGGATGTCCATGCTGCGCTCAGGGATGCCGTCGCCCTGGTGGCATTTCACAAGAGCGTGAAGAAGAGGCTCGCGGAACATTTTCCCACCATGGCGGCCAAGACCACGATCATTCCCCAGGGGGTGGAGCTGCCGGGAGAGGATTGCTCGGGGCTCGGGGGATTTCCCTTTCCTGCCGGGAAGTTCACGTTTCTCCTGCCCGCAGGGTTGCGGCCGATTAAGAACGTCCTGTTCCCATTGGCTCCTTTGGCCGAGCTATACGCAAGAGAGCCGAGTCTCCGATTCATCCTTGCCGGACCGTTGCTTGACGCCCGTTATGCCGCAGAGGTGATGGAACGGTTGGAGCGCTATCCGTTTGCCCACTATCTTGGGGGGATAGGGCACGATGCCATCGGCTGCCTCTTCAGGAAGGCCGACGCGGTGCTCAACACCTCGCTCTTCGAGGGGGGGATGGCCAACAGCGTGTTGGAGGCGCTGGCCTTTGGAAAGCCGGTCCTGGCGAACGACATCGAAGGGAACCGCTCCCTTGTCAAGGATGGTGTTACGGGGCTGTTGTACCGGAGCGAGGACGATTTCCGGGAAAAGGCGTGGCGGCTGCTGGCTGACGGAAAGCTCAGGGAAAAGCTCGGCGAGCGCGGTCGGCGGTTCGTCCTGAAGAATTTCCCGCCTGAGCGGGAGGCGGAGGCGTATGTGAGGCTGTATGAGGCGGTGAGGAGTGAGGAGTGAGGAGTGAGGAGTGAGGAGTCTGTGCCCCGTTCCCCGGTCCCTAGTCCCCGGTCCCGATTTTCTCCAGAAATGCCCGCACCATCGGCGCAAACGTCTCATGTTCCAGGAGGAAGGCGTCGTGACCGTAGGAGGACTCGATCAGGTGGTACTCCACCGGCTTTCCCAGCGCTTCCAGCGCCTGCACCATCTCCTCGGTCTGGTAGGGGGGATAGAGCCAGTCGGAGGTGAAGGCGAAGAACTGGATAGGGGCCGTAACCGGCTCGAATGCCTCCTGCAATGATTCACACCCCCACGCCACATCGTAGAGGTCCAACGCCTTGGCCAGATAGAGGAAGGAGTTGGTGTCGAAGCGGTCCACGAAGTTGTAACCGTTGTAGAAGAGGTAGCGTTCCACCTCGAACTGGCCGAAGAAGTCGAACAGACCGTCCTTGGCGGAAAAGCGGCGGCCAAACTTGGCGGTCATGGAGTCGTCGGAGAGGAAGGTGATGTGGCCGATGCCGCGGGCCAGCGCCAGGCCGTCCTTGGGGTTTTTCCGGTATTCCCCCTTTTTCCAGGAGGGGTCGTTGAAGATGGCCCAGCGCGCCACCGCGTTCAGACTTATTGCCTGGGCCGAAGGCCTTGGCGATGTGGCGAGCACCACGGCCGAGGCGACCCTGTCCGGGAACTGGGTCGCCCATTCCAGCGCCTGCATCCCTCCCATGCTCCCCCCCAGGACGGTCAGCAGTTTATCGATTCCCAGGTGGTCCATAAGGAGTTTTTGCGCCCGAACCATGTCCCGCACCGTGATGACCGGAAACGACAGGTTGTACCTCTTGCCGGTCTTGGGGTTGATCGAGGCGGGACCGGTGGAGCCGTAGCAGGAGCCGATCACGTTGGAGCAGATGACGAAGTGTCTGTCGGTATCCAGGAGCCGGCCGGGGCCGATGATGGCGTCCCACCATCCCGGCTTCTGTTCATCTTCGCTGTACTTCCCCGCCAGATGGGCGTTTCCGGTCCAGGCATGGGTTACCAGGATGGCGTTGGAACGCTTTTCATCCAGCTTGCCGTAAGTCTCATAGACAAGTGTAACGGGACCGAGAATACGGCCGCTCTCCAGGCGGAGATCGGTGTCGAAGGTGACGGATTTTTCTTCAACGATGCCAGCGTACATTGAAATACCAGGTTAAGGTTCAGGTTAAGAGAAAGGAAAAGCCCCTTCTCGTTTGATGAGAAGGGGCTTTCGACATGCTGCTATGGCTAAAGCACCTTTCTCATCTATGCCTTACGGCAGGATTTAGCACCTGACGTTTGCCGAAGGCAAACCGGTTGCTGTGGTTTCGCAGGGCCTTTCCCTCCACCACTCTTGATAAGAAAGCTATCTATTCGGTTTTCATGAAGAATACGGGAGGAAGATAATTTTGTCAACGGAAATGTTGGCCGGGTGTTCGACGCAGAAAAGGCCGCTCCGTCCGAAGCGGCCTTTTCTGCTGCCATCTGAAACCGAAGCGGTTACTTCTTTTTCTTTGGCGAATGGTTCATCGCCTCTACCATGGCATCCCCCATCTTGGTGGGGCTCATGGCAACGGTGACGCCGCACTCCTGCAAGGTGCGGATCTTATCCTCCGCCTTCCCCTTGCCTCCGGTGATAATAGCGCCTGCATGCCCCATCCGTTTCCCCGGGGGGGCGGTCACGCCAGCGATGAATGCGCCGACCGGCTTCTTCATGTTATCACGGATCCAGAACGCAGCTTCTTCCTCGGCGCCGCCGCCGATTTCGCCGATCATGAAGACCCCTTCCGTCTCCGGATCTTCGTTGAACAGTTTGAGGACATCAATGAACTTCATGCCGATGATGGGGTCTCCACCGATCCCCACACAGGTGGACTGGCCGAGTTCCATGTCGGTGAGCTGCTTGACCGCTTCGTAGGTCAGGGTGCCGCTCCTGGAGACCACGCCAATTTTCCCCTTCCTGTGGATGTGGCCGGGCATGATACCGACCTTGCACTCATCCGGGGTGATCACGCCGGGGCAGTTGGGCCCGACCAGGCGCATCTTCTTACCCTCAAGGACGCGCCGGGCCAATACCATGTCGCGAACAGGTATCCCCTCGGTAATGCAGACCGCCAGCGCAATTCCGGCGTCGGCCGCTTCGAGGATGGCGTCGGCTGCTGCGGGAGGGGGGACAAAGATCATGGAGACGTTGGCCTTCGTGTAGTGGACCGCTTCCTCCACCGAGTTAAAGACCGGAATCCCCTCAATGTGGATGCCCCCCTTACCCGGCGTTACCCCTGCCACGACTTTGCTGCCGTAATCCCGGCACTGCTGGGTGTGGAACAGACCGCTTCTGCCGGTTATCCCCTGCACAACTATTTTGGAATCTTTATTCAAAAGGATAGACATTGTGCTTTCTCCATTTCTATTAAAAATATTTTGGGGCGCAATTCATTGCGCCCAGGGAGTGATGAATCAAGCCCCTGCCCCGAGCATCTGCACGATGCGCGCGGCGCCGTCTCCCAGGTTGTCGCCGATCTGGACATTGAGCCCCGACTCCAGAAGAAGCTTTTTCCCCTCTTCCACCTTGCTGCCGTCCATTCTCACCACAATGGGGAGCGCGCAGTGCACCTCCGAAGCGGCCTCGATGATCCCCTGGGCGATGACGTCGCAGCGCATGATACCGCCGAAAATATTGACGAATACCCCCTTGACGTCGCTGTCCTGGAGGATGATCTTGAACGCTTCCGCCACCTTCTCCCGGGTAGCCCCGCCTCCCACATCGAGGAAGTTGGCAGGCTCGCCCCCGAATTCCTTGAGTACATCGAGGGTGGCCATGGCCAGACCGGCACCGTTGACCATGCAGCCGATGTTCCCCTGCAGCTTGATGTAGGAGAGGTCGTACTTGCCGGCGTTGATCTCCAGGGTGTCCAATTGTGAGTAGTCGAGCATGTCGGGGTATTCCCGGTGGCGGAACATGGCATTGTCGTCGAAGTTGATCTTGGCGTCCATGGCCATGAGCCATCCCGTCTTGGTCACCACCAGCGGGTTGATCTCCACCAGGAAGCAGTCCTTTTCAAGGCAGCAGCGGTAGAGGTTGAGGATCAGTTCGACGCAGTCCTCGCAGACGCTCCCCTGAAGCCCGAGGGCAAGGGCGATCTTGCGCGCCTGGTAGGGGCGAAGGCCGGTGAACGGATCGATGGTCAGCATGTGAATCTTCTCCGGCGTTTTTGCAGCCACCTCCTCGATCTCGACCCCACCTTCTGCTGACGCAATCAGGCAGTAACGGGAACTTTCCCGGTCAAGGGTGATGGAGAGGTAGAATTCACGGGCGATCTCCACCGCCTCCTCCACGAGTATCCTCCGCACCCGGAGCCCCTCGGGGCCGGTCTGGGGTGTGACAAGTTTTCTGGTGAAAAGGTCCTTTCCCAGTTCCTGTGCCTGCTCCGGGTGATGGACCAGTTTGACGCCGCCCGCCTTGCCCCTGCCGCCGGCGTAAATCTGCGCCTTCACCACGCAGCGTCCACCCATCTCCTTGGCGGCCCGCTCCACCTGGTCTGAGGTAAGCGCCACCCGCCCGCGCGGCACGGGTATGCCGAACGAATTCAGTATCTCCTTTGCCTGGTACTCATGGATGTTCATAAACTGCTCCCCTTTTTACTGAAAATAAATTTTTTTACTTATATCATAATGGTCTTGGAACGCAAGCTAAAATCACGTTCTATCCTTCCATCTTTTGTAATTGCCCCTGCACAAAGTTTTCCTGAATCACCGATAAATCCCTGTGGTTTGCACAGTTAATATTGTATATCGGTTTTACATTTCGATGCTTGAATTAAAACTGGTGGCTGGAAGGAACGAGGATCGGGGCTCGAGGTCCGAGGACTACCACAACCTCGCACCTCGTACCTCGGACCTCGAGCTTTTTTCAGGTGCTTTCAATGAAGATGAGCGCCGGGTCTTCCAGATACTCCGCGACCTTGGCCAGGAACCGGGTCGCGTAGACACCGTCCGTTACCCGGTGGTCGAAGGTGAGGGATAGGGGGAGGATCTTTCTGATGGCGATCTGACCGTCTTTCACCCATGGTTTGGCAGTGATCCGCCCGCACCCCAGGATGGCGACGTCGGGGAAGTTGATGATGGGGGTGGTGTAGGTACCGCCGAAATGGCCGCAATCGGTGATGGTAAAGGTACTTCCCTTCATTTCCTCCAGGGTGATTTTCCGCTCCCGTGCCCTTTGTCCCAGGCGCTCGATCTCAGCAGCGAGCTCCAGAATGCTCTTTTTAGCCACATCCTTCACCACCGGCACCATGAGTCCGTCGGGGGTGTCAACCGCAATGCCGATGTTGCAGTACTTCTTGACGATGATTTCTTCCCGCGCGTCATCCACGGAAGCGTTGAGGAGCGGGTGCGCCGCCAGGGCATGCTGTACCGCCTTGATAAAGAAGGGGAAAAAGGTGAGGTGGATACCCTTCTCCTTCAGGGCCTTTCGCTCCCGCTCCCGCAGCTCCCACAGTTCGCTGATGTCCGCTTCTTCCATGCCGGTGACAAAGGCGGTTGTTCGTTGCGAGACAACGAGGTTGCGGGCGATGGTCCTGCGCACCCCCCGGAGCGGGATTCTCTCCACATCACCGTACTTGTCCCCGGCAGGCTGGGCCATGGCGGTCGCCTTGTTGACATCCTCCGGGGTTATGCTCCCGCGGGGGCCGGTTCCGGTCACCCCTTCCAGCCGCACCCCGAGCTCCCGCGCCAGTTTCCGCACCGCCGGAGTGGCGAGGATTTCCCTTTCTTCCTCTGCTTCGGGGAGGACCCCCACGACGGAGACCGATGCGGGGCGTTCCGCCACCGTCTCCCCTGCTTCGGCGATGGTCATGAGCACTTCCCCGACTTTTACCGTCTCCCCATCTCTTTTGGCGATCCTCGCCACCGTTCCTCTCCGGGGGGAAGGGACTTCGACCACGGCCTTGTCCGTTTCGATCTCCACCACCGACTGGTGTTCGAGAACGGCATCTCCTTCATGGACGAGCCATTTGCGGACCTCTCCTTCCGTTATCCCTTCGCCCAGATCGGGGAGCACAAAGTCAAAAGGCATTAAACACTCCTTAGTCGTCAGTATTTCAGAATTTCGTCCAGCGCCTTGCGGACCCGCTCCACTGAAGGGAGGTAGTGGTCGATGAGCCTGGCCAGGGTGACCGGCACATCGCTGCCGGTCACCCGGAGAATCGGTCCCTTCAGGTGGAGCATCGCCTCTTCGGCGATGGATGCGGCAAGCTCCGCCCCGAATCCGCACGTCTTGGGCGCCTCGTGAACGATGACCGCCCGGCCGGTCTTTTTTACCGAAGCATACATGGTCTCTTCGTCAAAAGGGGAAAGGGTCATGGGATCGATCACCTCCGCATCGTACCCTTCCACCGCCTGCAACACCCGGTGCAGCATGCTCCCCCAGGCGATCACCGTCACCCCGCTCCCCTCCCGGACGATCCGCGCCTGACCCAGCGCGACGGTATATTCCCCTTCGGGGACCTCCTCTTTGACGAGGCGGTACAGGCGCGTCGGTTCAAGGAAAATAACCGGGTCCGGGTCTCTGATTGCCGACACCAGCAGCCCCTTGGCGTGATAGGGGGTGGCCGGGACCACTACTTTCACCCCGGGCATGTGGCAGAAGAAGGCCTCGGTGCTCTCCTCGTGGAGTTCGGGGGCCTTGATCCCCCCGCCGTAAGGAGTTCGGACCACCAGGGGACAGGAGTACCTCCCCCGCGAACGGTTGCGGATCCGTGCAGCATGGGTGAATATCTGATCGAAGGCGGGGTAGATGAACCCCATGAACTGGATTTCCGCCACCGGCCGCAGACCGTAGGCGGCCATGCCGATTGCTGCCCCCACAATGGCCGATTCGGCCAGGGGGGTGTCGATTACCCGCTCGGGGCCGAATAGTTCCAACAGCCCTTCGCTGATCCGGAACACCCCGCCGTCCTTCCCCACATCCTCGCCGAGGAGGATGACGCGGTCATCCCGGTTCATTTCCTCGCGCAGGGCGAGGTTTATCGCCTGGACCATGTTCAGAACCGGCATCTTACATATCCTTCATCTGTTTCTGCTGTCTGGGTGTAGGCTCTGCAAAGGTATAGTCAAACATCTCCTGCGGCTGCGGAGGCTCGGTGGCTTCGGCAGCCGTAACGGCCTCGTCGATGATGCTTTTGGCCCGGTCTTCCGTATCCTTTGCATACGCTTCGTTCCACAGCCCTTTGCGTTCCATGAAACGCGTGAGCCTCAGGATCGGGTCCTTGCCGCGCCATGCCTCGATGGTTTCCCTGGAACGGTAACGGGCGGCATCATCGGCAGTGGTGTGGTCCGCCATCCGGTAGGTGAGGCACTCGATAAAGGTCGGCCCGCCGCCGCTCCTCGCCTTTTCCAGGGCCGCCCTGGTGGCGAGATAAACGGCGAACACATCATTGCCGTCCACCCGCAACCCCTCGAAACCGTAACCTATTGCCTTCTGGGCCAGGGTCGCGGCTGCGGTCTGCCGTTCCACCGGTACCGAGATGGCCCACTGGTTGTTCTGACAGATGAACACCAGCGGGAGCTTGAAAACCCCGGCCATGTTGAAGCCTTCGTGGAAATCGCCCTTCGAGGAGCCGCCGTCGCCGAAATAGCAAATCACTGCAATGTTGTCTCCCCTGTATTTGGCCGCCATGGCGGCTCCTGCGGCATGGGGGATCTGGGTTCCCACGGAGATGCTGATGGGGAAGATGTTGAGTCCGTCAGGGGTTCTGTGCCCGCGCTCGTCGCCGGCCCAGTATTGAAAGAGGAGATGGATGGGATAGCCCAGTGTGATGTGCATCCCGTTTTCCCGGAAAGAGGGGAATATCCAGTCGTTCTCGGCAATGGCAAAGGCGCTCCCCACCTGGGCCGCCTCCTGCCCGAGGATGGAGGGGTAGGTGCCGAGCCGTCCTTCCCGCTGGAGGGAGAGGGCCCGCTGGTCAAAGGTCCTGGAGAGTACCAGCAGCTCGTAGATGCGCCTGATTTCCTCATCGGAAAGTGCGGGCATGAGCGCTTCATCCACGTTTCCCGCTTCATCCAGGATACTGAGGCGCTCCACGCTGAATATTTCGATCACGTCCCGGGGCATAGCTAAAAGATAGCACGCCGGCGGGCACAGTCAATTGCCGGGAAGGAGAAACCGCATAAAAACATTGGGTTCTCTTTTCTTTTGTGAGTGAATATGGGAAAATATACAGGTCTTCCCCCTGTCCGGCCGGCGGCCGTGCGGATTGATGCGTGGGCGAAGGGGGATGTTAAAACAGATTGGGGAGAAAGGAATAGTCAATGGTCGGATTGCTTGTGATGCTGGAGCTTGCCGCGCTTCTCCTGGTGGCGTACCCTGTGATCGCCGATACCGGGCCGTACGGCGGCAAAGACGGCGCAGCCTTGGCTGTATCACAGGAGCGCGGGGCCGATGGTCCCCGACGTGGTCACGCCGGCGCCGCCGGGGAGGAGAGGACCGGGGAAAGGGAAAAGCGCTTCATCATCCGGACGCTCGATGACTTCAAGGGTTCGCTCTCCCTTGCAGAGGACGAGATACAGGAGCTCGAAAAGGAGATCGATGCCATTACCCTCCTCGAATCCCTTCAGCGGGAAAAGGATTTCACGAATTTCCTGGACTGGTACCATGGATATGCCGACTGGCTGAAGGATGTGATCGGCGATTTCGAAGATGATCTGGCGCTTTTCCCTGCCGGACCTTCTCGGGGTGAAGAACGGTGGATGGGGCGCTTTGGCGGCATGGTGAAGAAGCAGCATGCTCTTGCGAGAGAGCTGGAGAAACGGGTCAAGAGGTATGATGCGGAGGAAAAGCGGCTGGCAGGCATCATAGAGAGGCGGAGAGAGCTGCGGGAGCGGTTCGGTGAGCTGCATGACAGTCTGGCGCGGATCGAGGACCGTATCAGGGAGTCGCAGGGTTCATCCTCTGAACGCAGAGAAAACGAAAAAAAGGCGGAAAAGTTCCGGGCGGACATCAGGGTGGTGCAGAACGAGCTTTTATCTCTCCCCCTGGTGGACGAGGATATCCTGAAGCATTATGCGGTCCTTGTGGAGCGGGGGGAGGCTGAGATCGACTGGTTGTCGCTGAAGCGCGACGAGTACGAGGCGATGAGAGACGTTGCCGCAGTAGTCGGGCGCGATCCCCGGCGCGACGCTTCTGCAATCGAGGCGGCGTATCGGCGGGTGGTGCGGGTGCTTGAGAGCGCGATCAACCGGCTTTTCCGCAAGATGGATGAGCTGGACCGGAAGCGCGCACGGGTCACGCCTGCCGGCTCTTTAAGAGAGGTGGAGCGCTCACGTGAGCTTGCGGGCTTCTACGAGCGGCTCCAGGGGAGGTACGACGGAGAGATCAGGCGACTCCGGGTGCTGATCGGCGCCTATGATGCGGAACTGGCCGAGGTGTTATCGGAGAGGGGACGGTAGGAATTTTTTGATGTCCCAGGAAACCCGTCCCTACTCATATCTGAGGGCGTCGATGGGGTTCAGGGATGCCGCCTTCCTGGCCGGATAGAAGCCGAAGAAGATGCCGACCCCGGCGGAAAAGGCGAAGGCGATGAGAATCGCCTGGGACGAGATCAGGGTCGGCCATTGCATCAGTTTCGACACTGCCATTGCCCCCGCCACCCCCAGCCCCATGCCTATTATCCCGCCGCACGTAGTCAAGAGCACCGCTTCGGTGAGAAACTGGAGCAGAATGTCCCGCTGCTTGGCGCCGATCGCCATCCGGATGCCGATCTCCCTGGTCCGCTCCGTCACCGACACCAGCATGATATTCATGATTCCGATCCCGCCGACGATGAGGGAGATGGAGGCTACCGCCCCCAAGAGCAGCGACATCACCTTGGAGGATTGTTCGGAGACGGCCAGGATCTCCGAGAGGTTGCGCACCGTGAAGTCCCGTTCCCTGGCCGGGCCGATCCGGTGACGCTGGTCGAGAAGTGTGGTCACCTCTTCTTCGGCCTTTTTCAGGACCTCAGCATTCTGTGCTTGAATCATCATGGCGCCGACGGAGTTAGGGAACTGGCTGCCGAAGACTTTACGTTGCGCCGTGCGCAGGGGGATGTAGATCACGTCGTCCTGGTCCTGCCCCTGGGGCGACTGTCCCTTGTGTTCCAGCATGCCGATGACCGTAAAGGGTATTTTCTTGATCCGGATGATCTTGCCGACCGGATCGGCGCTGCCGAAGAGGTTTTCGGCCACTGTCTGGCCGATCAGGCAGTTCTTAGTGGCGCCGTCCACATCGGCCTGGGAGATGTTTCTTCCTGCCGCCAGCGGCCAGTCCCTGACCGTCAGCATCTCCGGTGTGGTGCCCATGACGATGGTGGACCAGTTCTGATTGCCGAAGACCACTTGGGCAGAGCCCCGGATCGTTGGGGCCACCTCGGCTACGGAGGGGCATTCGGCCTTGATGGCCCGGGCGTCGTCGTAGGTGAGGGAGGGGGTTCCGCCGGAGCCGGTGCGCAGGCCCCCGCTGGTGGTGGAGCCGGGGAGGACCAGGAGCAGATTGCTGCCGATGCTGGCGATCTGGTCGGTGATCATCTTGCTCGCCCCGGAGCCGATGGCGACCATGGCGATGACGGCGGCGATGCCGATGATGATGCCGAGCATGGTCAGCAGTGCCCGCATCTTGTTGACCCGCAGTGCCCGGATGGCGATCAGCAGGCTTTGCCAGAGAGTTGTCATGGGTTCTGCTCCTCTCTCGTGGTCGCCGGGGTCGGCGCGGCGTTCGGGGTGTCTGAAATGATGATCCCGTCGCGAAAGATGATGTGCCGGCTGGTGAAGGCCGCCACTTCCGGTTCATGGGTGACCATGATGATGGTGATCCCCTGCCGGTTCAACTGCTGGAAAATGGTCATGATCTCCACTGAGGTCTTGGAGTCCAGGTTGCCGGTCGGTTCGTCGGCCAGGATGATGGCCGGTTCGTTCACCAGTGCCCGGGCGATGGCGACCCGCTGCTGCTGGCCGCCGGAGAGCTGATTCGAGTAATGGTCTTCCCGGCCGGCGAGTCCGACCCGTACCAGGGCCGCTAATGCCTTGTCCCGTCTGGCTCCGGCCGGCATGTGGGCGTAGACCAGTGGCAGTTCCACGTTTTCACGGGCAGTGGTCCGGGCCAGGAGATTGAACCCCTGGAAGACGAAGCCGAGCTTCCTGTTCCGGATTTCCGCCAGTTCGTTGCGGGAGAGTTCCCCCACATTGACATCCTCCAGCCGGTATTCGCCGCCGGTGGGGACGTCGAGGCAGCCGAGCATGTTCATGCAGGTGGACTTGCCGCTCCCCGAGGCCCCCATGATGGCGACGAATTCGCCACGCCGGACGCTGAAGGATATCCCCTTGAGGGCTTCCACCCGTTGGTCCCCCATGGTGTAATCCTTGATGACGTTGGTGACCCTTACCACCTCATCCATTTAGAACCTCGGCCCCATGGGGCCGCCCCCCATGCCTCCCGATTTTTTCTGAGTGGATACCTGTTCGGTGATCACTTCGTCGTTCTCCTTGAGGTTCCCCTCTACAAGCTCCACCTGGCCGTCGTTGCTGATGCCGGTCTTGAGCGGCACCGGGACCGGCTTGTTCTCCGGTCCCGGGATGAAGACCCGTTGTCCGGCTTCCTTCTTCCTCTTGGCCGGCTCGGACTTGTCCGGCTTCTCTTTCCCTTCTTTCGCCCCTTTCGGCTTGAAGCGGAGGGCCGCTGCCGGGATTTTCAGCACGTCGTCCTTGCGGGCCGTTTCTATGCTGACGTTGGCGGTCATCCCCGGCTTCAGCTTCAGGTCCTTGTTGTCGACGCTGATCACCACGACATAGGTGACCACGTTCTGGGTGACGACCGGTGCATTCCTGATCTGGGCCACTTTGCCGGCGAAGCGGCTTTCCGGATAGGCATCAACGGTGAAGGATGCTGGCTGGCCGACTCTGACCCGGCTGATGTCGGATTCATCCACGCTGGTGTCGATCTCCATCCTGGTCAGGTCCTGGGCGATGGTGAAGAGGGTCGGGGTCTGGAACGAGGCGGCCACGGTCTGGCCAACATCCACGTTGCGCGAGACCACGATTCCGTCCACCGGCGAGCGGATAGTGGCATAGCGGAGGTTGGTTTCGGCCTGGTTAAAGGCACCGCGGGTCTGGGCCACACCTCCTTCGGCTGCCTTTAAGGTGGCAACGGCCATCTCGTACCTGGTTTCCGCCATGTCGAAATCGCTCTGGGCAACGATACCGTCCTTGATGAGCTGGCGGTTTCGCTCAAGGTTGCGTTTTGCGTCGTTCAGGTCGGCCTTTGCCTTTTGCAGGTTGCCCTGGGCGCTCAGATAATTCCCCCGGCTCTGATCCAACTGGGCCGAAAAGAGGGCTGGATCGATCTGAGCTATGACCTGACCTCTCTTCACCGGCGAATTGAAGTCAACGAAGAGCTTCTGAATGGTTCCGGAGACCTGGGTGCCGACCTGGACTGTAACGACGGCGGTCAGGTTGCCGGTAGCGGAGACGGCCGAGACAATGGCGCCCCGCTCAATTTTGGCCGTCTTGTAAACCGTTGGCGGAGTTTTTTTGCTGTAGAAATAAATTCCCATGGCCACGGCGATGACAACGGCCGCTCCGGAAACAGAAATAATGATCTTTTTCATGAATTACCTCGGCCTGACATTTCTCGGGACACGGTATGCTTCCAAAGTTTCCCCGTGGTCCTGAAACGGGACCTGTGAGGAGGTCGAACGCATCGCGGAACAGGGATGTTTTATTACCTGAACAGATGTTCACCTGAACGATTGTTCGATATCATTATCATTTTGTCAAGGTTATTTTACCGCGAGCGGACATCTGGCAAAAGGGCAGAAAGCGGGCAGTGTGGACCGTGCAGGCAGCGCCGCCGATGAGTCATTCGCCTTGCGGACAAAAAAAAGCCCCCTGTTTTATCCAGGGGGCTTCTCTTGGGTCGCCCGCCGCGCCAAACCGGCGGGCTAACTAGGGCAACCTTCTTTACAGCGGGTTACCGGGCGAAGCATATAGATTGTTGTCCACATGAGTTATAAGGTCTCCTTTCGCTGTGTATTTCCTTCCCTCTCTCTTGCTTCCCGGAGGATGATTAAATAATAATCCTCGCGAACGATAAAGTCAACGGGGCACAAATATTAAATTTACCTATAGATATTTCTTCATTAATCTCAGTAACGCCCCCTCTTTGACGTCAAGTGCCCCGTCCGGGCAGAGTTCCCGGCAGCAGAAGCAGCGGATGCAGCGGTGGTAGTCAAAATGGAGCTTCCCGTCCCTGACTTCAATAGCCTGCGGCGGACACGCCTCAACGCAGATGCGGCACAGCCTGCATTTTTCCGGGGAAGCCGCGGGGCGGGAGGTGAGGTAGTGGCGCAGCCGGTTTTTCAGAAACGGGGGGAGGCCCCACTGGACGTCGGAGATATGGGGGAGGCGGAAGTTGGACACCCGCGCTTCTTCAACCGGCATGCCGATTGTCCGGATGGTGGAGCGGTCAGCGCCGTCGAGCCCTAGTTTATCGGCCATCCGCTCGACGTAGAGGAGTTTTCGCGGGATGCCGGCGATTTCTGCGGCAATCACATCCACTGCAACGGCGTTGGTTCCTGCGAGCAGAAGCCCCACGGCCCTGGGATCTCCGCTTCCCGGGCCGTTCCCTTCCATGGCGGTTATGGCATCAACGATAGTCAGGTCAGGCTTCCGCAGTTGGTATATTTCCAGGAGCATGCGTGCGAACATCTCCCGGTCGGCACCGGCCTTCAGGTGCCATGCGGCCTTGCCGGTCCCGACTACCGCACCGAACAGGTTTTTCACCGCGCAGGTCATGGTCATCATTTCGTGAGTCTTGAGCTTGGGGAGATTGATGAGCCGGTCGGCCTCCATGTAGGGGCGTGCCAGCTCAAAACGCTTGAAGGTCCCTTCGCCCGGCACTTCCATGGATTCGGCGAACTCCACCAGTTCGGCGCCGGTTTCCCGGACGACCTCAAGCATGCCGGACTTCTCGGCGACTCTGGCAAATCTCCCGATGCCGGGAGAATCTCCCACCAGCGGCACTCCACCCCCTTCCTGCACCAGTTCGATCACTCCGCGGAGCACCGCCGGGTGGGTGGTAACGGCTGCTTCCGGCGGCTTTGCCGACAGCATGTTGGGCTTTATCAGCACCCGCTCGCCCGGCCCGACAAAGGTCGCCATTCCGCCGAGCGGCCCGAGAAGGCGGACGAGGGCGGACTTTACCTTTATTGTTTCGTAGATATCGGCTCTTTCAATGGTGACGAGATGCATGGATGAACTATATGGTCAATCCGCACGGTTTGTCAAAGGGTTTTGGAGGGTTTTCCATGGTAAAAGGGATGGGATTCCGGGGGCATACGCAGGCCCGTTCCCCACAACGAAAAAGCCCGCTTGTCGCGGGCTTTGCTGCAATAGAAAAGCGTAATTGATGTCAGCGGTGGCTTACCCACCGATGAAGGCGCCGAATTCCTTGAGAAACCTCCTGATATCGTCAAGCCTCGTTTCGATAATGCGGTGCAACTCGGTATCGTCAATGTCCCAGTAGATGTGCACGAGCCTGTTCCGGAAACGCGCCATCTGGATCAGGGCCGCGGTGAAATCGGCGGCAAAGGCCCCTCTCTCCTCCATGACCCGGAACGTATCGGCATAATCTTCCGGTGTCCTGAAGCCATTCTTGGCGATAATGTGGTTGCACAGGTCCACCGCTCCTTCGATGGCAACGATCAGACTGTATTTTGCGCTTCCCACCTTGTGCGGATCGGCCGTGAACTCGTGGGAAGAGAGCTTCCGCAGATCATCCAGTCGCTCCAGGGCGGCCAGTACTTCGGAAGAAATTTTTCTTATTTTGTCCGGGTTAAATTGCAAGTCCAAGCGTCTCCTTGAGATACATCCGGCGGAAAGGGGCAAAGTCGAGGTAGTTGCGGATGGCGGCTTCCACGAAGTCGCTGCGGATGTCGTCGTCGTTTATGAAAAGCGGCCGTCCGAAACGGATCACGTTGTAGCGAAACGACAAGGGGGAGTTGTTCAGCACCCGCACATCCACCGGGAAATCCCTGACGGCGTTTCCCAACTCCGCTTCCAGAAGAAGCTCAATCTGGAGTGGGGAGTCGGGGGCGCTGTCGAAAAAGACCGCGATGTCGATATCGTTGAAACTTTCGTGCAAGGCAAAGGAGCCGTGCACATAAGCGAAGACAATGTCAAGGCGCTTTTCAAGGCATCCCCTGATGCGGGCCAGTAAGGCTTCTTTCCTATCCTCAGTGATTTCAGCCGCTTTCATGGTAGTTGAATAGTAGCAGCAAGATAATGATGTGACAAGATTTTAATTGATCATATTAGATCATATTTATTGCATAAGAGCCGTTTTTGCGCTTGACAGCGGCCTTTTAATGGGTGACCCTACGCTGGGTGACGTTTTCAGTCTGTTCAAATCCATGACGACCCACTGCTTATGCCTTAGCAACCGTCAGGAGATACCCATCCATGCAAAATGAAATCGACCACTTCATCAGCTACCTCTCCACCGAGCGCAACGTCTCCCTCCATACCATCGAAGCCTACCGGTCCGATCTGGCGCAGTTCCGGGAATTCGTCCGCCGGGAACGGGGGGACGCCGCGGCGGCAGATACGGTGGACCACCTTCTCATCAGGCGTTTCATGGCCCTCCTCCACAAGGGGCACCGGAAGAGCTCCATTGGCAGGAAGCTGGCGTCGATCCGGGCGTTCTTCAAGTATCTCCTGCGCGAAGGACGGGTAGCGAAAAATCCGGCGGAGCTTGTGTCGACGCCGAAAAAAGAGAAGACGGTCCCGTTCCATCTCACTATCGACGAGGTGACGGCACTGGTGAAGGCGCCTCACGATCCGGGGATACTGGGCATGCGCGACCGGGCGATTTTGGAGACCCTCTATTCCTGTGGCATCAGGGTTTCCGAGCTGACAGGGCTGAATGTGGAGGGACTCGATCCGGATGGCGGGCTGGTACGGGTGATGGGGAAGGGGGGTAAGGAGCGGATCGTGCCGATAGGCCACTATGCCCTCTCCGCCATATCCGCCTATCTTTCGGCCAGAAACAACCCTCCCCGGGATGCACCGCTCTTCCTCAACGCCCGGGGCGGCCGGCTTACCCGCCGCAGCGTGGCGAGGATCGTGGACAAGCACATTCTAAAGATCGCCGCCATGAAGAAGATATCACCCCATACACTGCGTCATACCTTTGCCACCCACATGCTGGAGGGGGGGGTGGACCTCCGCTCCATCCAGGAGCTCCTGGGACATGCCTCCCTTTCCACCACCCAGAAGTATACCCATGTGAGCATCGACCGGCTCATGGAGGTGTATGACAAGGCCCACCCCAAAGCGCGAAAATAAAAGGTTCGAGGTTCGAGGAACGAGGCGCGAGACCACTTAGAAGAAGCCCTCTCGCAAGTTGATCCCGTACTCGACGTAGGTCTTCAGGGAGCAAATCATCTGGGTCCAACCCATGCAGTTCATGTACGAATTGTCAAGGTCCTTCTGGTTTTCTTTCCAGCCGGATTCGCTGATTCTCACCATTGTCGATCCGGCATCGAGCGCCTGGAAGGCCATCTCCACGCGAGTGTTGTAGTCCCTCAGCATCTTTTATTCTTTCAGACCCCGCTGACCCCTCTTTCGACCTGACCCCTCATGGTTGTCCCTTGTTACAACTTGTTACAAAGATTTACCTTCACGAAAAGCATTCTAAAAAAAGAGGTGCTATACCAATAACATATTAAGCGGAAACACAACTCATGAAAGGAGGAGATTCAACTTTCGACGTTTGTATCCGGCAGAAGAAGCAGCGAACGGTTGAGACGCACGACCAAAGCAGGCAAGACCAATCTTATTTACTAGAAAGGAGCAGTTATGTTAAGAAAGAAGAAGTTGTGGGGCTTTATTCCGGTTCTGATCGCCGGGCTGATGTTTCTCGGTGGGTGTCACAAGCCTTCCCCGGAGAAGATGGCAGATCACATCGTCGATGAACTTGTTGCGAAGCTGAGTTTGACCGCAGCACAACAGGAGCAGCTGAATGCCACCAAGCTGGAGCTGTTGGGCAAAGTGGCAGAGATGAAGAAGAGCAAGGAAGCGATGCACGATGAAGTCATGGCGGAATTGCAGAAAGATCTCCTCGATCAGGGGCAGCTGAAAAAAATGGTTGCCACGCACAAGGGGGAAATGGACGAAATGGCAAACCTGCTGATCGACAGGTTGGCAAAATTTCACGCCACTCTCACAGCCGAACAGAAAGCGAAACTGGTCGATCTCCTGAAAGAGATGGAGAAGCGCCACAAGAGCTGCTTCTTCGACAACTGATTTGAATCGGCGCCCGCCGGTCATTGGCGGGCGCTGCACCTTTTTACAGGGTTTGGAGTTGCTGATGAAGAAATCGATCCTCATCATCGATGATGATGAGAAGCTGAATGCGCTGCTTACCGAATACCTCGGTAAATATGATTTTCAGGTAATGAGCGCCACCCACCCGGAAGAAGGATTGAAAAAGCTCAAGAACCTGTCACCGAATCTCATCATTCTGGATGTGATGCTCCCGGGGATGAACGGCTTTGAGGTGATCAAGATTATTCGCCGTACCCAGGCGGTGCCGATCATCATGCTGACAGCCAGGGGAGAATTTACCGACAGAGTTGTGGGGCTGGAACTGGGGGCCGACGACTATCTGGCCAAACCCTTTGAACCGCGGGAACTGGCCGCCCGAATCCAGTCGATACTCCGCAGAACCGAGCAGAGCGTGATATCGGCGAAACGGAGATTCGGCCCATTGGGCATCGACTTTCAGAAACGGCTCGCCTCCTTGCATGATCAGCCTCTGGATCTGACGACAACTGAATTTGCGGCACTATCCCTGCTGGTGGAGAATCCGGGAGCGGTTCTGAATCGGGACCAGATCATGGACGCCTTGCGCGGCATGGAATGCGAGGCTTTCAACCGCTCCATCGATATTACCATGAGTCGGCTGCGCCAGAAACTGAAAGACAATCCAAAGAATCCGGATTTTATCAAAACCGTCTGGGGGACAGGATACGTATTTATCGCCAAGGAAACCGAAGATGCGCCATAACTCGTTCCGGCGGATTTTTCATTCGGTCTTCGCGCAACTCCTGCTGATCTGTCTTGTTGCCGGACTCGTTATCATCCTTCTAGTTGGCGGCTTTTTCGCCCATGTCTTTCGAAAGTCGGCCCATTTGCACCTGCAGAGGAATGTTACCCAGTATCTGAATTATGTGGTCAAGGATCTGGGAACGCCCCCCAGCCTGGAGCGGGCCAGGAAGATTGCCAGGGATTCCGGTTTACAGATACGTTTCGAAAGTCCCGAAGGGGGGTGGAGCACATCTGATAAAATCCCCATCCTGCATGAACTGGGGGGGGAGAACCTGCCGCAGGATCAGCTTTCCATCCGTGGGATCCACCACGACAACTACCCCATTCTCATCAAGCAAGGGACCGGTGCCTTTGTCTTCATCCTGAAGCCGGAACACACCATGGAAAGCGGCTGGGAAAAATGGACTGCCCTATTGATAGTTTTGCTGACTTCGGTTGTGGTTCTGACCTATCTTGCCGTCCGGCATATCTTGAACCCATTGAAATTCCTGGCCGAAGGGGTGCAGCAGGTAAGTAACGGCAACCTCGATTATCAGGTGCCCCACTGGAGATCGGCTGAATTCGATCAACTGGCCGAGGGGTTCAACACCATGACGGTCCGCATACGCAACATGCTCTACGCCAAGGAACAACTGCTCCTGGATGTGAGCCATGAGCTGAGATCTCCTTTGACCCGGATGAAAGTGGCGCTGGAAATGGTCGCGGATGCCCGGGTAAAAGAGCCCTTGACAGACGATATCAGGGAGATGGAGACCATGGTCTCGGAAATTCTCGAAGCCGCCCGACTGCGCAATGTCGCCGGAGAGCTGAAGATTGAAGCAATTCCGGCCAAAATCCTCTTCCAGGAGATCGGCGAGCTTTATCAGAATCAGCCGCCGGGGCTCCTGATTGATCCTCTCCCCGATGATGCCATAATCCAAGGGGACCTGATGCTGATCAAGATTGTTTTCAACAACATCATCACCAACGCCATAAAGTATTCACCGGCCGATGGTGAAGCAGTCAGGTTGTCGTTCAGACAGCATGAGGGGTACGCCATAGTTCAGGTTAAAGACCATGGACATGGGATTCCGGGGGAAGATCTGCCTTACATTTTCGAACCATTCTACAGGGTGGACAAGTCCCGCTCAAAGCGTACCGGCGGTTACGGCCTGGGATTAAGCCTCTGCAAGACGATTATGGATGCCCATCAGGGCAGGATAGAGGTCGAAAGCACCCTGGGCGTCGGCACTACGACCTCCCTGTACTTCAAGAACAGCGGGTAAACGAAACATGCCCAAAGTCGTCTGGATAATAACGAGGTAGGTCGGAATGAATAAGGGGGACAATTATTCCTCCAGAATGTCTTTTAGAGTCCTCAGATCTTGCTCAACCAATTTTAGATCCTCAGCATATTGCTCTTCCGACATCTCGGGTAATCGAAACAGCGTTAAGAGCACTTCACTGCCGGAACCGTTAGATATGACCCGCAACGGAACATAAACTTCCACTTCTTGAGCCGTTGTGACGTAATGGTAGAGACGCACCCTATTGTCAGTCCCGCCACGACAGCTAGCGCAATTGATCTTTTCATTTTCTCCTCATTGTCTTAGGCGCATGTAACGGGGCTGAGGGTGACCGGGTTCACCGGTCCTCCCGATGGTTGGCTACGCTTTCTCAGCACCGCCTCAACTTTTTAACAACTTTCTGGCTTGACCGATACCAATAAATATTATAAGTTAATAACAACTTGGCAGTATTGGAGGCTATAAAATGCAAAAAAATACTAGTGTCACACTAGGCTCACACTACGAAAAATTCATCTCTCAACAGGTCGCCCAAGGCCGTTTCGGTTCGGCAAGCGAGGCGATCCGGGCCGGGTTACGGCTTCTGGAAGAACGTGAAACCAAACTTTCCTTGTTACGCCGTGCTCTTGTAGAAGGTGAAGAAAGCGGGACAGTCGATTACTCTCTTAAAGGCTTGATCGAGGAGATCGACAGCGAAGGCATCAACTGATGCCATCCATCATCCTCACTAACATGGCCTTTGCCGATTTAAAAGACATTGGTCGCTACACCCAAAACCAATGGGGTCGCGAGCAGCGCGACACGTATCTAAAGATGATGGATGCTTGTTTTCATCAGTTGGCCGCCGCACCGCTCAAAGGGAAGGATTGTAGCGACATTCGCAACGGTTATCGAAAGCATACTGCCGGTAGCCACGTTATTTTCTATCGTCAACTGCCTAACGATACGATAGAGATCGTCCGTGTGCTGCATGGGCGTATGGACATTGAAACGCGGCTTTCTGAATCCTCTTGAAAATGGAGGATGGAGAGTTGCCCCATTTACTTTCCTATTTTTACCCGTCTATATCTGCGTTCAATCCGGCAATTTTGGTTCAAATGCATGGCATTTGAAGTTCTTTTCACCGCTCTGGTCACTACGGGTTAAAGTGCAAAGGATCTTCTCCATGCCTCCCGCATTATCTTTCCCGCATGTTAAGCACAAAGTTGGTTTTGGAACCAATTCCGGATCAATTTTGCTTCCGTCATCATTATAGAAGCCTGATATTTCGTCGGGCATTGATATTCCTTTCTTTTGACGACAACTCGTTATTCACCGGCCAGGGTTAGTATCTAATAATAGATGCCGGTATATATTATTAGATGTTGGCATATAACTTTTAATGGCCAGAGGGACGCTGTTATTTATGTTTCTAATTCTTTCAATAGATAAATAGATAAGAACGTCCCTGCTGCCTCCTCCTTTCATCTGAACCTCCTGGCCCTATATATTGCCAGAAAGCTCTACTTTTAGCATGTCTCAATTTTGGGGAAGTTTACGGCCAGAGGTAATGGCCAGAGGGACGCTGTTATTTATTTTTCTAATTCTTTCAATAGATAAATAGATAAGAACGTCCCTGCTGCCTCCTCCAGAACGTCCCTGCTGCCTCCTCCTTGCATAGGGAACGTTTTTGCCGTTGACAGCAGCCTTTTAATGGGTGATTCCTTAAGCTCTGCTTAAGCTCTGTGACCCCTTAAGCTCTGGCAGTATGTTTCACAGTATGATTGAGTACGCTAATCGTATCCTCGGAGTATATGGACGCATCCAGAAGCTTTGTTCTTCTCTAAGCTGTCAATTCGTTCCTTTATATCAGCTAATTCATAATCTTTGAGGGATGATTTGTCAGATGTGAGTAATATTCCCTTATAAAGTTTCAAAGCTTTCACTTTATAAGTATTTGCCAACTTTGCATCCTTCTGAAAGGTCACAACGAGGAAGCTCCAGTCATGACCTGGGTGCATAAGATTCCATAGATCATGATAATTATATGCAAGCGCTAATTTGGCACGGAGCGTAAATGTCCCGCTTGGATTTTTTTTTATATAATGCTCTAATTCGGAATTCCACTTTTCCCAATTGTTCACACTTGCGTTTCTGTCAAGCAGAGTATATTCAACTTCTTCACGATATTTGGAGTTCGGAAGCACAGCTTGAAGTTGTTTGAAGAAGTCATTCTCATAAACTATGTTAGCGCCTGGCGTATCGTAACCTAATTTTAACCCTAGTGCGTTATATGGCAATAGACCTTCCCATGAAGGGAAACTGGCGCCTTTATCAAAGGCTTTTTGAAATCCTTTATTCAAATCCCGGATTGCATCTTCTGCGATACTTTCACCTAAATATAGGCACTCTTCTAGATTAACAATAGATTTTATAGATGAGGACTTTAAGCATGGCGCAACAATTTTTAATGCGTCAAAGTACTTCTTATTACTGACTAGATTTCTTGCTTTATTGATATCTATATCTGCAGCAAGTACTTTAAAACTTAAAAAAAAGATAATTGCCAATGACAAACTGTATATTTTCATTTGCCCTCTTTCCTTCTTTCCAACTCCCTTATAGTGGGAATTCTCGTGATCTTCCTTGGTAGCTATTTAAATATGGATTTCATGCAAATTAAAATTGACACATATAGCTGATAAATATAGCTTTGCAAAAAATAAAATATTCCATTACGCCTGTTGGCAGGAAAACCGGTCAACATTCCACAGGCTCGATTTCATCCCTCGGCGCTTGCTGTCTGGCCCGATTTCCGGGAGTTGGGTAAAGGGGAATTCCGGGAACATCCTGACTACTTAATTCACCTGCTCCAAAGCAAAAAGCCGCCCCACCGGCAAAAATCCCGGCAAAGGCGGCTTTCAATCCGATACGTCTCGAATCCGTGACCCCATCCTCTCCTCCATTAAGCGTCTTTAAATTACCCCCATCATCCTTGCCTGTCAATGAAATCATCCCGCTAAGGCGCTCCCAAGACCGGGGACTGGGGATCGGGGACCAGGGACCAGGAAAAACATGAATATTTTTCGGTTGCCTGTCGTCAGTTGCTGCCGTACACTATTTCCCGCTTCCCGCTTCCCGCTTCCCGCTTCCCGCTTCCCGCTTCCCCGACCCCCGATCCCCGCTTTCATGGTAAAAAACTTGCATTTTCAAAACGGTGGTGTAAAACTGTTGCATCTGTTCTGTCCATGACAATTATCCATCGGGAGGGGCTTTATGAGAAAATGGCTGGTGCTTTTCTGCCTGTGTATGCTGGCGGTTGCCTGCACAAAAAAGGGGACAAAAGAGGAGAATGTGATTAAGATCGGGGCAGCCGGGCAGCTGACCGGCCCCGAGGCGGTGTTCGGCGCCGATATGCTGAACGGCGTCAAGCTGGCGGTGGAGGAATGGAACGCCAAGGGGGGCGTCCTCGGCAAGAAGATCGAGCTGGTGCCGGGCGACGACCAGGCCGAGCCGCGCCAGGCGGTGGCGGTGGCCAACAAGTTCGTCACCGAAGGGGTGGCCGGCGTGGTCGGTCACTTCAACAGCAGCTGCTCCATCCCGGCGTCGGATGTCTATCACAAGGCGGGGATTCCCCAGATATCCCACGCCTCCACCAACCCGCAGCTGACCGAGCAGGGGTTCGCCAACGTGTTCCGGGTCTGCGGCCGGGACGACCAGCAGGGGAAGGTGGCGGCCGAGTTCGCCCTGGGCAGGCTGAAGGTGAAGAAAGTCGCCATCATCCATGACAAGACCACTTACGGCCAGGGCTTCGCCGAGGAGTTCCAGAAGGGGCTCGGCAGCGGTGCCCAGGTGGTCGCCTTCGAAGGGATCACCAAGGGGGAGAAGGACTACTCCCCGGTGGTGACCAAGATCAAGGCGACCAACCCGGACGCCGTCTTCTTCGGCGGCATCTACACCGAGGGAGGCCTTCTCATCAAGCAATACAAGGCGGTAGGAGGCACCGCGCCGTTCATCGGCGGCGACGGCATCATGAGCGAGGAACTGGTCAAGATCGGCGGTCCGGCCACCGACGGCACCTATGCCACCTTCGGTCCCGACACGAAAGAAATCGCCAGCGCCAAAAACTTCAATGAAGCCTACCGCAAGAAGTACGGCGAGCCGGGGGTTTACTCCATCTATGCCTACGACGCCGCCAACATCCTGCTGCAGTCTATCCAGAAGGCCGGCAGCATTGAAGGCGCCAAGGTTGTCGAGGCGATCCGCGCCATCGACTACAACGGCGCCCTCGGCCACATCCAGTTCAACCAGAAGGGGGATGTGAAGGATTCGCCGTATGTGGTGTGGAAGGTGGAAGGCGGCAAATTCAAGCAGTTGAAATAAAATAAGGTGCGAGGCGCGAGGAACGAGGTCCGAGGATAGGCAAAAAACCTCGTGCTTCGATCCTCGTTCCTTTTTCCTGGTGTTTACATGTTCTTACAGCACCTGCTAAACGGCATCACCATCGGCGGCGGCTACGCCCTCATCGCGTTGGGCTATACCCTCGTCTACGGGGTGCTCAAGCTGATCAACTTCGCCCACGGCGAGATCTACATGATCGGCGCCTACCTGGGGTTCATCTGCGTCTCGCTCCTGCCTGCTCTGCCGCCGTTCTTCCAGACCCACACCCTGGTCTTCGTCTGCCTGATCTTCCTTGTCGCCGCCGGTCTCTGCTCCATCTACGGCTTCTACCTGGAGAAGATCTGCTACCGCCCGCTGCGCGGCGCCCCCAAGCTCACACCTCTCATCAGCGCCCTCGGCGCCTCGATCTTCTTCCAGAACCTGGTGATGATCACCATGGGGGCCAAGGACAAGATTTTTCCCCAGCTCATCACGCAACAGACCATGACGTTTGCCGGAGTCTCCTTCACCTGGCTGCAGCTCACCATGATCGGCCTGTCGCTGGTCCTCATGCTCGGGCTCTACTGGTTCATCAACCGGACCCGGCTCGGCACCGCCATCCGGGCGGTCTCCACCGACCCGTTCATGGCCCAGCTCCTGGGGGTCAACGTCGATACGGTCATCTCGGTCACCTTCATGGTCGGCTCGTTCCTGGCCGCCTGTGCCGGGGTGATGATCGGTCTCTATTACGGCACCATCAACTTCACCATCGGCTACCTCGGCGGCATGAAGGCCTTCACCGCCGCCGTCCTCGGCGGGATCGGCAGCGTCACCGGCGCCATGGCAGGGGGATTGCTGCTCGGGATCATCGAAGCCCTCGGCGCCGGCTACTTTTCCACCGAGTACAAGGACGTCTACGCCTTCTTCATCCTCATCGCCGTGCTCATCTTCCGGCCGGCCGGGCTCCTCGGCAGGAGGCTCCATGAGCGGGCGTAAACTTTCCGCCGAGCTCTTCTTCTACCTGGGGCTGATGCTCGTCTGTGCCCCCTTTCTCAAGCTGCACACCGCCTGGCTCCCCGCGGTGTTCCTGGTTGTCTGGGGTCTCAAGTGGTTCGGCGACTTTTCAGGGCGCAATGAGGGGATCGGTCGGCTGCGGGAGAAGGTCGTCGGCTTTTTCCGGCAACGCAGCACCCCTCTCGTTCTGCTCCTCCTCGCGGTGGCGGTCGTCGTTCCCTTCGGCGCCTCCACCTACCTGCTGGACGTTCTTACCTCGGCGCTCCTCTATGCGATCCTGGCCTCTGCCCTCAACATCACGGTCGGCTTCACGGGGGTGCTGGTTCTGGGCTTCATCGGCTTTTACGCCATCGGCGCATACACTACCGGCATCCTCACCACCAAGTTCGCCCTCTGCGGTTTCTGGCTGGCCCTGCCGGCGTCCGGGGTCGTGGCGCTCCTGTTCGGGCTCTTGCTCGGCATCCCGACCCTGCGACTCAAGGGAGACTACCTGGCCATCGTGACCCTCGGCTTCGGCGAGATCGTGAAGATATTCTGCAATAACCTGGACGCCTTGACCGGCGGACCCAACGGCATCCTCGGCATCAAGCGCCCGTCCCTGGGATTCGCCACCCTTGACTCGCCCCAGGCCTTCTACTGGTTCTGTCTGGCGGTACTGGCCATGGTGGTCCTCATCATTGCCCGGATCGCCGACTCCCGCTACGGCCGGGCCTGGATCGCGGTGCGGGAGAACGAGATGGCCGCCGGCGCCCTGGGGATCGACGTGTTCAAGAAGCACCTCCTCTCCTTTTCTCTCTCCGCCTTCTTCGGCGGCATTGCAGGGGCGCTGTTCGCCGCCAAGCAGGGGTTTATCTCTCCCGACTCCTTCACCTTCTACGAGTCGGTGCTGGTCCTGTGCATGGTGGTCCTTGGGGGGATCGGCAACCTGGCCGGCTCTCTGGTCGGGGCGGGCCTGTTGATCGTCCTGCCGGAGTTTCTGCGCGAGTTCGCCCTCTACCGGATGCTCATCTTCGGCGCCCTCATGGTCGCCTTCATGATCTTTCGTCCCCACGGTCTCGTGGGGAGCCGCACCATCGCCCTGGAAGCGGAGGACCATGCCGATGGCGCCCCGTGACCTCCTGGTGACCGAAGGCCTGAGCGTCGAATTCGGCGGGGTTCGTGCCCTGGCCGGGGTCGATATCGCCGTGCACGAGGGGGAGATCCTCGCCGTCATCGGTCCCAACGGCGCCGGCAAGACCACCTTCTTCAACGCCATTACCGGCACCTGTGCCCCCGCCGGCGGCCGGGTGTTCTTCGATGGCCGTAATATCACCGGTAAAAAGTCCCACGAAATCGCCCGTCTCGGCCTGGCCCGCTCGTTCCAGAACCTGAAACCCTTTGCCGAGATGACCGTCACCGAGAACATTCTCATCGGCCGGGAGAGCCACCTTGCAAGCAACCTCCTGGACGCGGTGCTGCGCACCCCGCGCTTCAGGGCGGACGAGGCCGCCAATCACCGGAAGGCGCGTGAGCTGGTTGCCTTCGTCGGGCTGGACAAAAGGCGCAATACCCTGGCCCGCGATCTCACCTACGGTGAGCAGAAGATGCTGGAGATCGCCAGGGCGCTGGCCCTGGAACCCCGCATCCTGCTGCTGGACGAGCCGGTGGCGGGGATGAACGCCACCGAGACCGGCTTTGTCATGGAGCTGGTGCGCAAGGTACAGGCCCAGGGAATCACCGTGGTCCTTATCGAGCACGACATGAGGATGGTGATGGGGATCTCCGAGCGGATCTATGTTCTCGACCATGGCGAGCTCATCGCCTGCGGTGATCCGGAGGCGATCCGCAGCAATTCCAGAGTCATCGAGGCCTATCTCGGGGGAGGGAAGCTTGCTCACCATCACTGATCTCCAGCTTTTCTACGGCCAGGTCCACGCCCTCAAGGGGGTTTCCCTCACCGTCCCGACCGGCGAGATCGTTACCCTCATCGGCGCCAACGGCGCCGGCAAAAGCTCCACACTGAAGGCCATTTCCGCGGTCCACCCTATCAAGGCGGGCGCCATCCTCTTCCAGGGGGAACCGATCCATACCCTGCCGTCCCATAAGGTTGTGGCCCGGGGGATATCCCACTGCCCCGAGGGGCGGCGGATATTCTATGACCTGTCGGTGCGGGAGAACCTGGCGCTGGGGGGGTACCTGCTGGGAAAGGGGGAGCTCTCCGCGCGGCTCGACTGGGTGCTCGGGCTCTTCCCCCGCCTCCGGGAGCGGATTGGCCAGGCGGGCGGCACCCTTTCCGGCGGGGAACAGCAGATGCTCGCAATTGCCCGTGCCCTCATGTGCAAGCCGGTTCTCCTCATGCTCGATGAGCCGTCACTGGGGCTCGCACCGCTCATGGTGGAGAAGATCTTCGAGACGGTCCTCGAACTGAACCGGACCGGTCTGACGGTATTGCTGGTGGAGCAGAACGCCCACTTCGCCTTGGAGATATCCCACCGGGGTTATGTGCTTGAGACCGGCGAGGTCAAGCTGGAGGCGGAGTCGCGGGTATTGCTGGCGGACGAACGGGTGAAGAAGGCGTACCTTGGGGGATAGAGAGCTTGAAAAGGCTTATGGTAAGCGGAAGAGGGACAGGTGGTGAGTGAGACCCGTCCCTTTTTTCCAGCCGAAAGGCCGTGACACGGCTTCATTTGCTGGTACTATCTATCTCAGAGAATGCACCATGACTGTCGGGGGAGGGGAGACAATGGCCTGGGAATATAAGATCGTCTACTTCGGATTGGACACCCTGGATGAAGATGACTATGAAGAGCGGTTGCATGAGAGGGTGCACATGCTGAACGAGCTGGGGAGTGGAGGTTGGGAGCTGATTACGTTTCTTTCCCACAGAACTGCTGATAAGCTCGACAAATACCATGCGGTTTTTAAAAGGCCCGCAACCGGTTAAGTCTGAATGCACGGAGCCGTGAGCATGAAAATCTGGATTGACGCAGACGCGTGCCCCCGGGTCATCAAGGAGATCGTGTTCCGGGCCTCGGAGCGCCTTCAGGTGCCGGTCTGCCTCGTGGCGAACAAGGACCTGTCGAAGTCCCATTCCCGTCTGGTAACGTCCGTGGTGGTTGCCGAGGGTTTTGACGCCGCGGACGACTATATTGTCCAGCACGCCGCGCCGCAGGACCTGGTGATTACCGCCGACATCCCCCTGGCCGCCCGGATCGTCGCCCGTGGAGGGGTGGCCCTCGACCCGCGGGGGGAGCTCTACACGGAGGAGAACGTGGGGGAGCGGCTCTCAATACGCGACCTGATGCAGGAACTCCGTGGGGCGGGGCTCGTTCAGGGTGGGCCGGCCCAGTTCGGCCTCACCGACCGGAAGCGGTTTGCCTCCGCCCTGGACCGCCTGCTGACCCGGATGGTGAAGGGGAGATATCCTTGAAGAAGCTTCTCGTGTGGGGGGCGGTCGGGCTGTTGACCACCGCTCTTCTCGACCCGTTGCTGTATTCCATGCTCGACCAACCGATTCCGTGGTTCCGTGACGTGATAATGGGTGCGGGTGGTATGGTGTGCTTTTACTTGCTGATAAAATTCCGCGACGAACTGTGACTTCCGTGAGTACTCCTGCAGAGCCGAGGGTCTCCCGGAAAATATTAAGGAGATTCCATCCGGAAACTCCGGATGAGAAACTAGTGGTTTCCAATTTGGAAACGAGGAGATTGCAATGACACGCACTCCCCATCGCCCACGAATGGTAAAGGCAATTTCTCAGGAAGAAGCGGATGAACTAGTCCGCAAAATGCGGACAGAACGCGCCGGGCTTGAAAATTACCGGGAGAAGTCCCTTAAACTCCACGGCTGGATCTGCGCCAAATGCGGCCGGGAATTCGAACAAGATAACCTGCACCTTCTAACTGTCCACCATAAGGATGGAAATCATAATTATAATCCTTCTGACGGTAGCAATTGGGAGAATCTATGCGTTTACTGTCATGACGACGAGCATAGTCGCGGGCTTTTAGGGGATTATCTGAGCAAGGATGAATAGGTATGAAAATATCTTGAGTCCCCGGCGCGAGGAAGAAAGGGTATCCAGCTTGGTTGATCCTTACTCTCCTTTCTCGCTCGGCGGAATCATCGCTTCGCATGGAACCTTCGTCTGGCACAGGCCGCAGCCGGTGGCCGCGACTCCGTACATATCTCCGACTGCCTGTGGGACTGTTCCATAAACGTAACTGCGGCATTTCGCCTTGTCGTGTCCCTCCTGCGAAATGGCTCCCACAGGGCAACGGTCGATGCACATGCCACAGCTCCCTTCCCGGAAGAAAAGGCAGTTTGACCGGTGGTCAACAGCAGGGCGCAGGGAAGGGAAGAGAGCGAGATCGGTAATGACGCTCCCGAGGCGGTGGGCGATTCCCCTCTGGGTGATGAGGGCGTCGCTGAGACTGAAGGTGCCGAGCCCTGCCGCATAGGCAGCGTGCCGTTCCGACCAGGTGGAGGCGATGCCGACCGGTGTGTCGCCCATCTCGCGCCATTTTGCGGAGAGCTGCGGGGCGAGCGCCAGATGACCTTTCTCGGCAAGCCAGCCGACCATGTGCCGCCGTAGCGTGACGTTGAATACTTCGCCGAAGGTTCTGGTCTCGGCCCACTCACGGGATGGCCACGTTTCTTGCTTTCGGTTGCTCTCCCTTGTCGTGCGGCCGATGGGAAGGACCCAGCTGATAACCGTCGCCGCTCGAGCCTCATTTCCGAAGTCGCTCTCCATGAGCTCCTGTGGGGTCAGGTGGAAAGGACCGATGATCTCCTTGTAGCGGGCGAATATCTGGTCGTCAGCCGCGGCAAAGCCGACGAGGGGCACTTCAAAGTAGGGCTCACCACCCCCCGGCCGACGGTTGTCGGGGCTCTTCTGTACATATCGCTCAATCTCGGCGCGAATTGCCTGCTCCATATATTATCCCGTCTTGTGATGCGGCAGGCTTCGGTTCATTCCGTCAAACCGTTGTCGAACATGCCGCTCCAGCTGATTTTTTCGGTAATCTTTCGAAAGTGGAACCCATAGATGGCAAAGGTGATGGCAAGCGGAAACAGTCGCGGACGTCTCGTGAGGGACCAGAAAAAGAGTTTCCAGAAATGGAACCTCTCCTTGCCGATGATGCCCAGTACAACTATCGATTTCAAAAACGCCCCGCAATATCCCGGCTTCAGGCGAAACGGTCCCTGCTGCAGCGGCTGGTAATCCTTGAGAAACATGGTCACCCGCTGATAATAATTTTTGGGGGAGTAAATGGTCGTGAGGATGGTTCGGTAGCCGTTGATAAGCGTATCGGCCTTCATGTTCGGAATGAAGTTGAGGGCAACGGCCGTGTTGTTGCCCGAGGTGCTTCCCAACAGTCTTCCTTCACGGTGCAGGCGCTGGTAGAGCTTGGTGCCGCTAAGAGCGGTAAGCATGCCGACCATGGCGGTGACGATGCCGCTCTCCTGAATGAAACGGATCTGCCTTTCAAAGATGGACGGCGGGTCGCTGTCGAAACCGACGATGAACCCCGCCTGCACCTGCAGGCCGGCCTGCTGAATCCTCCTGACGGAGGCCAGTAGATCGCGGTTTTTGTTCTGCACCTTGCCGCTCTCCGAAAGCCCCTCATCATGGGGGGTCTCGATGCCGACAAACACCTCCTCGAACCCTCCCTTTACCATCAGCGCCATCAACTCATCGTCATCGGCCAGGTCGATGGATGCTTCGGTAAAAAAGGCGAAGGGATGTTTTTCCCGCTCCTGCCAATCGATGATGGCGGGGAGAATCACGTTTTTCAGCTTCCGTTTGTCGCCGATGAAGTTGTCGTCGACGAAAAATACCCCTCCTCGCCACCCCCGTGCATGGAGTGCATCCAGTTCCATGACGATCTGCTCACTGGTTTTGGTCCGCGGTTTGCGTCCGAACAACTGCGTGATGTCGCAGAACTCGCAGTCAAAGGGGCACCCCCGGGAATACTGGATGTTCATGGCGGCGTACTTTCCGGGATTGATCAGTTCCCAGAGCGGGAGGGGGGTGTGATTCATGTCTGTAAATCGGTCGGCCGCATAGATATGGTGCGCTTGGCCGCGTGCCAGGTCATCCAGGAACAGGGGGAGGGTGATTTCCGCCTCGCCCAGCACCAGGTGGTCCACCCCGTCAAACTCTGCCGGGGCGGTGGTAAAGAGGGGTCCGCCGGCGACGGTTTTAACCCCCAGTCGACGGCACCGCGTCAGGACGTCGTTTACCGACTCCCTCTGAACGGTCATGGCGCTGATGAAGACGTAGTCTGCCCAGGTAAGTTCCCGGTCGGAGAGTGGCTGCACGTTCATATCGACGAGCCGTTTTTCCCACTCTTTGGGAAGCATGGCGGCTACGGTCAGAAGTCCCAGTGGGGGAAAGCTGGCCTTCTTGCCGATGAATTTCAGGGCATGCCGGAAACTCCAGAAGGTGTCCGGATACTCGGGATAAACAAAAAGAATTTTCATAGGGGGTTCCTCCCTTTTTTCCCAAGGCGGTTAAAGGGCAGACTGTTTCATCTGATTACATTCTACTGGTATCCCCGCAAATTTCATGTAATTCTATTGTAAAAGTGAAATCGCCGCATTTAAATTGCTTGACATTGTTCACGCAAAGCTGTTACGGTCGGAAAAGTCCGTGGATATTCCCGGATAAAATACACAAGAAGTATCAGGAGAAAGTAAGAACATGGTAAACGGAACGGTAAAATGGTTTAATGACAGCAAGGGGTTTGGTTTTCTTGAGCAGGAGAACGGTGAGGATGTATTTGTCCATTTCTCCGCCATCACGAGCGACGGTTTCAAATCCCTGGCTGAAGGCGATAGGGTAACTTTCGAACTGGTCAAAGGGCCGAAGGGTCTGCAGGCGGCCAACGTCACCAGAGTTTAAGCACAGTACGTTATCGGCACAAAAAAGCCCCGGAGAAACCCGGGGCTTTTTTTTTAGGCCAAAACCAGACACAACCCTGATGCGTCCTTCTAATCCGACTCTGCATTCAACCATATCAGAAAAAGCATTTTGAACACGGATCAAATCTGATTTATACGGATTTTCACGGATTTAAACCTTTGAGAGCATTAACCCAAAAGGTTGTGGTAGTACCCCGGTTATCTCCTTGAATTATCAGTTTTAATCCGCTTTTTCCGTGTTAATCCGTGTCCAATTGCCGTTTTTAGGTTCAAGTTGACGCATCATCGACCATCTCCACCCAGAAGGTGCTGCCGCCGCCGGGAGTTTCTTCCACCCAGGCCAGGCCCCCATGCAGACGGGCGATCTTCTGCACCGTGGCAAGGCCCACCCCTGTTCCCTCAATTGTTTTCCCCGTGGAGCCCCGGTAGAAGAGGTCGAACACGCAACTCCGCTCCTCTGCCGGGATGCCCGGACCATGGTCGCGGACATAGAACCGCACCCGCTCTCGTTTTTTCTCCCCCCCCACTTCGATTGACTTGCCATCTTTGCCCGCATAGCGAATGGCATTGCCGATCAGGTTATCGAAAACCTGGGTCAGGAGAGTCTCCGGTATCCGGAGGTTCGGCAGGGATCCCGTCTGCACGGTAATTCCGGCATTGGCAAGCTGGCTGTACAACCCCGCCATGACTTCACGCACCACCTCGTTGCTATCAGTCGGCTCGGCAGGGCGCTCCAGATGGCCCACTCTGGAGAGGGCGAGAAGGTCTTCCAGAAGCCCCAGCATCCTGTGCCCCTGTCGTTCTACCTCCGTAAGGATGTTCCTTGCTTGCTCATCCAGACGTTCCCCGTACTGCTCCCTGAGAAACTCGGTGTAACCGATGATGGGGGTAAGCGGCGAACGGAGGTCGTGGGAAACGGTATAGACGAAGGCGTCCAAATCCCGGTTCGCCTCCCGCAGTTCCTCTTCCACCCGTTTACGGTCGGTGATGTCCTGGACCAGTCCGATGCAATAGAGCGCCTGTCGATCGGCTTTTATGACGCAGGCCACCGAGGCGTGTCCCCAGACGGTCTGGCCGTCTTTGCGCACATACCGTTTCTCATAGTGGAGGTGCTGCCGCTTGCCGGCGAATATTTCGCCGTAATGGAGGGATGTTCTGTCCTGGTCTTCGGGATGGGTTACGTCCTCGATGGTGAGATGCGCCAGTTCTGCTTCGCTGTAGCCGAGTAAACTGCAAAAGGCCGGATTCGCCTGCAGAATTTCCCCCGTGGGTGATATGATGACCATACCGGCAGCGGCTATGGTGAAAACCGAACGGAACCGCTCCTCGCTCTCACGCAGCGTCTTCTCCGCCCGCCGGCGTTCGACGATGTGATCCCATTCCCGCAGAGCCCGCTCGACAATGTGCGGCATGTCCGCCAGGGTGGCGGGGGACTTGAGCAGGTAATCGAGGGCACCGCTCTTCATTGCTTCCACCGCTTCCTTCTCGTCTCCCTGGCTGGTCAGGATCACGATGGGAAAGGCCGTTTCTCCCCTGACCGCCGACAACAGCTCGATGCCGCTGCCGTCGGGCAGAAGGAGATCGACAATCGCCAGATCGGGTCGAAGCTCTGCCAGCTTGTCGCGTGCTTCGGCAAGGCTGCGTGCAACACTCAGTTTGATCTGCAGATCTCTAACCGCCAAGGCTTCGCGGATCAACTCAACATGGAGAAGTGAATCTTCGACCAGGAGTATCCGGACTGTTTTCCCGGCAAGCATCGTATCCGGGGAGGACATGGCCATCAAAAACCTCTTTCTTCTGTAGTGGCACTGTCCGCGTAAGCACGTTGCCTGAGAAGCCGGCGCATTGTCAAAACGTGCAATTATGGGAGTCTGTCGGACTTAAAAATCGTAGCGAAAATTCGATTTTACCCCTTTTCATTCACCAGCTTCAGGATATCATCCGTTACGTCCTGAGTTTTTACCTCGCTGCCGAGATAGAGGAGCTCCTTCTTCACAATGATGGCCGCATAGCCGTTGGCCTTGCCATAGGTGTCGACAACCTGCTCGATCTCGCGGAAAAGCTTGCGGGTAAGCTCCTCCTGCATGGTCTGGAGTTCCTTCTCGGCGTTCTGTACGAACTTCTGGTAATCCTCGATCTTTTTTTCGAACTCCTTGGCCTTGACCGCCCGCTGTTGGGGGGTAAAGGTTGCCAGTTTCTCCTCGATCGCGGCTTTCTGCTTTTCCAGCTGCTTTTTCCTGGCGGTGATCTGGGTCTGTAACTTGTCTTTTTTCCCCTTGAGCCGGGCCTGGGCTGCCTTCCCCTGGGTCGATTCGCTGCCGATCCTGACGATATCGGCAAAGCCGATTGTAAAGGCCCGCTCCACCTTGGCCGGTTCGGCAACTTTCTGCACAGGGCTTGCCGTAGCGGGCACCGCCGGATTTGTAGGGAGTTCGTCGCCGGCTTTTGGCTTAAGGTCGGGATTGGTCTCTACAGCACCGGTTATGGCCGGCAGGGCAATGAGGGAAGAACTGAAGAGTACGGCGATAAAGAATTTTCCAAAAACTTTGGGCATGATAGTTCCTCGTTCCGGCAAGCAGGGCCTGCCTGGTGGTTTTGCTAGACCGGGAGAGCATAGCGCATTTTCGCGAATTAGACAAACATAGAAAGCAAAAACCCCGCCGGTTCAGCGTTGGTCACAGCGGCAGGAAAATTGATATACAAAACGGTAACACTATAATTACATTTTGCTTGACGGGATGAATTCACTTAGGGTAAGGTATTTTGAAATACGCAATAAATCGTGTTTTAGATAGACGAGAATACTAAACCATCCGCGAGGATGGGGCGGAAAGCCTACAGGGTCTCACCGAGACAGCCGGGTCGCCGAAATATCATGGATATTACGGCCCGGCTGTTTTTGTGTCCGCCTTGCAACAGAAGATAGAGTCTTCCGGCCAACATCAGGAAATAACAACGCGGGTAAATGACGGCAAAGCGCGCGTGAGACCGGCAAAACCGCACAACAGGCGGGCGCTCCGGAATTCATCCGGAGCGCTGGCATCGAAGCGAAAGGAGAGGTGATGAACAAATCCATCAACAGGCTGATAACAATATGTACCGCAGTCGCCACCATTATGCTGGCAGGCTGTGGCAGTGGCAACAGGGAAGGAGGGTCTCTGACTTCAGCGCCGGCCGCCGATAAGTCGGCATCGTCCCAGGTGCCACTCACTCCGGCAGATGACGGTGCGGCACTGTATGCCGACAACTGCGCCGGGTGCCACACGCTTTCCGGCACTACGATAATGAATCTGACCGCCAAGGGTGCAAAGGTTGCCGGCAAATTGGCGGCCGGACACAACGGGATTACCCTTTCTGCTGCCCAGATCGCAAGTCTGGCGGCATACCTGGATGGACAAACCGTTACTGCCGCTGTCCCAGCCACCACTCCTGCAACTGCCCCAGCCACTACCCCAGTGACGACTCCTGCTCAGGCCCCTACTGCGGGAAAAACCGTCTATGACGGCAACTGTGCCGGCTGCCACACTCTCACCGGCACCTCGATAATGAACCTTTCTGCCAAGGGTACAAAGGTGGCCGGAAAATTGACGGCCGGGCACAACGGGATTTCCCTTTCAGCCACCCAAATCGCTGATCTGGCGGCGTACCTGGGTGGGCAGACTGCTCCTGTCACTGCCCCAGCCACCACTCCTGCAACCACTCCGGCAACCACTCCTGCAACCACCCCTGTCACTACGCCAGTGACGACTCCTGCTCCGTCCCCGACTGCGGGAAAAACCGTCTATGACGGCAACTGTGCCGGCTGCCACGCACTCACCGGCACCTCGGCCATGAACCTTTCTGCCAAGGGTACAAAGGTGGCCGGCAAATTGGCGGGCGGGCACAACGGGATAACCCTTTCAGCTACCCAGATCGCTGACCTGGCGGCGTACCTGAATGCACAATCTGCCCCGGCGACTCAACCGGTTACAGCCCCGGTTACTCCACCGGCTACTACACCGGCGCCGGCGCCCGCTGCAGGGAAAACCATTTACGACAGCAACTGCGCCGCATGCCATAATCTCGGCACCTACGACCTTTCCGGTTCCGCTCCCAATCTTTCCAAGAAAGGTTCAACGGCCAGCAGCAAGATCAATGGCGGCCATAAGGGGATAACCCTGTCAGCCACGCAACTCAGTGACTTGGCGGCATTCCTGAACGCAAACTAGGCTTCAATTTCTTCCTCCAACTGAAAAGGGGCCTGCAAGAGCAGGCCCCGGACTGTTGACAAAGTCCCCGTCTTTCGGCGGGGACTTTTTTTTATGTGCTGACGGTTGTTACGGTGCGGATTGGGTTGCTCCGGCAGCGAGCCATGCGGCCAGATTGCGGCCAAGGGCGAGGTTGTCCCCGACCAGGACCCTGTTCTGAAAGATCCCGTCGTCACCGAAGACCACGAACCGGCCGCTGCCGGACCGGCCTGCTACAGCCACCGCGAACGACTGCTGGGCATCTTCCGGGTCGGCACGCCGGTTGCCGTTCAAATCGATCCAGGCGCCGGGGGAGGTGCGCGCAATGACCCGGACTTCGGGGTGATCATCGAGAAGAGCCCAGCCGCTATAAAGAGTGAACTGCTGTATCCCCTGGAACAGAGGATGGTCCGATAACCGGGTGACCCGGAAGGCCAGAGGATTGCCGTTGATAACTCCTTCCTGCTCATGGATCGCGGAGCCGGAGGTTACCACACCGAATCGGTCCAAAAGAGGGACAAGCGGAGAGGCGATGTGAAGCATGATGCAGAGCGAACCGCCCCGGGCGACGAAGGTGGTGATGGCGTCGATTTCCTCGGTGGTGTAAGGGCGGAACGTGCCGGCGAGAATGAGCACGTTTGCGCCGGCAAGGAGTTCGGCGGTAAACGGCGCGCCGGCAGCGGTCACGCTAAAGCCTGCATCGCGGAACAGGCCCGCGAGGCGGGACAGGTGAAGGTCGCCGTCCTTGTCCATGACGAATTTTTGGCCGTGTCCCTGGTCGAAGAGGACCGTTGGCAGGGCGTGGGTTTGAGCGGTAGTGGCAAAGAGGAGCATGAGGCTGAAGAGTGCGACTAACCGTGTGGTGCGATGGTGCATGAGGATCTCCTTTCCTGGTTCAAATACAAGAAACAAATAGGACATAAACGGTCCCATTAATCTTTATAGAACGTGAAAGCCTTCTTGTCAACCCAAAATATGAACGGGGCGGCAATGCGGGAAAGAGGGGGCCGGCATTGCGGGTTTTGCAGAATTGCCGTTTCACGGTACAATATCTTTGAGACCAAGATGGGTTGAGTAGAAAGAGGTGGCCATGAAGATGCGTATTGCCGGGATGGTATTGCTGCTTGCGGCGGCTGCCGTGTTCGCCTTTGCTGCTACAGAGAAGCAGCGCAAGAGCGCCGCCGGAACAATCCGGGTCTACTCGGCGGAGACGAAAGGGTATGTCATGACGGAAAGGGTAATCAAAAGTGATGATGAGTGGCGCAAGCTCCTTACTCCGGAGCAGTTCAAAGTGACGCGCAGAAAGGGAACGGAAAAGCCATTTGCCAACGCCTACTGGAACAATCATGAAAAGGGGATCTACCAGTGCGTATGCTGCGGTCTTGACCTGTTCACTTCAGACACCAAGTTCGAGTCGGGCACCGGCTGGCCGAGCTTCGGGGCCCCCCTTGCCCCGGAGAACGTCCGCACCGCAGAGGACCGGTCGCTCTTCATGCGGCGGATCGAGGTCCTCTGCGCCCGTTGCGATGCACACCTGGGGCACGTGTTCAACGACGGTCCGCCGCCTACCGGGCTGCGCTATTGCCTGAACTCAGCGGCTCTCAAGTTTGCAAGAAAAGATTGAACTTTGGCCTTCATCTCGGATGGGACCCGAGGAATATCCGGTGACTCCTTGTGTAACGGTTGTCTACGAGAGTGCACACCACACAAGAGCCTGTGTTCGCAGGCTTTTTTTTTATTTCATCGGGGATGAACTTTCTCAGCGTCAATCACGGGAAAATGGGGGGGCGCCGCACAAACGGCTCAAAAAGCTGGGCAAATAATTCCCAAATTGCTATTATTCAAACCTGTCTTGCAATTGATGAGACCGTTTCTAAAGAACGGCCTGCTACTTCATAGGGTGATTCCGTCATGAACATTCTGCTCTTGCGTCCCCATCCCGGCAACGACCAGTTCGGGCTCGGACCGTTCTTCCGCATCGAGCCGCTCGGTCTCGAGTACATCGGGGCGGCCCTTCTGGAAAGGGGGCACTCGGTTACCATCGCTGACCTCAGATTTCGGCCGCATGCCGCCGCATGGGTCCGGCGCAGCCGTCCCCGCCTTGTGGGCATTTCCTGTCTCCACGCACTGGAATACGACCGGGTCCTTGAGATTGCCCGTGAGGTCCGCCGGGCCACACCCGATGCATTCATTGTCGTCGGCGGTCACGCTGCAGCGGCCTTCTGTGAACCTCTGGAACACGACGATATCGATGCCATCGTGATCGACGACGGCGAAGAGGTTGTTCCAACTCTGGCAGAGGTTATTGAGAAAGGAGGACGGCTTGAGGAGGTGCCGGCCCTGCGGCTGAAGACTCCGGACGGGTGGATTACCACGCCGTCCCTTGCCGGGAGGACGTGTCTCGACCTCGTTCCCCTCCCGGCGCGGGACCTCGTTGCCAGACACCGTTTCGGATACCATTGTCTGTTATTCAAGCCGGTATGGCTCATCGAAACGGCCCGCGGCTGCCCACACCGCTGCTCCTTCTGCTCCGTATGGCAGCTCTACGATCAAAGCTTCCGGGAACGTAGCATCGGAGCGGTCGTGGAGGATTTCGCGACGACGGGAGACGCGATCTTCGTTGCCGATGACCTGTTCTGGAACAACCCCTCTCGCAGCTTCGAGCTCGCCTCAGCTCTGAAGAGGCGGGGCATCTTTAAGCGCTGGATTCTGGTCCAGACCCGTACCGATGTCATATGCGGCAATTCCGGGCTCCTTGAGGCCTGGCGCCCCCTGGCAAAAGACTTTGACATCTTTCTGGGGCTCGAGGCGGCCAGTGACGGGGGGCTGGCGGGCCTGACCAAGGATGCGGGGGTCAGGGAGAGCGTTGATGCGGTGAGGATTGCCCGCTCCCTCGGATACGGCATAAACGGGAACTTTCTCGTTGATCCTGACTGGACAGAAGACGATTTCAGGGAGTTGTGGGATTTCGTGGCACTCCATGGACTGCAACGGGCAGGCTATACCGTACTCACTCCCCTCCCGGGCACGGAATTCTATCGGAAGGTCTCCTCGCGCCTGGCCGGACAGCCCTGGTCCAACTTTGACATGCACCACCTCCTCTGGGAGCCGCACCTCGGGGCCAAACGGTTCTTCGAACTCTATGCTGAGACCTGGCGGAGATCGATCCTTAACACTTCGGGCGACAAAAGCCTGATGGATTGGATACGGCAGGTCCGTCCTTCCCAGATCCCTTACATCGCCCGGGTCTTGTGGCGCACACAGAAAATGATGAAGCCGGGGGCCTACCTCCGGGAGTATGAGGTGACGCGCCCCTGCGCAGCGAAATCCTTGCCCTGCGGCGCGCCCCATGCCGGCTGAGGGGAGCCCTGCCATTCCGTTTTCCTTCTGCCGATCCGAGTAAACAAGAAAGCCCCGCCGGTTTCCCGGCGGGGCTTTCTTGCTTTGACAGATTCTGCATTATTCGCAGAGGTCGACCTTGATGTCCCAGTTCTTGATCTTCATGGTGCCGTTCTGCGCCAGGTTGAGCTGCATCTTGAAGGCACGGTCGAACAGCTGCGGCTCATGGCCGATCCCCTTGGCCAGGGTCTCCTTCTTGGCCATTTCGAAGTAGTCGGTGAGGATCGGTTTGTAGTCCGGGTGCGCGCACTTCTCGATGATCTTCAGGGCGCGGTCACGCGGGCAGAGACCACGGAGGTCGGCCAGACCCTGCTCGGTTACCAGCACGTCGAGGTCGTGCTCGGTGTGGTCAATATGCGGCGCCTTCGGCACGACACAGGTGATTCCGTTCGGGTCGGTCTTGGACGGACGGGATGACGGGGAGTGCATGATCTTCAGGTAGCCGTTGCGCAGGTAGTCTCCGGAGCCGCCGAGGCCGTTGATCATGCGGGTGCCGCCGACCAGGGTGGAGTTGGCGTGGGCATAGATGTCGAACTCAACCGGGGTATTCATGGCGATGCATCCGAGACGACGGATCGGCTCGGGAGCGTTGGCGATGGAGAGCGGGCGCAGGGTGATCTTGCTGAAATACCGCTCCCAGTTGTCGAAGAAGCGCGGGAAGCCCGGGGTCTCGGAGAGAGAGAGCGAGCAGGAGGAGGCGCATCTCAGGTTGCCGCCGTCGAAGAAGTCCAGCATGGTGTCCTGGAGCACCTCGGTGTAGACCGACAGATTGTGGAACGGACCCTTGGCCAGACCGCCGACAACGGCGTTGGCGATGGAACCGACGCCGGACTGCAGCGGCAGCAGGTTCTCGGGGAGACGACCCCTCTTGATCTCGTGGGCGAAGAACTCCATTATGTGCCCGGCGATCGCTTCCGAGGTGTCGTCCATCTCGGTAAAGGCGCGCCCCTTGTCGCGGAGCTTCGACTCGACCACGGCCACGATCTTGTCCGGGTCGCACGGCACGTAGGGGGTGCCGATGCGGCTGTCGGCCGCGGTGATCAGGAACGGCGCACGGTACGGCGGCTTCTGCTGCATGTGGATGTCGTGCATCCCCTCGAAGGAGGGCTGGCCGGTGTTGACCTCGATGATGATCTTGTCGCAGAGGTTAATCATCTCGGCGACGATGCCGCAGGAAGTGGTCAGCGCCAGGCCGCAGTCCTCGGTGATCGCCGAAACCTCGATGATGCCGATGTCGTAGCGGCCGTTCTCGGTGTAGAAGCCATAGCTGATGTCCTGGGCGAAGTGGCCGAGGTGCTTGTCGCCCATCCGGATGCGGCCCTTGTTGATGCCGTCGGCGATGTTCTTGCCGGTCTGATAGGGCCAGCGGCGGTCGATCATGTCGAGAGTCGCCCAGCGATCTTCGGTTTCCGCGCCGACAGAGGCGCCGATGAACAGGTTGAACTTCATCTTGCCCTGCAGGTTGTTCTTTTCGACGTGGTCAGCCAGAGCGATAGGCACTACTTTCGGGTAACCTGCTGGAGTGAATCCGGACCAGGCGAGGTTCTGGCCAGCCTTGAAGAACTGGATGGTGTCTTCAGGCTTCATGACCTTGCTGAGCAGTGACTTTCGACGAACGCGACTTTCCAATGTACCGAAATCAGACATCTTCTACCTCCTGTTTTGTGTTGGTGTTTAAACAAGATCCTAAAAGACCTTGAAAATTTCCTTCGATACGGCTTTAGGGCGCTTAGTACGGTTTCTTAAACTGTATTCTGTATACATTAAAATTAGAACCGGATTTTACTTAACAGAACCCCTTTAGTCAAGTTAAAAAAACAAAAATTAATGTTCGGCTAAGATTGCTGGTGGAGTGACAAATTAGGGTGAAGGGGCGTCTAACCTTGGGCATATATGGTAAGACTATCTGATTATTTCAGCGGGAATATCCGGGAGCGATTGCAGGACGTGTGCGTATGTGTTACCCGCAAGCCGGCTGATGAGAGAACGGATCCCCTCCGGGAGGGGGGCGTAGATGGCAAGACGCTCGCCGGTGGCAGGATGGGTAAGGGTGGTCCTGAAGGAGTGAAGTGCATGGCCTGCAAAGCCAGGGAGCGGTCGCCCGCCGTACCGTCGGTCGCCCCAAACGGGGTGGCCTATAAGCTTGAAATGCTGCCGTATCTGGTGCATTCGTCCGGAAACTGGATAAACGGCGGCGAGAGCCCCTTCTTCTCCCTGGAAGATCAGACGGTAACGGGTTTCCGATTCCTTCCCCTCCACAGGCGCGGTGATGGTCCCTTCATCCGGGGGGGTTCCTTCCATCACTGCCAGGTACAGCTTTCCCAATCCCTCTTCCTTAACCAGCCTGCCGAACATTCCAGCGGCCGTAGGACTTTTGGCCATGATAACCGCACCGGAGGTACCGCGGTCGAGGCGGTTAACAGGCCGGAGTTTATAGGCAGCCGTCCTTGCCCGGTCGTCTGTATCTGCCTTCATGCCGCGCTCCGCAAGGAACTTTTCCCCGAGCTGTACCATGTTTCGACCTTCATCTTCCGCAGCCCGGTGTACGGGAATATCCGGCGGCTTATTGAAGACCACGATCCACTGGTCTTCATAGAGTATGTCGGCTTCCGGCCTTCTTCCCGTCAGGAGTTCACGTATTTTTGAGCTCTCCTTGAGGGTAATCGTGTCGGCAAGCTTAAGAATTGTGCCGGGCAGAGGGGATGCGCCGTTTACGGCTAGGTGGCCGGACTTTATCAGCTTTTTCAGGTAGGAGATGGGGGCTGCCGGAAGGAGGTTCCGGAGAAAGCTCTCCACCGACCGGCAGTGGTCTGAGGCTGTGATTGTGAACGTCAGCATGATGCTGTTTACTCCGGCATGATCGACGAAAAGCCGCTTCAATCATTGGGTTGCTGATGAAGCGGTTTCTGAAATGGTTTTATGATTCGTCCGAGTAGACGTTATCCTCCCAGAGGAGGAGACCGGTGGCGTGGTCGGGAGCGCGCCGGGGCGCTTTTCCTTTGAACGGCCAGATCACGAATTCGACGGCAAAGACACTGCATCCTTCAAGGCAGTGTCCACCGAACACCTTACCCTGGCTGTCGGCGACCGACAGGTGGAGGTGGACTAACGTTTTGTCTTCCCTTAAGGAGATGTTCCCCATTCCAGAGACGATCTCGAGGGGGGTGTCGAAGTCAAGCTCTCTGTAAGCGTGGAGTTTCTGGTCATAAAAAGACAGCCGTGCCCGTCCCAGCGACCCCATCACCTGAACGACCCCACCATTGATTTCCTGTGCCGCGGCAAATTTGTTCAGCTCGCGTAGCAGATCCGACCTGTAAGGAAGCTTGCCTATCAACATGTTTCCCTCCTGTGCAGAATGTACTTTTTGATAATTTTAACCATTTTGCCGTAGAATGCACCGCAAAATATAAATTTTCCGGCGATCCAGCTTCTTACCTCGGAGAAGGGGAGAAAAAGTGGGCGGCGCGGAGAAATAAAAAAAGGCTTGCGGTTCGGCAGGCCTTAATGTCGTAAAGTGGACATTGTGTCAAAATATTGGCATAGCCATTTGAAGTCATTCGGTACTATCCGGGTGCGACTTCAAACAACAGGTTGGTCCTTATGGGCAATGTAGGAGTAAAATTCCTCCATTACTTGATCCTCGCTCCCGCATTGGTAGCTGACGATGTTTTTCAGATTAATAAACGCATCAACCCCTATCTGCTGAAACTTTATGCCGACACCGTTTTCATCCTGTCTGGCCACAACTCCGTTGATATCCATGTAAGCATCTTCCGGAGGCGTGTGTAACGGTATCATCACTTCAACCCTGGTGTTGATCTCCAATTTTTTATCGATCCTCACAAACAGCCCGTAGAGGGATAAATTTTCGGATTCGCCCTTAAGGTTTTCTCCTTGCGCATTTATCAGCACTTCAGATTTGAACGGGACTCTGGTAAACTTTCTTACTTCTCTCATGCAAAATCCTCCAGATCATGCTGAAATGTGTAATTACTCGTTCTCTAACCGCTTACCAATCATCCCTCCGCAAAAGCGGCCCTGATGAAAAATACGATTTCGGGCACAAAGAGAGCAATAGAGGTTAACATAAGTTATTATTTTTGTCAGGTTGAGTCTGACTATGATTTTTTGCAATTTTAATGCCATACACAAGCATTGTGTGCTTTTTTTGTCGACAAATTAGTAACTGCTTAATTGTATTCCGTTATACATACATTGCACGGTAATGCTTCACATAAAAAACACCCTGACTTCTTATCCATTTCCGACAGAGTGTAAAGAATATCGACATCTGCTGTATTGGTTATGTAAAATTTTTCGAATTTTTGTAGATAAAACTTTTCCCATTGAACCTGGATAAATAATTTCTGCATGGTACAATTTTACAGCACGGCAAAAACTGGAAAAGGAGGATGACGTATGCTGGTACGGGTACTCTTAAGTGACGGCGGCGATGCCATGATTGATTCTTTCCATCTTGATGAATTAATAGGATCAGGGCAGGTCCTCAAGCTCAAACGTTCCAGCGGATGGGCCGTAGTAGGCGTTGATAAGCTACGCGGCATGGCAAAAGGTGCCTACAACGGCTATGAACGAAGGAGGGACATACTTCAAATGGGTGGCCAATCCTTATTTTGGGGTAACGCCCGCGCTTGGCGTTGAATAACGTCGCCGATAGTAGGCTCGGTGATTTGAGAAAGCCCTGGGATTACACCTCAGGGCTTTTGTGTTGAGCTAATTTGTGTTTCGTAACTCTCCCTCTCTTTCCTCCGCGTCTCAGAGCTTTGCCCCCGGAGGATAAGGAGGACCCTCGCGCCGCTTTTGACAATCCACGCAATAGAGAGCAAAAGGAATCACTTTGAGCCTCTCCTCATTGATCTCGTTACCACACTCTTCACAGACGCCATAGGTCCCCCTTTCCAGCTTTCCCACGGCTTCGTCCATCATCGATAACTCCTGTCGCCGGATATCGGCGATGTTAAGACCCATGTCTTCAAGGAGATCAACAAGGCCCTGGTCCCCGACATCCTGAGGTATTTCAACCTGGGAGTGCAACTCTTCCCCCACCGTCCTGAAGAGCTCCTCTCGCAGCTCGTTCCACCTCCTTCGCTTCTGATCCTGCAGCATCTCCTTGAGTTTCGTATATCTATCCTTTTTCGACGACATTGAACCCTCCTCTCCGGCAGAGATGGGTCAAGTTTACCGTAAATCGGTCGGGTTTCAAGCCGACAAGCGACGTTGTCGTATCAGGAAGCATCTTTCATGACGAGATCCTCGAATGATGGTTTACTTTTTACCTGAAATCGATCCCATGGCCTCCGCAAGCGCCTGGTGGATAATTTTGCCCCGGTATGTGTTAAGGGCACTGGCGATGGCGGGATCTTTCCCGATCGCCTCGGCAATACCGCGCCCGGCAAGGGTCCTGATGTAAGGGAGTGTGGCATTGGTCAGCGCCAGGGTGGAAGTTCTCGGGTAAGCACCGGGCATGTTGGCCACGGTGTAATGGATGACGCCGTCCACATCGTAAACCGGGTGATCGTGGGTTGTCGGCCTGCTGGTTTCGGAGCATCCTCCCTGATCCACTGACACATCCACCAGTACGGCTCCTCTTTTCATGGTCCCGAGCATTTCCCTCGTGATCAGTACCGGCGTTCTTCCCCCCGGCACGAGGACAGCACCGATGACAACGTCAGCTCCTACGATTTCTTCCCGAATGGATTCTTCCGTGAGAATCAGGGTCCTTATCTTGCCGGTATAAAGCTCATCCAGCCTCTGCAGCCGTTGCGCCGTAGTGTTCAGCACCGTTGTGTCCATGCCGAGACCAACGGAGACGCGGACTGCATTTGAACCGACTACGCCGGCTCCCAGAATTACGGTTTTGGCCTGTTTTACTCCGGGGACGCCGCTCGCCAGGACTCCTGTACCGCCGTGAATCTGCTGCAGGTAATAGGCCCCCATAAGTGGCGCCATTCTCCCGGCAATCTCGCTCATGGGGATAAGGAGCGGCAGAGCGCCGTCCTTCAGCAGCGTTTCGTAACCCAGAGCAGTCACCTCCTTTTTAAGAAGGGTCTCAGCCAAGCCGCGGTTGGGGGCAAGGTGGAGGTAAGTGAAGAGCGCCTGACCCTCTCTCAGGAGGTCGTACTCCGGGGGGAGCGGCTCCTTGACCTTCACGATCAGCTCGGCTTTCCCGCAGAGAAATTTCCGGTCGCAGATTTCAGCTCCAGCCTTCAGGTACTCGGCATCGCTAAAGCCGCTTCCTTCCCCTGCACCCGCCTCCACCATGACGGTGTGCCCGTCCCGGTTCAGCACTGCTGCTCCGGCGGGTGTCAAGCCGACCCGGTATTCATGCATCTTGATCTCTTTCAGGACTCCGATGATCATTCTCTGCTCCTGTAAAATTCGGTTTTGCTGAGGGTAAAGAACGGCTCCCTGATCAGTTCGCTGCGGCAAACCGGGCATTTGCCCGGTTTTTTCAACCGTTCCCTTTTTGTGAAAACAAAGCCGCATTTTCTGCATACAGGAGGAGTGATAATCAGATGCAGCTCCCTTCTTTTGGTCTGGATATGCTCAAGGTGTCCGTAGACCTCTTTCTCCGGGATGCCGACTTCTGCGGATATCTCCCTGGCGGAGAGGGTCTCTCCCTCAAGGAGGGAAATTATTTCATGACGGAGCGTGTCATGTTTTTCCGGTGGGATGAAAGGCTTTTTTGGATTAATTTTTCTCATGACTTCTTCAATTATAAACAAAAAATGAAAAAATGCGCTTTTCTCATGGAAATATTTGGGTGGGCATCATTTAGGCTGCAACGGTGGGAGGCCAGCTGGCGTTGAAGGGAAACTAACAGAAACAGAACGAAGTGCTAACCAATAACTGATAATAAACGGAAGGGATTGATTGCGGCAGACTAAGCCGGCAAGCTCTCCCAATAGACCCGGTTCCTTCCCTGCCGCTTTGCCTTGTAGAGACACTGATCGGCGTGTTTAAGGAGCTGTTCGGTGGTGTTTCCGTCATTGGGATAACAGGAAACCCCGAGGCTGATAGTAACATTTTGTTCGGCATCGCTGCCCAAAAGGGGCGTCACTACCTTGCATATCTTTTCTCTCAAGCTTTCGGCTACCAGGAATGCCCCTTCCGGTCTTGTTTCGGGGAGGAGGATAGCGAATTCCTCTCCCCCGTAACGGAAGGAGAAATCGGCGGCTCGCAGTGAACCGGACAGGACCTTGCCGACTGCCGCAAGCACTTGGTCTCCTTTTGGATGCCCGTAGGTGTCGTTAAGCTTTTTAAAATGATCTATATCGGCCATGATGACCGACAACGGTTTTGCGTATCGCCTTGCCCTGGACAGCTCATAGGGGAACACCTGCTGGAAATAACGGTTGTTGTGGAGACCGGTCAATCCATCGGTTATCGCCATGAGTTTTGTCCGGCTGTGGAGACTGGCATTGTCAATGGACATGACGGCAAACGATGCGAGGACCGCCAAAAGGTCCAGTTGCCTTTCTTCAATAAAGCGGGGTTCCGAATCATACAGGTAGAGGACCCCTACCGGGCGGTTCTGCAAAAGGAGCGGCACACAGACAACAGCGCGTATCTTTTCCTGCAACATGCTAACATCGGCGCTATCCGCTTCCCGGGCAAGGTCGGAGATGTAACGGATATTCCCGTCACCCATTGCCTGTCTGGTAATGGCGTCACATCTCCCAGACATCCGCCATCTGTCGTTTTCGACAAATTCAGTCGACAGACCGGTATGGGCATGGGGGACCGTTTCCTGAGACGTTTCATCATAGACCGCAAGCATCCCCGATGGCATTTCCATAAACTGCAAAGCGCTCGCCAATACCGAATCGAGCACTTTGTCCAGGTCAAGCGTGGAAACGACAGTCCTTGCGACGCCGATAAGATCGGTGAGATCCTGAATATGGGCTTCGAGAACTTTATGTTTTTCTACCATGGGCATTATGATGTTAATGGTTTCGTTCAAGTTGGACATCGCATTATTGTGCATCATTGAATAACTTTACGTTGCTGAGATGTTGACTTTACACGTTATCGTCCGACAATTCAACCAATCAAAGCATTCTCATAATATCATCCTCAACTGTTCGGAAAAAGGGGCATCCGGCGGGGAATCGGGTAAGAGGGAAAGCGCGTCCTTAATTTGTCCGTTCGTAACGAGAATATGCATCGCCTTTCTGGCGCGCCCGGCTATCTCCTCATTTCCCGAGAATGCGTATGCTTCCGCAAGAATATATGCCGCCGAACGAGGATGTTTCCTCCGCAGTTCCATGAGCTGGGCGGGAGGAAGGCCCCGCTGCTGGTACTCGAGCATAAGGCTTGCCGATTTCTGGCAGGCTGCGTATGTATCTTCAGCTTCCCTCAGTTCAAGGAGGCCGGAAAGATTCTGCCAGAAGATTGGAACCATTGATGTGTCCGTTTTACGGTCGGCATTGTTTGCCCGTGCCACAGCCTCTTCCCACGCCGGAGCTGCTTCTTTCAGAATTACCTGGTTGGTGTGACCGATGTTCATGTACTTTTTAGGGTCGCACCCCATCATACGCAGATGTTTGGCTGCCAGCGAAGAGAGAGGGGTAAGTTCTTCCAACGATACGTAGACGCTGTTTGTCCCTTTGACGATACATGCACGGTGCTGGTCGGTATCAACGAGTATCTGGTAATCGTTTTTGGTATAAATCGGCTTCATAAATGCACCTCTTTGGTCTGACAAAAACCGATATCGAAGGCAGAGTGGGGGATGTGAGCAAGCTGTAAAGTCGGGGTCGGATTGGTCGAGTGGGTATTTGTATGTTTATCGGCATAACCGAAAAAAAATTAAGGGAAAGTTATGTTGAGGAAGTGAAGAATTAACATTTTCGGAGAGTTATGGCTGCATTCAAGGCAAGACGAAAAAGCCGCTCTCAATGAGGCCGACACATGCGGATAATCGGACAGTATTACGCGATCAGACATGTCGACATTTGTTCTTTTGAAGCGGATGAACAGAGAGGCCCTTCAGCGCTTGTATCCGATCGCGCGCAGGAAATCCCTCCGCTTTGACCGATCCTCTTCGGTTTCCACCCCTTTAGGCGGGAATCCGTCGATAACGCCGAGAACGCCCCACCCCTGGTTGGTTGACGCTACGACCACCTCCAGCGGGTTTGCGGTGGCACAGAAAATTCGGCATACTTCCGGACAGTTCTTGACCTGGGTGAGGATGTTAATGGGATAGGCGTCCCGGAGCAGGATGCAGAATATGTGGCCGGCACCTATTGCCTGCAGATTCTTCACACACGACTTTATGAGTTCTTCGTCATTCCCTTCCGTGCGAATCAGGCAGGGTCCGGACGCTTCGGTGAAGGCTACCCCGAACCTTGCCTGCGGCACCGTCGTGGCAATTATTTCATAGAGGTCTTCCGCCGTTTTGATAAAGTGGGTTTGCCCGAGGATGATGTTGCACCCATCAGGAATGTCTATTTTTACCGCATGGCTTTCCAGATTCATGGTTCCCTCCTGATCTTCGCAAATTCGGTAGAAGAAGCCGGATCGAGCGCCTGAATGACCAAAACTGCCGAAGCCTTACCGGACGCATCCTCTTAATCATACCAAACAATTGAATATGCGCAATGATCGATGCCCGCTGAGGTGACCGGGATGAGTTATGGGGCTGATAACTCAGAGGCAGGTTACGACTCTTTTTAGACGGGATATTACTCAGTCTGAAACATTTTTATTTCCTTGCTCAACACTTCAACTTCAGTATTGATGGTAGATAGAGCTAAAGAAGCATCCTTTACTTCGTTGATAGTTCTGAAACTTACTTTTATTACCTTATCCATCGAGTCAATAATTGCCTCATTCACCGTCTGCTGCTGTGCAGACGCCGCGGCTATTCCCGCAGTCTTTTCATTTGCCAATCCCAGATTCCACACTATCGATTCCAACGTGGTGGCCTGTTCTTCGGTGGCTCTGCGAGTTGTTTCGATGGCATCCTTGATGGCCCCGATGCCTCCAACAAGATAGGTGGTGTTTTTTTCTTGTTCCACGGTTGCCCTGTTAACTTCAAAGTTCAGCTTCTGCAATTTGTTTATGGCAATGACTATTTGTTCAAGATTATGGCTCTGTTCAATGGTTGCCCGCTCAATGAGCTCGACCATCCCAGTGGACTTCTGAGAGGATGCAAGAATTTCCTGCAAGGCATCTCCGGCCTTTTCGACGATTCTACTGCCATCCTGGACCGTAATGGATGTTTTATTTGTTTCCTGAACCACGTTATTAATCTCATGTTGGATAGCTATGGTTATATTCTCAATTTCTCTGGTAAAACCTGCCGTCTTTTCAGAAAGGAGTTTCATTTCATTGGCGACAACGGCAAAACTTTTCCCCTGTTCTCCCGCCTGTGCTGCTATTATAGACGCATTAAGCGACAAAAGTTTGGTCTGATCGGTAATCTCGTTTATCACGGAAACTATCTGGGCGATATCCTTTGACTTCGAACCAAGCCTGGTAATGGAGTTGACCAGAGAATCTACAAAGGATTCAATTTGGTGCATGCTTTCAATTGCTTCACTAACAGAGGCAATCCCTTTTTCCGATATTACCGCGGTAGTCTGGACACTCAGTTCTGTGGATTCCTTGACGACCCGCTCAATCTCCTTTACCGAGTCGTTCACGTTCTCTACTGAAGTGGATGCCTCTTTGACGGCCTTTGAGGCGTTGTTTGCCATTGAAGCGACATTTATTGCCGACTGATTAAGCTCGTTTACCGTCGCATGATAGGAACTGATATTGCTGTTCAACTCATCGACTTTGGCAGCGATTTCATTGGATGCGGCTCCAATTTCCGATAACGCCAACGTATTATCGTTGGATAAATCCAACAGCCTGTTACTGTTGTCGATGATTTGCTTCTGTGCTTGTGACGCGTCTTTCACGGCAATTGAAATTTCTTCAGTGGAACACTGCTGCTGGTTAATGACATTAATTATGCCGGTAAACTTTGTGTTCATATCTGAGGTTGTCGTTGAAACGTTGCCGGAAATTGTCTTGAATTTCCCTATGGTCAAAGAAAGCCGTTTAACGAGGAAATCAAAGCCATTTATAATGGTTCCTATTTCATCACTTCCGCCATTGCCGATACATTGGGTAAGATCACCTTCCGTAACCTTATTTATGCTTGAGCAGATGGATATAATCCGGTTCCCGACATCTTTTTTAAAAAACAGATTGACCAGAATGAATAGGACAAGGTTTACCGCTGACAGAAGCGCAAAAGCAGTGGAAAGCTGTCTGAATGTTTCTCCGCTTACTCTGTTATGAGCAAACTGTACGTATAATTTACCGACCTCTTCTGTGCCGTTCTTAACAGGGATGGTCACTTTCTGATTTTTTCCCGAGGCCTTTTCCGATTTCTTCATTACACTGACACCACTTTTATCAACTAGTTCTATCTCATTGATGTCTACGTCCTTGAGGGTCTCATCCATAATGAGGCCCAGATAGGTAAAGTCATAATCCGTAAGAGACCGGGCGGAAGCAACCGACAGGAGTTTTGACGCCACGGTAACTTTGTGTCTCAGATCATCCGTAAACATTCGGTTGGTATTGGAATACAACCAGAAAAAAACGACAATCTGTCCCACGACAAGGATAAGAAAAACCCTGAATATAAATTTGATTGATAAATTCATTTGTTTCATGATCGATTAATTCCGGCTTGTTATAAGGTGAAGTTCAGAGGAGTCGCTTTTTCCTTTTTGATTACGGCCTGGGCTTCAGGGGTTTTGATGAATCGTAAGAATCTTTTCACAGCCTCACCCCGGTTTTTGCCCAGCACCAGATGGTAGTGATGAAGTATGGGCCACTGGCTGGACGGCGACACGTCCTTGCCGTCAAGCTTCAGGGCTTTTGCTTTTCCAGCGGCATCGGAAAGCGCCACCGTGTCAATCATGCCTATGGCGTTAGGTGTAGCGGTCAGGGTATTAAACATATCTTTGGCTTTGGGCAGGACGACAACATCCACGGGCTCTTTTAGCTCTTCAAAACAAGCTATCCCCTGGCGTACGGCTATCTTGGTGGAATCAGACTCCGGCCTGGTCAAGACAACTATTGGGGCGTCATGGCCTCCAACTTCCTTCCAGTTCTTGATTTTGCCGGAATAGATATCACATATCTGTCTGCCGGTAACTGCTTTTACCGGCACGTTGTCGTTCACCGCAAAAAGGCCGGGGACCACGGCAAACTCATAAGCCTGGACCTGAAGAACCTTTTCATTTTTGTCAAGGCTACGGGCCGACATAGCGATGTCGATGGCGCCGTTATTTACCGCCATCACGCCACCTACCTGGCCGAGGGCTTTCTGGTTAACTTCTACGATGTCCTGTGGATATTTTTTCATGTAGGCCTTGCCAAGTTCCATTATAAGGGGGATCATCTGGCCGGAGCCTGCAAGTTTAATATGTTCAGCATATGCGGACGATGCGTTAAAGGACAAAAATAAAGTGAGAAAAAGTAATGGCAGTTTATTCATTGAAGCCCCCTTTGAATTAAGTTTTATTATTATAGATGCAGTTTGTCTTATCGTAAAATCAGCCTGCAACTTTAATTGCGTTTGAAGAAATGAAATGAAATGCGGGTCAGGGAAAGGGAAAAGGGGTGCTCTATCTTATTTGACTACGTGGTGTGTTGGCATCGGTGCAGGTAAGAGTTCTTTCTCAAGCGGCTTCCCCCCGCGGTAATTCGGAGGGAAGCCCGCTTGTGTCTATTATCATGCAACAAGAGAAACGTAATCAATCGTCATCATCGTCATCGTCATGCCATCTCTCCCTGTCATGCTTGCGGTATTCCTTTTCCCATCTTCTCGCCTCTTTCCACTGGCGCTGGTCATGCCGGCGGCGTTCCCGCCATTCCTGGTCAGGGGTAATATATCTTCCCCATTGCGGGCCATCATGATCGCAGCTTCGCCTGTACTCCATGTCCCGGTAATAGCGGATCCTTTCAAACGGGTATCTGCGGAGCCCCCAGGGGAGGGTCTGGTAGCGAGCGGTCACCCATGGTCCATTGTAATAGGGGGCGCTGTACCAGACATTGCCGCGTGAAAGATAGTAGCGGCCGGAAACGTAGAAGAGGTCATAGGGGACACCGACCGCCGCGTAAAAGCCGAGCTCGGCTGGCTGGACGAATTCCGGCCGCTGTTCGATCACGACGGGTGGGGGGGCATAGGGAGGTGCAGGCGCATAAATCCGGGGCACATTGCCGATGCTTACCCCCACATTGAAACCGACGTCAGCGGCGTGGGCAGTGGTTCCTGTTACCGTTACGGCAACTGCAAGGCACAACATAAGTTTTCGCATATGCGTCTCCTTTCTTCTGCATGGTGTTATCCTCTTTTTTGAGGACGCAAAAAAGCCGGGGCTGAATATCCGGAGATATTTCGGCAACCCGGCTGTCTTCTGAAGACCCTGTGGGCTTTCCGTCCCACCCTCGCGGGTGGTTTAGTATTATCGGCTATCTCTATTAGGTTGTCGGTTCGACTCGTCTGCCAAGGGATGGAGCAGATACCGTGCCATTTGTATGGCATGACACAAGGTGCTGGATTGGCGATCTTTTTTTTCGGCAGGGATGGCGGGCGGTCCCGGTCGGTGGCTGAAATCCTCCGGGCTCTGCCTCATCTCGGGTATGGTTTCTGGAAGTGATAACCCGTTATAATTATCCGGAGCTTGCATATGCCGGTTTCGGCATTACACTTTTGACAGCTAAGTCAAGGCTCTACCGTCACTGGTCGGTCATTCCCCCCATGGCGAGGATGATCCGCCACTCTTCCGGGGTCACCGGCTGGATGGAGAGACGGCTGCGCTTCACCAGCGGCATGGCTGCCAACAGTGGGTTCCCCTTGATCTGCTCCAGTGCCACCGGGCGGGGCATTGCGGCAACGTAGCGCACGTCCACCATGTACCAGACCGGCGCGCCGGGGGATGAGTTCGGGTCAAAATGCTCACTGCCCGGATCGAATGCGGTGTAGTCCGGGTACCCTCCGCGGACGACCTCGGCAATTCCGGCCACCACCGGCTCAGGGATATTGCTGTGATAGAACAGCACCAGGTCCCCGGGCTTGACGGCATCACGCAGGTAGTTGCGGGCCTGGTAGTTGCGCACCCCGTCCCAATGTTCGGTCATGCCGGGCCGGTTGTGCAGGTCCTCGATGGAGAAGCAGCCCGGTTCGCTTTTGAAGAGCCAGTAGGCCATGGTCACTCCCTTCCCAACACTGACGCGGATGTCCCGGTCGGTTGGCTTTTCGTTAGGGCTCGGTAGAAGTATAGAAGATGCAGGGAGATTGGGCAAGGAGAGATCAGTGAATGGATGACGAGAGGTAAGCAATGCGATGAGCGTTCACCGGTTTGCTGCATTATTTTACATGCTGGTCGCGATACTTCTCAGTCGCCCGGAGGCTGCACGTGCCGAAACGGGAACTCCCCTCCAGACCCCTCCCTATCGGTTGAACCGTGCCGACGAGGATTACCGCTATCTGCGCGATTCCGCCCGGCATATCGACTTCTGGGACCCGCTTAAATATGTGACTCTCAACGAGTCGGGCTCATGGTATCTCTCCCTCGGCGGGGAGGCGAGGGAGCGGTACGAATACTTCAATCATCCCTCCTGGGGGGAGGCCCCGCAGGACCATGGCTATCTCCTCCAGCGCTACTTCCTGCACGGTGACCTCCATGCGGGCGATCACCTCCGTTTCTTCAGCCAGCTCCAGAGCAGCCTGGAAGACGGTCGCAAGGGTGGACCGCGCCCGGCCGACGAGGACGAGCTCGACCTGCACCAGGCATTCCTTGACCTGAAGTTCGCTGTGGGGGAGAACGGCTCGTTTGTTCTGCGGACGGGCCGTCAGGAGCTGGCCTACGGCTCGCAGCGGCTCATCTCGCTACGGGAAGGGCCGAACGTGCGCCAGGGCTTCGACGGTTTCCGTGCCATGCTCCGTACGGGCGATGTGCGGATCGACGGTTTCGCAACCAAACCGGCAGAGACAAACCGTCGTGTTTTTGACGACGGGCCGGACAATACACGGGCACTCTGGGGGACGTACGCGGTGCTTCCCTTCCCGCTGCTCTCCGGGGGAAACATCGACCTTTACTACATCGGGCTGTTTCGCCGCAAGGCGGGCTTCGACCAGGGAGCGGCCCGCGAGACGCGGCATTCGGTGGGGAGCAGGCTGTGGCGTAGCGGGCCGCCTCTCGACTACAACTTCGAGTTCGTCTACCAGTGGGGGAGCTTCGGCAATGGCGACATCCGGGCCTGGACCGCCGCTTCCGACACCGGCTACACCCTTTCATCGCTGCCGCTTCGCCCGCGTTTCGGCCTGCGGGCGGACATCGCCAGCGGCGATGAAGACCCGGCCAATCCGGACCTGCAGACCTTTAACGCGCTCTTCCCGAGGGGGGCCTATTTCAGCGAGGCGGGACTGATCGGCCCGGCCAACTTCTTCGACCTGCACCCCTGCCTCGACCTTCATCTCACCGGCCGACTCGCATTCACCTTAGACTGGGATTTTTTCTGGCGGGAGAGCGCCGATGACGGGCTTTACAGCAGCGCCGTTGCCCTCGTCCGTTCCGGCAAGACGAGCGATGCCCGTTACATCGGCAGCATGCCGCAGGCGCAACTGTTTTGGGATATTGACCGGCACCTGACGTTCGTCGCGATTTACGGCCATTTCTTTGCCGGCCCTTTCCTCAAGGAAACCGGTCCAGGGGAGGACGTGGATTACGTCACCATGTGGTTTACTTATAAATTCTAACTGGATTGACGGCAATGTGACGCCCTCATCTCGAGGTTGAACTGCTCCCTTGACAGCTTCATATTCCTTACCTATACTGTTAGGTAAGAATAAGTCAGGAGGTAAGAATCATGCTGTCAACGGTTACATCCAAGGGGCAGGTTACAATTCCGAAAGAGATTCGCGACCTCCTTCACATCCACTCAAACGACAAGGTGGATTTTGTGCTGGATGGGGAGAGGGTGCTCCTGGTGCCGGTCAAGACGCTCCTTGACCTGCGCGGCGTTGTTCGGGCAGCCGGAAAAGGAGATTTTTCCGAGGAGCGGGCGCGGGCCAAGGCCGCCGTCGCGAAGCGGGTGCTTGAGGAGATGAAATGAAGTCATGTTTCGTCGACACCAACCTCTTCATCCGCTACCTGACCAACGATGACCCGGCAAAGGCCGAACGGGTGGAGCGCCTGCTCAGGGAGGCTGCCGCCGGCAAGGTGCGGTTGGTTACCGCGGAGATGGTGATTGCGGAGGTTGTCTGGGTCCTGGAGTCCTCATATGGCCTGAAAAACGCGGAGGTCGCCCCGCTGGCCAGGGCCATTCTTGCCACGTCGGGGCTTGACGTGCTCAACGCCCCACTGGTGACACGGGCGCTGGAACATTATGAGTCGGGGAACATCGATTTTATCGACGGCTACATCGCCGCAGTGATGGAGAAGCAGGGAATAACGGAGCTTTATTCATTCGACCGCAAACACATTTCCCGGATTCAGGCCATTATTCGGAAAGAGCCGTGATCTATAAATCAACTTCGTTCGGTCCCTTCGTCGTCACCTGAAATGCCGGCGGGTCGGCGATGGCCTTTTTCACCGCGCAGAGTTCAGCGAACTTTACCAATGCATTGTGGTATTTCTCCGGGAAATCGGGGGGAACGATACCTGCCCCAAATTCACATCGACATTACAACTCCACATCGGCAGCAGCGGCGCTTTCCGCCAACACCGCCTTTCTCGGCCGCACCTTGTGCAGCAGCCGATCCCTTGCTCCGCGCCCTTCTGTTCATGCCAGAGGATTTTGCAGACCCCGGTTGTATGCGACTCATTATACACGCAGCCGGTACTTCTGTAGGCGGCTGTTAGGTTTGTCAGGAATCGTCATTTCCAGCAAGCCATCCGCCAGTGCCGGTGCCAGGTAACGTTGCCGGAAGGATTTGCGATCCTGCAGGCCCAGGGTTTTCATAAGTTCCAGCGCGGACATTTCACCCACAAGTGCCGCCAGCAGACGTGCGACTTGTGGGGTGACTTGAGGGGTGACTTGGGGGGTAGATGATGACGCCACCGCGCTGAGAATCATGGTGAGCATGAACTCAATGAAAGGGGCGGAGTCTGACTCTTTGGTGCTGCGCTGCAAGGCCTGATAATATTCCATCTGGTGCTCATGGATAAGGCTTTCAACGGGAATCTGCGCAAAGAGGGGATTCCAGCGAAACAAAATCAGGGTCTGCCCGAGTCGCCCCATGCGACCGTTGCCGTCGGCAAAGGGGTGGATAAACTCGAACTCGTAGTGGAATACCGAACCGGTAACCAGGGGATGCTGATCGGTCGTACGCAACCAGGCGAACAGGTTGGCCATAAGGGTCGGGACTTGCCTGGCCGGCGGCGCCAGATGAACGACCTGTTCACCTGACATTACCCCAACGCCGCCATGACGGTACACGCCGGCTTCGTCAAGAATACCGGCCATGAGGCCACGATCATCCGATTCAAGACCGATGATGCATTGCATGGTTCTCATGGAAAGAAGGAAGAGAGGCTTTCGATAAGGCGAAAAATTTTAATGATTCATGCAGATGTTGTAGAGCGAACAAGTCGCTCACTAACTTGAAGAAGGTAAGTGTTGAGGTATCGAGGACGGGTATAAAAAAATATCTGGACAAGAAAATCTCAAAGGAGTATTTGTGGAATGAACGTTCATTCTTGAGGAGTTATTATGACAAAACCAGAAAAACGCGACGAAATTGTTCGTGCTGCACTGGAACTCATCGCCGAACACGGCTTCCACGGCGCACCCATGGCTATGATCGCCGATCGGGCAGGGGTGGGCGCCGGGACGATCTACCGCTACTTCGAGAACAAGGACGTGCTCATCGCCGATCTCTACCGGGACCTGGAAGAGAGGATATACCCTGCCATGCTGGAGGGTTACGCGCCGGACAAGCCGATCAGGGAGCGGTTTCTTCACCTCGGTACGGCGCTCTTGCGGTACTTTATAAATAACCCCCTCGATTTCCGCTACCTGGAGCAGTTCCACAATTCTCCCTACGGCGCGGAGTTTCGCAGGGACAAAATCCTGGGAAAGAAGGAAGGGTGCGATATTTTTCGCGAGCTCTTCGAGGAAGGGGTCTCCCGGCAGGTCATGAAGGAGCTTCCCCTGGTCATCCTCTTCGCCCTCTCCTTTGGCCCGCTGCTCGCCGTGGCGCGGGACCATATCCTCGGCTTCATCTCGCTGGACGATGCCCTTATTGCCCGGACCATCGAGGCGTGCTGGGACGGGATCAGGAGATAGGGGGCGGTCAGCGGCTTTTTCTAAGCTTTTGTTGCCGATCAGGAATGAATGTTCATTCCTTCGAGGGCTTGCAGTGGCATGACATTGAACTGGCTGCAAAGGATGACGCGGATGACCATTTTTGTCGTATTCGTGATAGGGGTCTGGGCGCTGACGACCATCATCGCCTTCGTGAGAAAAAACAAGTAGCCGGCCGAATTGGGCCGGTAATTTCCGCACATGATAGAGGTGTCTATGCAAACCACGTACAAAGCCAAACTGATCACCGCCGTGGGGGTTCTCGTCGGTGGCATGATGATGACCGGATGCGGGAAAAAGACCACCGCCGGCCCGCCACCGAGCGGCCCCCCGGAAGTGGGTGTGGTGACGGTGCAGCCGCAACGGGTGGCCCTTACCACGGAACTGTCCGGCCGCACCTCACCTTACCAGATTGCCGAGGTTCGGCCGCAAGTCAGCGGGATCATCCAGAAGCGCATCTTCATTGAAGGGAGCGATGTCAAGGCCGGTCAGGTGCTCTACCAGATTGACCCCGCCACCTACCAGGCGGCCTTTGCCAGCGCCAAGGCGGCCGAGGCGAGAGCCGAAGCCAATCTCATTCCGGCCCGGCTGAAGGAGAGTCGCTTCTGCGACCTCGTGAAGATCAAGGCAGTGAGCCAGCAGGACTATGATGACGCCTATGCCGCGCTCAAGCAGGCCGAGGCCGATGTAGCGGCCACCAGGGCAGCGGTGGAGACCGCCCGCATCAACCTGGCTTATACCAGGGTAACAGCCCCCATCTCCGGCCGGATCGGCCGTTCGACCGTGACCAACGGTGCCCTGGTAACCGCAAACCAGCCCGCTGCACTTGCTACCATCCAGCAGCTCAGCTCCATGTATGTGGATGTCACCCAGTCCAGCGCCGAGCTATTGAAGCTGAAGCAGAACCTGGCCAGCGGCCTGCTGGAAAACAACGGCTCAGCCCAGGCACGGGTCAAACTGCTGCTGGAGGACGGCAGCGCTTATCCATTGCCGGGAACCCTGAAATTTTCGGAAGTCACCGTGGATCAGAGCACCGGCTCCATCACCCTGCGGGCGATCTTTCCAAACCCGAAACAGACCCTGCTGCCGGGGATGTTTGTCCGCGCCATCCTGGAGGAAGGGGAAAGCCCGCAGGCGATCCTGATTCCGCAGCGGGGGGTCACCCGTAATCCGAAAGGTGACGCCATGGTCATGGCGGTAGGGGCCGGGGAGAAGGTGGAGCCGCGAACCATCAAGGTCGTCCGGACGGTCGGCGACAGCTGGCTGGTCAGCGAAGGGCTCAAGACTGGTGACCGCGTCATCCTGGAAGGGCTGCAGAAGGCGCGACCGGGGGCACCGGTCAAGGCCGTGCCGTTCGGCAGCGCACCGGCCTTAAAGCAGTAGATCCGACTGATCGGTCGGATCGGTCCGATCAGTCCGATTCTTTCTTCTAAAAAAATCAAGGAGCCCTTCCATGCCTCGTTTTTTCATCAATCGTCCGATCTTTGCCTGGGTGATCGCTATCGTCATCATGCTTGCCGGCCTGCTGGCAGTCAAGTCACTGCCGGTCTCCCAGTACCCAGCCATCGCCCCGCCGCAGATCTCCATCAATGCCATGTACCCGGGGGCGTCGGCCCAGACGGTGCAGGATACGGTCACCCAGGTCGTGGAACAGAAGATGAACGGGATCGACAACCTGCTCTACATGTCCTCCACCAGCGACTCGGCCGGGGCGGTGGCCATCAACCTGACCTTCAAGGCCGGCACCGACCCGAACGTGGCCCAGGTACAGGTGCAGAACAAGCTGCAGCTCGCCACCCCGCTCCTGCCCCAGGTGGTGCAGCGGCAGGGGATACAGGTGGTCAAGTCGACGCGCAACTTCCTGATGATTGCAGGCCTGGTCTCCGAGGACGGCTCCATGACCCGCAACGATCTCACCGACTACATGGTTTCCAATATTCAGGACATCGTCAGCCGGGTGCAGGGGGTAGGCGAGGTTACCGTCTTCGGTTCCCAGAACGCCATGCGGATATGGCTGAATCCCGACAAGCTGAACAACTTCAGGCTGACCCCCAATGACGTGATCACCGCGCTCCAGGCGCAAAACGCCCAGGTTTCCGCCGGCCAGCTGGGCGGCATGCCGTCCAGCCAGGGACAGCAGCTGAACGCCACCATCACCGCCCGCACCCTGCTGCAGACTCCCGAGCAGTTCGACGCCATCGTGCTGCGGACCAACCCTGACGGCTCCACCGTGAAGCTCAAGGACGTGGCCGAGAGCAAGATCGGCACCGAAAATTACGATATGCTGGCCCGCTACAAGGGAAAACCGGTTGCCGCCATGGCGCTCAGGCTGGCGGCCGGCGCCAACGCGCTGGATACCGCCGAGCGGGTGAAGGCGAAGATGGCGGAGCTGGAAAAATTCTGCCCCGCCGGCGTGAAGGTTGTCTACCCCTATGACACCACGCCGTTTGTAAAGATTTCCATCGAGGAAGTGGTTCGTACCCTGATCGAGGCGGTCTTCCTGGTGTTCATAGTGATGTTTCTGTTCCTGCAGAACATCCGGGCCACCCTGATCCCGACCATCGCCGTCCCGGTGGTTCTGCTGGGCACCATGGGTGTATTGTTGGCCAGCGGTTTTTCCATCAACACCCTGACCATGTTTGCCCTGGTGATCGTCATCGGCCTGCTGGTGGACGACGCCATCGTCGTCGTGGAGAACGTTGAGCGGATCATGACCGAGGAGGGGCTGTCCCCCCGCGAGGCGACCATCAAATCGATGGGGCAGATCACCAGCGCCCTGGTGGGAATCGCCACGGTGCTGACGGCGGTCTTCGTGCCGATGGCCTTTTTCGGCGGCTCCACCGGCGTCATCTACCGCCAGTTCTCCATCACCATCGTCTCGGCCATGATCCTGTCTGTGCTGGTGGCGATGATCCTCACTCCGGCCCTCTGCGCAACCCTGCTCAAGCCGGTACCCAAGGGGCATTCGCCGGGTGAATACGGCTGGTTCAAGGGGTTCTTCCGCCGGTTCAATAAATGGTTCGACCGCGGCAGGGGGCACTACGAGAGGCTGGTCGGCCGCTCGTTCGGCAAGCCGCTGCGCTATCTGCTCGTTTACGGAACCATCGTTGCGGCCATGGCCGTCTTCTTCCTGCGGCTTCCCACGGCTTTCCTGCCGGACGAAGACCAGGGCTTTATCATCTGCCAGGTGCAGCTGCCGGCCGGGGCGACCCAGGAACGGACCTTGAAGGTGATCGAGCAGCTGGAACAACACTTCCTCGAGAAGGAGACCAAGACGGTTGATTCGCTGATCACCGTTGCCGGCTTCAGCTTTGCCGGCCGCGGCCAGAACATGGGCCTGGCCTTCGTCAAGCTCAAGGACTGGAAAGTCCGCAAAAGCCCCGATCTGAAGGCCCAGGCCGTTGCCGGCCGGGCCATGGGGGCCTTCTCCAGGATCAAGGACGGCATGGCCTTCGCCTTTGCACCGCCGGCGGTGATTGAACTGGGGATGGCCAACGGCTTCGATCTGCAGTTGCAGGACCGTGGCGGGCTGGGGCACGAGAAGCTGATGGAAGCGCGTAACCAGCTGCTCGGCATGGCCATGAAGAATCCCAAGCTGGTGGCGGTGCGCCCCAACGGCCAGGACGACACGCCGCAGCTCAAGCTCGATATCGACGAAGTGCGCGCCGGCGCCCTGGGGGTGCCGCTGGCGGACATCAACAACGTCCTTGCCACCGCCTGGGGCAGTTCCTACGTCAACGATTTCATCCAGGACGGGCGGGTGAAGAAGGTCTTTCTCCAGTCGGATGCCAAGTACCGGATGCTGCCGGAGGATATCGGCAAGTGGTACGTCCGCAACAACCGGGGGGAGATGGTCCCCTTCTCGGCCTTCGCCACCCCTCGCTGGCAGCACAGTTCACCCCGTCTGGAGCGCTACAACGGCATTCCCTCCATGGAGATCATGGGGCAGGCAGCGCCCGGTGTGAGTACCGGCGAGGCGATGGGGGAGATGGAAAAGATGGCCGCCCAACTGCCGCCGGGAATCGGCTACGAATGGACCGGTCTTTCATACGAGGAAAGGCAGGCCGGAAAACAGGCGCCGGCGCTGTACGCCATTTCGCTCCTGGTGGTGTTTCTGGCGGTAGCCGCCCTGTACGAAAGCTGGACCATCCCATTCGTCAACCTGCTGATGCTGCCGCTGGGTCTGGTGGGGGCGGTAACGGCCGTCAGCCTGCGCGTGCTGCCCAACGACATCTATCTCCAGATCGGGCTATTGACCACCATCGGACTATCGACCAAAAACGCCATCCTGATCATCCAGTTCATCAAGGAGCAGATGCATCAGGGGCATGAACTGGTCGAGGCGACCCTGATGGCGGTCAAGATCCGACTACGGCCGGTCATCATGACCTCGCTGGCCTTCTTCTTCGGCACATTGCCCTTGGCCCTCACCAAGGGCGCCGGCGCCGGGGCCCAGAACGCCATCGGCACCGCCGTCACCGGCGGGCTGCTCTCGGCCACCTTCATCGACCTGATCTTCATTCCCTTTTTCTTTGTGCTGGTCTCACGACTGTTTGCAAGGAAGAAAGCCGAACATCCGGCAGGAGAACCTGCCGCTGTCGTCAATACCCAGGAGGTGAACTGACATGGGATATGTTAAACGGATGACGGCAGGCCTGTGCCTCCCTTTGGGATTGTTTCTCTGTCTGGCCGGCTGCTCAACCATGGCTCCTCAATATGCACAACCGGCAGCGCCAGTACCTCCGGCCTGGCCCAGCGGTCCGGCATATAAGGAGCCGGCGGGGGCGGCCTCAAAACCGGTTGCCGACATCCCCTGGCAGGAGTTTTTTGTCGATCAGAAGCTGCAAAAACTGATTGATCTGGCACTTGCGAACAACCGCGACTTGAAGGTAGCTGCGCTTAATATTGAACGTTCCCGAGCTCTCTACCAGATCCAGCGTTCCGATCTCTTCCCCAAGGTCGACGCCACCGCCGACGGCAATTTCCAGCGGCTGCCTGAAGACTTTTCAGGCACGGGACGGGCCGTGACCGTCGATCAGTACAGCGTCGGCCTCGGCGTCAGCTCCTACGAACTGGACCTCTTCGGCCGGGTGCGGAGCCTCAAGGACCAAGCCCTGGAGCAGTACTTTGCCACCGAGCATGCGAGGCGCAGCGTGCAGATAAGCCTTGTCTCTCAGGTTGCTGCCACCTACCTGACCCTCGCCGCCGACCGCGAGCGGTTGCAACTCGCCCGGGAGACCCTGACGAGCCAGCAGTCCTCCTACCAGCTCACCCGGAGTCGCTTCGAAGCCGGCGTATCCTCCGCCCTCGATCTCCACCAGGCCCAGACCAGCGTGGATGCGGCGCGGGTGGACATCGCCCGCTTCACCACTCTGGTGGCCCAGGACGAGAACGCCCTGAGCCTCGTGGTCGGTTCGAAGGTAGAGGTGGATCTGCTCCCCACGGCGCTCTCCGAAACGCTCACCGCCCTCAAGGATGTCGCCCCCGGCCTGCCGTCCGACGTGCTGCTGCGCCGCCCCGACATCCTCCAGGCCGAGAACCTGCTGAAAGGGGCCAACGCCAACATCGGCGCGGCGCGGGCGGCCTTCTTCCCGCGGATTACTCTGGTCTCGTCCGTCGGCCTGGGCAGCGACGACCTTGCCGGCCTCTTCAAGTCCGGTTCCTTTGCCTGGAGCTTTGCGCCGCGGATCTCTTTGCCGATCTTCGACGGCGGCAGCAACCGGGCCAGCCTGACGGTGGCGGAGGTGGACCGCGACATTGCCGTGGCCCAGTACGAGAAGGCGATCCAGACCGCCTTCCAGGAAGTGGCCGACGCCCTCGCCCAGCGAGGGACCATCGACGACCAGGTAGCGGCCCAGCAGTCCCTCGCCGCCGCAACCGCCGAGAGCTACCGCCTCTCCCAGGCCCGCTACGAAAAAGGGGTCGACAGCTACCTGACCGTCCTCGACTCCCAGCGCTCCCTCTACGGCGCCCAGCAGAACCTGATCACAGCCCGCCTTTCCCGGCTTACCAATCTGGCGACTCTCTACAAGGTGCTCGGCGGCGGGAGTGAATAAGGTTCTTTGTTGGCGGAAAGGACTGTCATTGATGCCAATGTAAACAATTTGTAAAAGGTGAGCGATGCGGGCGAGCCTTGATGTCAGCGGATTCCACTGCACAGGTAGCATGCGTAACCACGACTGCCTGATTGGCAGGTCATGGGTGGTCTGATTCATATTCTGCTCGTAATTGCCGTTATAGTGGTGCCGGTACGCGTCATTCAAGGGCGGAAGATCCTGTAGGCCGCTAAATCCCGGCATAACAGTTCAGTTCAATAAAAAAGGGCGCACCGCGATGCGCCCTTTTTCGTTTATGCTCAAAACGATACGTTGATACCCGCACCATAGTACTCTGCCCGCAGTTTATAGAACTGGCCGAAGGGCAAATTGCCGTGGTAATATTCGCCGAAAATCTGAATGGCCCGTTTTTCGGTATAGGGGCTGCGGATGTTGACGCCGGCTTTGGCGCTTACGTCGAGGTTCCAGTCGGTTTCCTCCCAGGCATGGCACAGGACGCTGGCGAACGGGTGCACCGTTGGCCTGTAGACCGTCTTCGTGCTCAGATAAT
>WSYB01000045.1:0-25207 GCA_009773645.1 Geobacteraceae bacterium
CCCGAGATCCACACCGAGCACGACGGACTCCACCTCGTCTCCCACCTTAAGGATTTCCGAAGGATGCCTTACCCTCCGGGTCCACGACATCTCAGAAACGTGTATCAGCCCTTCAACCCCTTCTTCAAGGGAAACAAATGCCCCGTAATCGGTGAGAGTGACCACTTTTCCGCGCAGCCGCTCGCCGACCGCATACTTCTCCTCCACATTCAGCCATGGATCAGGAATGGTCTGCTTGAGCCCCAGGGAAATCTTCCCCTTCGCACCGTCATATTTCAATATCTTGACCTTGATCTTGTCCCCGACTTTAATGACTTCGGAAGGGTGGTTCAGTCTCCCCCACGACATATCGGTAATGTGGAGAAGCCCGTCAAGGCCGCCCAGATCCACAAATGCACCGTAATCGGTGATGTTCTTGACAATGCCGTCCAGAATCTGGCCTTCGGCCAGATTGGAAAGGGTCTGTTGCTTCAGCATGTCCCGTTCTTCTTCCAGCAGCACCCTGCGGGAAAGAACAACATTCCCCCGTTTTTTGTTCATCTTCAGGACTTTGAACGTGCAGGTCTGGCCGATATATTTGTCCAGATTGCCGCCGGGCCGTATATCCACCTGTGAAGCGGGGAGGAAGGCCTGCACGCCGATATCCACAATCAAGCCCCCTTTAACCTTGGCAACGATCTTTCCTTCAATGATCCCGCCTTCCCCGCCGGCATCTGCGATTTTTTCCCACCCCTCACGGCTTTCGGCCTTTTTCTTGGAGAGGACGATGTACCCCTGTTCATTCTCTGCCCGCTCGAAGAGAACCTTGACTTCGTCCCCGACCTTAACGGTAAATTCGCCGTTTTCGTCGATAAACTCGCTGATCGGGATGCACCCCTCGGACTTATAGCCCACGTCGACCAGAACAAAGTCCTGGCTGATCTGTACTACAACCCCCTTGACGACTTCCCCGATCTGCAGCTGCCGCAGGCTGTCATGGAACAGTTCCTCAAATTCCCCCTGAGCACCCTGTTCATGCTCTTCTTCCATATCCTTAAAGCGCTTTATCGGCGCAACTTTACGACTGCTCATCCTTTTTTCATCATCCATCAAACCGTTACCCCCTGAAATTGTTCGCGTATGTAAGCTTATTAAACTATCAACATTTCTCTAAAAATTCAATCAATATATTTTCCCGCCGTTGATCTGCCCGATCCGTTCCATCACCTCGTCAATTAGCCATTTGGGGGTTGAAGCCCCGGCAGTGACGCCGACTTTGCTGACCCCTTCAAACCAGGCGGGATTAAGCTGCTGTGCTGTTTCAATATGATGGGTTTTCGACTGCAATTCAGTGCAGACTTCTGCCAAACGCTTGGTATTGGCGCTGTTATACCCACCTATTACTATCATGCAATCGACTTCTTTGGCAAGTTCCTTGGCTTCTTCCTGTCGTACCGCAGTAGCGTCACATATCGTGTGGAATACCCGGATTTCTCCACCCTTCTTGAGGCACTCGAGAACCACGTTCTTCAAGTTCTCAAAGGACTGGGTGGTCTGGGCAACAACACCGATTTTCCCCATCCTTGGGAGCTTTGCAGCCGCCTCGCCGGAACCGACCACATATACTTTCCCCTTTGCGTAAGAGACTATCCCCTGCACCTCGGGATGGTCGGCATCTCCAACCACCACTACATCATAATCGGCCTGGGAAAGACTCATCACATGTTCCTGGGCTTTTTTGACAAAAGGGCAGGTGGCATCCACCACTTCCAGTTCCTTGAGAACCGCTTCTTCAAGCTCCTCCGACGCGACCCCGTGGGAGCGGATGATAATGGTGCCGGTCTCCAGTTCGGAAATATCATTGAGGACCCTTACCCCCATCTCTTCCAGCTTTCGCACCACCTGGGGCGAATGAATGATCGGCCCCAGGGTGAATGTCTGCCCCCCCTTGTCGGCGGCCTCAAAGGCCATCTGGGTGGCCCTCTTTACGCCAAAACAGAACCCGGCCTGTTTGGCAAGGATAATTTCCATATAATTCCTCGGGCAAATGCCTTTAGCCTTTGGCCTTTAGCCTGTCTCTAATTATTCGCTCCATCCGGTTCAACACCTCTTCAACGGAGAGCCCGGTGGAATCGATATCTACGGCATCGTCTGCCCTGCGCAGGGGCGCATGCTCACGGCGGAGATCCTGTTCATCACGTTCCGCCACCTCGGCAATGGTCCTCTCCAGGGAGACATCCTCACCTTTCGCCTTCAACTCCTGGAAACGGCGCCTCCCCCGTTCCTCCGCCGAAGCCGACAGAAAAAACTTCACATCTGCGTCAGGAAATACCACCGTGCCGATGTCGCGTCCCTCGAGGACCACCCCGCCTTTTCTCCCCATCTCCCGCTGCCGGAGCAGAAGAAAGTCTCTCACCGGCTTCCTGGCTGAAATTTTCGAGGTGAGGAGGCTTATCTCCGGCGTGCGAATCGCCTCGGAAACATCTTCACCATTCACCACGACCCGGCAGCAGCCGTTATTGCGGGCAAAGGCAATATCGATCCCTTGACAGAACCGGATCAGGGCCGCTTCGTCATCGATGGAGATGCCGGCGCGCTTGGCTGCCAGCGCCACTGCACGAAACATGGCGCCGGTGTCCACGTATATATATCCGAGCCGGTCAGCCAAAAGTTTGGTAACCGTGCTCTTGCCGGCGCCGGAAGGGCCGTCTATGGCGACAATAAGCCCTTTTGCAGCATTGGCCACCCTGTTCCTCACCGCGCCGCAACCCTTTCCAGGAGCGGGATGAAATCGGGAAAAGACGTGGCGATGCACTCAATATCATTCACTGTGCAGTCGCCAGCGGCGGCCAGTCCGGCAATCAGCATGGACATGGCAATTCGGTGGTCTCCGAAACTCTCGGCTACGCATCCTTGCAGGCGTTCCACACCCCAGATTTCCATGCCATCCTCTTTCTCAACGGTTTTGACCCCTGCTTTGCCGAGATTGGAGGCCATTGCGGCTATCCGGTCGGTCTCCTTCACCCGCAGCTCTCTGGCATCACTGATGACAGTCCGTCCGGAGGCACAGGAAGCAGCCACGCAGAGGACGGGAAACTCGTCAATGGCCCGTGGCACCAGGTCCCCGCCGATCTCGATCCCGTGAAGACCGGACGACCTGACCAGGATGTCCGCCACCGGCTCGCCGGAAATCTCACGCCTGTCCAGGAGTTCAATGGAAGCCCCCATGGCGGTCAATATGTCGATGATGCCGGTCCTGGTGGGATTAACTCCCACCCCCCGGATGAGCAGCTCGGAGCCGGGAACGATCAAGGCAGCAACCATGAAAAAGGCCGCCGATGATATGTCGCCCGGCACAGTGATATCCTTTCCCTCCAGTTCCCTGCCGCTCCGTACCCTTACCCCGCCCGCAAAGGAGTCGACGTCCGCGCCGAAGTAACGGAGCATCCGTTCCGAATGGTCGCGGGAGAGGTGAGGTTCGGTCACCTCCGTTTCACCGGCGGCGTACAGACCGGCCAGGAGGATGGCCGACTTCACCTGGGCGCTCGCCACCTTTGAGGCGTAGGCCGTTCCCGCAAGTTCCCTCCCCACAATGGCCAGTGGCGCCTTGTCCCCGCCTGCGCGGCCGAAAATGGAGGCCCCCATGCTGCTCAACGGCTCAATGACCCGTTTCATCGGCCTGTTGCGCAGGTATTTATCGCCGGTCAGGACGGAAAAGAACCTCTGGCCGGCCAGAAGCCCGGTCATAAGGCGCATGGAAGTCCCGGAATTGCCGCAATCGAGCACATCGGAAGGCTCCGAAAGCCCGTGCAGCCCTTTTCCCTTTATCCGCAAGGTTTCCCCGTCATCCTCCACCTCGACCCCCATGGCACGGAAGGCGCCCAAGGTGGCAAGGTTATCCTCACCCCGAAGAAAACCGCGCACGGAGGTCACCCCCCGGGCAATGGAGCCGAGCATGATGGAGCGGTGGGAGATCGATTTGTCGCCGGGGACCGAAATCTCGCCGCGAACCGACTTTGCAGGTTTTATGGTGTAACTTTGCACAAACAACTCCTTGGCAAAAGGCGAAAGGCTAATGGCTAAAGGTTTGCCTTTTGCCTTTTGCCTTTTGCCTTTTGCCTTTTGCCTTTTGCCTTTTGCCTTTTGCCTTTTGCCTTTTGCCCTTTGCCCTTTGCCCTTTGCCCTTTGCCTTTTGCCTTTTGCCTTTTGCCTTTTGCCTATAATATCGCATCCCTATGTTCCTTCGACCTGGCGAAAAACTCCTCCAGTCCCCGGCTGTCCCCCTTTTCCACCAGCGTGCGCAGTTCGGCAAAGTACCTGCTGAAAAAGTCCATCATCTCCAGGATGCCTTCCCGGTTCATCAGGGCGATGTCCCGCCACATGGCCGGATCGGAAGACGCTATCCGGGTGAAGTCCCTGAATCCGCCGGCGGAATATCTGAGTATCCCCTCGTCAAACCGGTCGTAGCCGCCGACCGCGTTGACCAGCGAGTAGGCGACCATGTGCGGCAGGTGGGAAATTGCGGCCACCACCCGGTCGTGCTTCGCCGCATCCATGAGGACCACCTCGCTTCCGGCGAGTTCCCACATCCTCACCACCTTCTGCAGGGCCTGCTCATCGGTTTTGGCAGTCGGCGTGATGATGCACCGCTTCCCCCGGTAGAGGGTGGCAAAGGACGCTTCAACTCCCGAATTCTCGGTGCCCGCTATGGGATGGCCGCCGACGAAAAAAGTCCGAGGAGGCATAAGCTCCTCGCAGGCGGCCACGATCTCACCTTTCACGCTTCCACCGTCGGTCACCACACAGCCCGGCGTCAGGGCCGGGGCGATCCGGGCAACGATACCGGCAATGGAGCGGACCGGCGTTGCCAGAAAGATCAGATCGGCTCCTTCAACCCCCGCTACCGGATCAAAGGAGTAGCGGTCTACAACCCCCAGCTCCACGGCCCTTTTCAGGTTAGCCTCGCCGCGCCCGATGCCGACGACTTCTCCGACTTCCCCTTTTTCCCGCAGGGCGCGGGCCAGCGATCCGCCGATGAGGCCGACGCCGATTATGGCCAACCGCTCGATCAGCGGCATAAATGAACCCCTTGGCAAAAGGCGAAAGGCTAAGGGCTAAAGGTTTTTCCCTTTGCCTTTTGCCCTTTGTCCTTTGCCTCTCTCCGTCTATTTTGCCCGTGGATACGACCCGAGCACCTTCACAAACTGGCAGCACTCCTTGAGTTCCTGCACCGCCTCGGCGATTACCGGTTCATTGATATGCCCCGCCAGATCGAGGAAGAATATGTATTCCCACGCCTTTTTCTTCAACGGCCGCGACTCGATCTTGGAGAGGTTTATCCCCCTTTTGGCGAACGGCTCCAGCATCCGGTAAAGGATACCGACCTCGTCCTTGACGGAGAACATCAGGGAGGTCTTGTCGTCACCGCTCTTTTCCGCCATCTTTTTGCCGATGACGAGAAAGCGGGTAAAGTTGTTCACCTGATCCTCGATCCGCTCTCTCACGACCTTGAGATCGTACATCGTCGCGGCGAGCTCGCTGGCAATGGCGGCAGCGGTGTAATCATCGCTTACTATCTGCGCAGCCACGGCCGTGGAGGCCACATCCACCACCGGCACGTTGGGAAGGTTCTCAGCCAGCCAGTTACGGCACTGGGCGATGGGCTGCGGATGGGAATAGACCTTCTTGATATCTTCAAACCGACCGGTGCGGGAAAGAAGGTTGTGATGAATCTCCAGCAGCACCTCGGCATTGATCAGGAGGTTCCCCTCCATGAACATGTCGAGGGTGTGCGACACCATCCCTTCGGTGGAATTTTCCACCGGCACCACCCCGTACTGGGCCCGCCCCTTCTCCACCTCTTCGAAAACAGCCGGGATCGACTTCTGCGGCACGAGCTCGGCGGAGAGGCCGAACTGATGCATGGCGGCCATGTGGGTGAAGGTCGCCTTGGGGCCGAAAAATGCCACCTTCATCGGCGCCTCCAGGGCAAGCGATGCAGAGATGATCTCCCGGAAGACGCTTCTCAGCGCCTCGTTGGGGAACGGCCCCTCATTCTTCGAGGTCAGCCGCTCGTGGATCTCCCGTTCCCGGCTGGGGACATGGAACTCCCCTTTGTCGTCCCGCTTAAGCTTCCCGACCTCTATGACCAGGGCGGCCCGCCGGTTCAGAAGCTCCAGAATCCGGTCATCAACGGCGTCTATCTCTTTTCGTAACTCTTTGATTGTTTTCATTTTTTGTAAGGTGATTCATCCAAGGGAGGGGATCGGGCTCTGCTTCGGAGGGAGCTAATCTATAGCAAAGCCTGCAAAAATGCAAATGTTTTTTACACCACCTCCACCTTCGCGTCGGGATTCATGGGGTTGGTCCTCACCGCCAAGGAGAAGAGATAGGGATAGTCCTTCTTCAGGTGCCCCATGTAAGCCACCCATTCCCTGAGAAGGTGCGCATACACCCGTTTGATGTCTCCGGAGAGATGCTCCATGTCGGCCGCAGGGATATCCGCAAGGGATTTCCGCGCCTCCAGTTCCCCAATAAGGTGGAACACGGCCCAGAGCAGGTCGGTAAAGTCGTCATGCTCCAGGAGGTTGGGGTTTTCCAGAAGCCCCAGCATGAACTCCCTTTTCTCCATCAGGAACCGTTTCAAGGCAGAGAGGTCGCCTGCCCCGCTCTCCACCCGGATGTCGTGCGCCTTCAAATAATCGGTGACCCTCTCAAAATCCGCATCCTGCCACTGGGAGGTAATCTTGAGCCGGTCGGCCAGCGTCTGCGAATCCCGGAGGAAACCAAAGCAGTCCCTGAGCAGGGAGGTGCCGATCTCGCTGAAAAAGACGCCGATGACCATGTTCATCTTCTGCATCAGGGCCGCCCGCTCCCTTTCCTTTAGCACCCGCTCGATTATCAGGGTGACCACGAGGACATAGATGGGAAGAAAGGCGAGGTTGCCGAGGAAGCCGGCTGCGATCTCCGCTGTGCGGCCGAAGACGAGATAGTCGAGACCATAGAAGACGATCGACACCATGAGGAGCAGCAGGGCCACATGTCTCGATCTCAGGTTGGAAAGCTTCATGTATCCCCCGTTTGAAGTTTTCGGTTTTTCAGTTTTGGATTTTAACTCGAAACCCGAAACTTTTGATTAGGTGGCCCGCAACGCATCGACGATATTCATCCGCGCCGCCCGGAAAGCGGGAAGCACCCCCCCCACAAACCCCATGATGAGGGAGAAAACCAGCGACTTCCAGACAATTCCGAAGGTGAGGGTGAAGGAAAACGCCAGCTCCGCAAAGGTCTGCCAGTTCATGGTGGATATGGTGATTAACTGCATGAAGGAAGCAATAAAGACCCCGGCAATCCCCCCCACGAACCCCAGGAAAAGGGATTCCAGAATAAAGGCGGCAAGAATGCTCCCCCTTCGGAAGCCGAGCGCCCGGAGCGTGCCGATCTCCGTTATCCTGTTCGCCACGGCGGCATACATGGTGATCATGGCGCCGATCACGGCCCCTAGGGAAAATATAACGGTCAGGGTTATGCCGAGAATGCGGAGAAAACGGGCCATCGCCTCGGACTGGTCGGCATAGAACCGGGTCTCGCGTTTTGCTTCGAGGGTCAGACGCGGATCGCTCTCGATCCCGGCCTTCACCTTTTCGAATTCCGTCGAGTCGCGCAGCTTGAAAATAACCGATGAATAAACAGGCCTGCGGAAGGCCTGCATAAGCTGATCCACATCCCCCCATATCTCGGAGGAAAAGCCGGAGTTGCCGGCGTCGAAGATTCCCGTCACCTGCCAGTCACGCATGCCGAACCGGAGGGTCTCGCCGATCCCTCCTCCCTTGAATCGCTTGGCGATACTCGTGCCGGCAATGACTTCCGCAGAGCCGGGCCGCGGCATGCGGCCGTCAACCAGCCCTACCTGGGGCCTCAGCAGGAACGATGTCGGCGAAACACCTCTGATAACCACATTTGCGGGCTTATTGCTCCCCCTTTTCGGCAGATTGATGAGGACCACCAGTTCCTTGGCCAGGAGCAACTGCCCGTTTGCACCGATCGCCACCTGGGGCTGGCTCTCGACAACCGACGCCTGGGGCCGTTCAACGCCGCTCTGCACCTCCGAATTGGCGGACTTGCGGATGACCACGACGTTGTCAAAGGAGCCGGTGTCAACCAGGGTTTTGTGCAACCCCTCCGCCAGCATGAGGGTCGCCGCAAAGACAAAGACCACGAGGGCCATGCCGGAAGCGGTGAGGACCGTGGTAAGACGCCTCGTCCAGAGGTTGCGGAAGCTGTAGGAGAGGGGGATGGCCATGGCTAGCTTACACCATGGGTCGTGCGGTTGATAATCTCGGACAATTCATCTTTCAACTTCTGCGTTTCCTTCCGCAGGTTCCTGTGAAGATCGATGAACTCTATATGTAAGCACTTTGTCTGTGCTTCACCGTCTGCCCCAATGAGCCGTAAACTCCGCCGGGGAACGCCGCCGACCCCTTTAAGTAATACCCCACTCTCGACATTGTGCGGACACCCAAGTACCAGACAGATTTTCTCCCAATCGCCGTAAAAGTACTCCTGGAGAAGCGGAATGGCGTTGCGCAGAAGGACGTCCCGGATATCTATCACTGCCATACTGCCTCCTGAAATCATCCTAACGAGGAATACATTTATCCCACCATCTCCCGCGTCACTCTCTCCACCGGCGCGTAAAATCCATGCCCCACCATCTTCTTCAAGATGCTGTTCGCCGTACGCAGATCAACCTCCTCCACCCTGACCGCCTTGATCAGTATACCGACCGTGCCGGTCAGCCTGACGCCGCACAACGCGGCCTCCTTGCGGGCCGCCCGGTCGTCGCAGGCGAAGACGTAGTCGCGATGACGGGCAATGGCGATACAGGAAGCCTCGCCAATGCCGAGAGAAACGGAAAGCGTTTCGAATAGCCGTTTCTCTTCCGGCGCATAACAGGAAACCTCCCGAAGCCACCCGACAGCCAAGGCCTCCTTGACAGCGACAAGGGGAGCGTGTCCTTTCCGGATGCCGCGCAGGTTCTCCAGGGCAACCATGTCGGAAACAAACGCGGAATTTGAATACAGAGACTTGAGAAGAGGAAGCGCGCCGGACAAGGCAAAATTACTCAGGACGCAGGTATCGAAAATAATCTCAGGCATTGACGACATCCGCCAGGATTTCATCAGCCTCCTGAACAACAAGGGAAATGCCATGTTCTTTGAGGTAGCTGCGAGCGCTCACCGGATCGAGGCCGAGAGTTTCCGCCAGTTTGCCGAGACTGATGAAGCCTTCCTGGTATGCAGCTAGTGCCACCTGCCGGCGCCGCTCCACGCTGTTCTGGAGAAAGGCGGTATTAACCGCATCGCGAACCAGTTCCCCGATGGTCCGGTGGCTGAGGCGCGACTGCTCCTTGAGGAGGGAATGCTGCTCAGGTGTCAGCATAATATTGGTGCGGATCATGGAACACCTCCGAATATGTGATGTGTAACATTATGTGTATATCAAAATAGTAGCGCGAATCTGCCCTGAAGTCAATCCGCTGAGTGTAGCCGAGCCAAGACCTCCGAGGAGTTGAAAACCTTGGAGGTCTTGGCATGACTACCCGATCCTCCGCAACCCGTCGGCGATTCGGATCGTAGCTCCCCGCCAGGTGGGAAAGATTGCGGCAATGAAACCGACGGTGAAGGCAGCCAGAAGATCGAGGTAAATGGTGACGGGCGATACGCTGAACACCGGGAAGAACTGGGAGAGTTCGGTCTCGATCCAGTGAGCCGCGGGAAAGGTGAGGAGAATCCCCACCACTCCGCCGATCACGGCAATGACCACCGATTCGCCGAATATGGTGACGGCGATGTGCCGGGCGCCGAATCCGAGGGTTTTCATCGTGGCATACTCGGCAATCCGCTCCCGCGCGGTCATTGCCATGGTGTTGGCGGCCACCACCATGATGATGACGATGACCACGTAGGAAACGATCTGAATGGCGATCATGATCGCCTCGGTCATGGATACAAACCCCATCTGAAAGGCCCGCTCCGTTTCGGTAAGGGTTTCGGCCAGGGAATTTTTGAAGGTTTTATCGATGGCGGTGGAAACCTCGGCGGCAAGATCGGGATTGGTCACCCCGATCATGTAGAAGCCGACCTGGTCGGCCCGGCGCGGCACGGTCTTCCTCATGGTTTCGTTGAGATAGTCCCAATGGAAGAAAAACTGGGTTTCATCGGTGCTTTTCTGGGCGCCCCGGTAAATGCCGCGCAGTATGAACTCCCATTGCCCGGGAAAGATGGTCCCTCTCAAGGTAATCAGGTCGCCGACTTTCCAGCCGTTTTTGGCAACCAGCTTACGCCCGGCAACCGCCCCTTTGCGGTCATGAATAAAGGCGTCTTTCTGGTCGGGCGGCAGAACAAATTCGGGATACAATTCCAGGTAGCTTCGCGGTTCCACGGCAAAGTTGGGAAAAAAATGTTTTTCATCGATATAGATGCCGCCAAACCAGTTGCCCCAGGAAATCTGCTTTACTCCCGGTACCTGGCGGATTCGGTCCTTGTAAGAGATGGGGAGGGAAAAGACCAGGGAAATGGCGTTGCGCGTAACGAGGCGGGTCGCGGAAGATTGTTCTACCCCCAGGTACCAGAGCCCCACCAGGGTGCGCAGGAGACCGAAGGCGAGAATGGCGATGGCAACCCCGATAACGGTCAGTATCGAGCGGAGCTTGTGGCGGAAGGCGTTCCGTATGATGAGTTTAATAAGCATATAGGTTCAAGGTTAGAGGTTCGAGGTTAGAGGTTCGAGGATCGAGGTTAAACCCTGGCACCTCGTACCTCGCGCCCCGTTCCTGTTTTTCATCCCGTCAGAACACCCTTCTCCAGATGCTTTATTACATGCGCCTTGCCGGCCGCACGCGCGTCGTGGGTCACCATGATGATGGTTTTGCCGAATTCATGTACCAGGCGATCCATGAGTTGCAGGATCTCTTCGGCCGAAACCCGGTCCAGATCCCCGGTCGGTTCGTCCGCCACGAGGATGGCCGGGTCGGTGACGACTGCGCGGGCGATGGCCACCCGCTGCTGCTGGCCGCCGGAGAGCTGCGACGGAAAGTGATCCATCCGGTCTGCCAGATTCACGACATTGAGGGCCAGTTCCACGTGCTCGCGCCGCTCCTTCCGGGAAAGAGAGGTGAGCAATAGCGGCAGCTCGACATTTTCATACGCGGTAAGGACCGGCATCAGGTTGTAGAACTGGAAGATAAATCCCACGTTAGCGGCGCGCCATCCTGCCAGTTCCGCTTCCGACAGCGTGGTTATGGAGACACCCCCCACCCGTATGGTCCCCGTGTCCGCCTTGTCGATGCCGGCAATCAGGTTCAGAAGGGTGCTTTTCCCCGAGCCCGACGGCCCCATGAGCGCCAGGAACTCCCCTTCGGTGATATCGAAGGTGATGTCCTGCAGCACGGGGATTATCTGGCTCCCCCGGCGGTAAGACTTGGAGAGGTTTGCTATTTCGACGATAAATGTTTTCTGAGAAGTGTCTTCCATACAAGTCTCTTCCTAAGGATCGAGGATCTAGGCTCTAGGATCGAGGATCTAGGTGCGAGGATTGATCATTACGGTTTTCCTCGTACCTCGTACCTCGCACCTCGCACCTCGTACCTCGCACCTCGTTCCTCGTCCCCGTCATTTCTCCGCGGTCTTGATCCGCGCCCCGTTCTTCAGCTTATCCAGCGGCTTCAGCGCCACCTTGTCCCCTGCCTTTACCCCGCTCACGATCTCGATCATATCGCCGATCTGTGCTCCGGTCGTGACGGGAATTTCCGCCGCATGGTCACCTTTTATGAGATACACCCCCTTTTTCCCGTCATGGGAGATCAGGGCGGCCGGATTGACCGCAATGCGCGGGTTACGCTCCTCCGGTTTCACCGCTCTTTGCAGGAACGCTACCTTGGCGCTCATCTCCGGCAGAATGCGGCTATCCTTCTCCAAGAAACGCACCTTTATCAGAACCGTTGCCTTGGAACGGTCCGCGGTCGGGACGATCATATGCACCGCACCGCGAAAACGGGAGTCGGGAAAGGCATCAAGCTGGATCTCGCAGGGTTGGCCGACCCGGGTCTTCTCCAGGTTTGCTTCGGAAACATCGGCCTCCACCAGGAGCGACCCCATGTCGGCAATTGTCACTACCGCTGCCTTGGCATTGGCCGCGGCGCCTATGGGCGTAACAATATCGCCGACGTCGGCGTTCTTGGTCAATACCACCGCATCGAACGGGGCACGGATAAACGAATAATCAAGGGCCACCTCGGCCCCCTTGAGCGCCGCTCTTGCTGCGATAACTGCCGCTTCCGCCCCCGCCACAGCCGCATTGGCCTTCTTGAAACGGGCAAAGGCCACGTCGACGTCGGCCTGGGCGACAACCCCCTGGGCCACCAGCTCTTTCTGACGGTTATAGGCCAGGGTAGCGTCGTTAAGTTCCGCCTTCGCCTGTTCCACAGCCGAGACGGCATTGTTCAGTTGGGCTTTCGCCTGGTCGCGGGAAGCTGCTGCATCCATGTTTTCAAGGCGGGCGATCACCTCTCCCTCTTTGACGCGATTCCCCTCCTCAACCCCCAGCCACTCCAGGCGACCGGTCGTCTTGGCGGCCACTGCGGCCTTGCGCTGGGCAACCACGTAACCGCTGGCGTTCAGCATGGTAAAGGTCTGGGAAGGATAGACCTGCGATATGGTGGCGATTTCCACCACAACCGCCGGGGTAAATATCCCTTTTGCGGCCAGGAATACCAGTAATACGACAAGCACACCCGCAGCCGCCCAGAAGGCCTTTCTACCGCGCCGCGCCGGCCGCAATGCCGCCGACTTGTCGATCTTTAATCTGGAGAGGTCCTCGTTTGCCATTTATCTCAACTCCCTCGTATATTTCTGCATAAGGAGATACATAGCACTATTGGATAGACCTGTGAAGTCAATAGTTTCTCATCCGAACTTTCCGGATGGAAACTGATTTAAAAAACGACCATGGGCACACGCTGTCCCGGACAGGCATGGAGCCCGTAAACGAGAACAGGCGCGGCAATTCTGCCGTGCCTGTTCTCGTTTAATCATGATTCCGTCGACAGCTCGCCAACCGGCATTGTCGTCAGTCAATCACCTCCAGCACCCCTTCCATCCCCTTTTCTCGGTGGCCTTCGAAAAACAGGAGCTTCTTGCTGCAGTAAAACCGATATTTGCCGGTCCTGGTGGGGGTGAATTTGATAATCTTCGGCTCACTCCCCATGGACTCTTCAAAGTCGATACCCGCCTCGGGAGCCTTCATGACAATATTGTGGGGGACTATCCCTGACTCCTTCCTGACCTTCAGCTCCACCGGGACGTTCACCTTTACGATGATACGGTTTGGGTTGAAGAAATACCCTCCCCCCAGGACCTCCACCCGCTGTACCCCGTCACTGTCGATAACGGCCGTATAGAGCTTCTCTTCACCTTTTTTCTCTTTCCCATATACAGGCACGACCAAAAAGGCGCAGGCAAGGGCCAGCATGACAGCCAGTGCAATCCGTTTCATTCTCAGACACCTCCTCATGATACCCGGGGCAACCGGGCGTAATTAGTTTCTGTCCAGGGTTTCCATCCGGAAACGATTACGATGCGAGCTTCTTCATGGTCTCCCTCATGAAAGCGGGGAGGTCCGACGGCTGCCGGGAGGTGACCAGATTGCCGTCCACTATGACCTCATTATCCTCATAGATGGCGCCCGCATCCTTCATTTCCCGTGCCACGGTCTTGTAACAGGTGGCGCGTCTCCCCTTCAGAAGTCCGGCGCTGATCAAGGTCTGCGGTCCGTGACAGATGGCGGAAACCGGCTTGCCCATATCAAAGAAGCGCCTCGCAATATCCAGGGCTTTCGGCTCGCGCCGAATGGTCTCCGGCGCTTTCCCGCCGGGGAGTATCAGCAGGTCATAGTCGTCGGGGTTTACCTCTCCCAGAGTCTTGTCCACGGTTACATCGTACCCGTGCTTCCCCTTTATGGTCCCTTTCCCCATGGAAGCGACGTCAACCTCCATACCCGCTTCAAGCAAGCGGTAGTAAGGGACCAGGAGCTCCGTATCCTCGAAGTTGTCGGCACTGATGATCAGGGCTTTCATATTTCCTCCGGAAAGGAACGAGGAACTAGGTTCGAAAAACGAGGAAAAAAGATTTTATACCTCGAACCTCGCTCCTCGAACCTGCTTACTTAAGCCGTGCTTCGGCCGCCTTCCAGTCGATGTTCTTAAAGAACGCTTCGATGTAATCGGCCCGTTTGAGCCCATAGTCGAGCATGAAGGCATGCTCGAAGACATCCATGATCAGGATCGGGTTGCATCCCGCCGGATGGGAGACGTCGTGCTCGTTGATCCAGAAGTTGATGAGCTTCCCGTTGGATGTATCCTGGTAGAGGACCGCCCAGCCGATCCCGCGCATGGCGCCGACCCCCTTGAAGTCCTTTTCCCACGCCTCCATGCTGCCGAACTCCTCGGCGATCTTCTTGCCGAGCTTGCCGCCCCCGTCCGGCGGAGTCTTGCCGCCGAGGTTTTCAAAGTAATACTCGTGGAGCCGCATCCCGTTAAATTCCCAGCCGAGCCTCCGCTTCAGTTCAGCAAACTCGGGCGTGGCGGTCTTCCCTTCTTTCAGCATCTGCTCCAGGGTGTCGAGCACCTTGTTGGTGTTGGTCACATACCCTTGGTAGAGCGTGAAATGGTTTTTCAGGAGTGTCTCGCCGAATCCCGGCATCCCGATCAGTTTTGCATAGTCTTTTGCAGTGTAAGCCATGGTTTTTGCCCCCTTTTTGATTTGTGCGCCTGCCGGAAGGGCATGCGTCACCAACAGTGCAACCCCTCCGAAAACGGTTATCTGCAGAAAATCCCGCCTGTTCAACATGTTTTTCCCCTTCTCGCATTGGAATAGAAGAACAACCGTGAGCAATGCCGCGTATGAAAACGTTATCATGCATAATTAAAAATGCAAACCGGCCGGCAAAAAAAGGTCCGAGGTTCGAGGATCGAGGTTCGAAGGTTTAACGTAGAACTTGGAACATAGAACGTAGAACTGATTTAACGTCCCGTTTGCAATGCCGGCCGGATTATGTAAGCTTAAATCAGCCCTGCCGCGAGTGGGCTAAATGTACTGAAAGGTTTGCCGAAGGGAGGCCGAACGTGATTTCACCTTTTGCCGTAAGAACCGCTTTTTACCTTTTCGGGTTTGCGGCACTGCTCACTCTTGAGCGGCTCGTACCCTATGCAGGGACGGAGCAGAAAAAATCTTTCCGCGTCCTCTTTCACCTCGGCATAAGCATCGTGAACAGCCTTGTTCTCTACCTCCTTCTGACCTGGCCGATCTTCGCCGCTCTCGCCTATACCCGCAGCCAGGAGACCGGCATAGCGCATCTTCTGGGCATAAGCGGCTGGGTTGAGATCCCGGCCGCGGTGATTGCCCTGGATTTCTGGGATTACTGGATGCACCGTGCGAACCATCGGATCCCGTTTCTGTGGCGCTTCCACAAGGCGCACCACAGCGACATGGAGATAGACGTCACGACCGCCGCACGGTTCCATATCGGGGAACTGGTCATTTCCGGCTGCGCAAAATGCCTCATGATCCTTGCCTGGGGACCGTCCCTCTGGGGAGTGGTTGCCTTCGATATCCTCCTGAGCGGCGCTTCACAGTTCCACCACAGCAATCTCCGTATCCCGTTCGCCGTTCAGGACCGTGTCGAAAGGTTCATCGTCACTCCGAGGATGCACCGCTGTCACCACGCCCTCCACAAAAACTGCTTCAACACCAATTTTTCCGCCGTCTTAAGCCTCTGGGACCGCATCTTCGGCAGCTACCACCTGGCCGGAAAGCCCGAAGAGCTCACGCCCATCGGCCTGTCCAAGCCGCGGGGAGCGGAGACCATGGAGATAAAACCGTTTCTCCTTACTCCCTTCAAAGGGGAATGACGAAAGCCCCCTGCTACTTCAGGTCCTTTATTTCAACCCCTTCGTAACCGTAACGGGGCTCCCCGTTCAGCTTGTGTATCCTGGTGTCGATCACCTCCAGCCCGTCCCCCTTGGGAACCATCCAGAAGTCGATATCGAGAATATCCTTACCGTCCACGGCCTTGAAATCGCTGCAGGCGAAATAGATGGTCTTCCCTTCCTTCACGAACATCCTGACAGGGTCGTGGACCTTGTCGAGCTTAAGCTTCCAATCCCTGTTGAGCTTGTCGTCGTGGACGACAAACACCCCGCCCGTCGTCTTGGACCGGGCCTTGACATGCTCTTCGATCGATTTCTTGACAAATTTGGCGGTGATGGTTTTCCCCGGCTTGACCGTCTCTCCCGGATGCTCAACCGCTGTTCCCGGATGCTCCGCAGCCGTACAGAGCCCGGCGGTCAGAAAGGCTGACAGGGACACTATCGAGACATAAAACGGTAATTTCTTCATGATGCGGCCTCCTCTAAGCTGAAATAAATCATGACGGTTAAATGGTAAATCCTATCAGGCGGTTGTCAAGCCTCACTTTCAACGCTCCTCGATCTCCACCCCCACCACTTCCACGTCCGGCCGCTCGTTCACCACCCACTCCTCAAGCCCTTCAAGAATACGGCGGCCGGCCGTGCGGTTTTCCGCAACGGTCACGAAACCGAGGGCGGCCGATCCCGGCACATCCTGCAGATCAACCTCGGCTGCCGCCACGTTAAAGTTGTTGCGGGCCCGGGCAAGGATGCTCTTGACGATCCCCCGCTTCCCCTTGAGGGATCGGCTGGGGAGATGGATATGAAAAAGCGCGGAAAAAACATGCATGGCCGTCTCCTCTTTTTAAGGCGCAGGCCCAGCGCTTTCCCCCACCGTTTCCGCAATGAGGCGCCTGAGCCTTTTCTCATCCGCCCGCTCCATCGGCCTGCCGGTGATGCTGCTTTTGGGTATCCGATGGATATCCTCCGGGGGGTAGACCGTGCATTCGATAACTACGTCGTCCTCTTCCAGGTAGATGTGGGGGTATTCGAAAAATTCGCCCCCCCGGCGGATTGTGACCACTTCCAGGTCGAAGGGGGCATTCTTTTCCCTTAGAAACTCCTCCACCTCGTCCGGCGAATCGGCGAAGAGATGGAGATCGATGTCGCTTCGTCCGGTTACCGTCCCGGCAAGGACCGACCCGACCAGATAGGGGCGGAACGGAGCCAGCAGTTCCATATGCTTCAGCGCCAGGAGCCGCAGGTTCAACAGCCGTTCCGGAAGGACCTCCTCCTCGTACATGCCGATCACCCGCTCAAGCTCCGCGTGAATTTCCCTGTTGGAGGGGAGGTGCGAGCCGAGGGAAAGGACTTTCTCGGGGCCGAACGCCTTCGCCGCCTTCCGCTTGGCGTCCCGGTATTCTTTCACCCCCTCCGCGTACATCAGACGCGCCGCCTCTTTCGCAATAAGCTGCCTAACTTTGTCTTCTTTTCGCACGGTTCAAGTATAGCAGAGATTTCAAATATCCCTAAGGTCAGAGCTGAAAAGGGTCCAACATGGAGATATCGTTTCAGGATACTTGTATTCGAAGGGAAGCACGGCTGGGCCGGAACCATTATCCGGAATATGGAAAGGGGCTGGGCCTCCATCTTTGACAAAAGGTGAGAGAATCGGACCAGCCCCTTGCGGAAAATTCGTTTTCTTTTTTACCGCGTACTTTTTCCCTTAGCAGTTATATAGGCCGATACCGGCAACCTATCTGACTGCGGGCTTTTTCGCCGCCACGGTTTTCTTTGGCGCGGCTTTTTGGAGAGAAGCCTTTTTTACGGCAGCGGGGCCCAATGATTTCACCGCTGCCGCTTTTTTCGGCGCAGCCTTCTTGACAGCGGCGCCGGCTGTCTTTAACGCTGCGGGTTTCTTGGCCGCAGTTTTGGGCGCGGCTTTCTTTGGAGCTGCCGTTTTCTTCGGTGCGGCCTTCTTTGCAGCAGCACTTACGGGCTTAAGCGCAGCAGCTTTCTTCGGCGCGGCCTTCTTCGCAGCAGCGCTTACGGGCTTAGGCGCAGCAGCTTTCTTCGGTGCAGCCACTTTCTTGGCCGCAGTGCCGGCGGCTTTGGTTACTGCCGTTTTCTTCGGCGCCGCGGCTTTTTTCGTCGCCGTGCCGGCAGACTTTGCTGCAACTGCTTTCTTCGGCGTGGTGGCTTTTGAGGATGCAGCGGCCTTAGGGGATGCTGCTTTCTTGGATGCAACGGTTTTCTTCGGTACGGCTTTCTTGGAGGAAGTGGTTGAGGCTTTGACACCCATTACTTTCGGCTTTGCCATGTGACTTCTCCTTACCATGTTGGGATAAAAGACAGGGCTTATTATCTACACGTTTCACGCCTGTCGGCAATCTATTTTTATGCTCTATTTTTATGCTTTTATCTTTTGATTCCTCCGTCTGCCACGCTGCGCGTTCCCTTTGCGAAGCTACTTCTGACGGCCATCTGCACAATAACAACCACACAAGAAACAGGAATCATTGTTTCGTTATCGGAAGAAATCCAAAAAACTTTAGCAGGCTGTTGAAAAATGGAATGACGACTGGGTAATCCTCCCCTATGTCCGGCCTGTCTGGTATAATTGAATCAACCCATTTTTCGGTTGTTTTGCCACTTTAGAGATTCTCGGTGTCGCCACGCCATGCCCAAAGACGCAATACTCCCCATCATCATCTTCCTCTCCTCTTTTGCTTCCCTCGCCTTCGAGGTGGCCCTGACGCGGATATTCTCCGTATCGCTGTGGTACCACTTCGCCTTCATGATCATCAGCATCGCCATGCTGGGCTTCGCCGCCAGCGGGACCGTTCTCTCCCTCTACCCGCGGCTGAAAAACCCGTCCCTGATCGGCAACTTTGCACTTCTGCTGGGGATTTGCATCACCGTGAGCTACCTCATCGCCAACCGCATCCCCTTTGATCCGGTGCGGCTCGCATGGGAAAGGGGGCAGCTCCTCTATATAGCCCTTTATTATGTCGTCCTGGCGCTGCCGTTCTTCTTCACCGGCATGGTCATTGCCGCGGCGTTTACCGCCGAAAGCGGCAAAGCGGGGCTCATCTATGGCGCGGACCTCATCGGCGCCGGTCTGGGATCGCTTGGAATTCTTGCCGTCATGGGCGTAACGGCGCCGGAGCGGGCGGTCTTTCTCCTTTCCGCCATCGCCCTCGCCGCTGCATCCGTAAGCGGCGGCAAACGGCTCAAAGCGCTCTCTCTTGTGCTGATTCTCCTTGATCTGGCGCTGTTCTTTGTCCAGCCGGAGTTTGCCGCCCTGCGCATCTCCCCCTACAAAGAGCTGCAAACCTCCCTCAAATACCCCGGCGCCGCGCATTTGCGCACCTACTACACCCCCTTTGCCGTCATCGACACCTTTAAAAGCCCGGCGGTCCGTTTTGCGCCGGGACTGAGTCTCAGATATCCCGACCAGCTCCCGGAACAGATCGGCTTCACCATTGACGGCGGCGAGCTCGGCGCCATTACCGGGACTGCCGACAAAGACGCCCTCTCCTTTCTTGCCTCTCTCCCCTCCTCTCTCCCCTTTGCCCTCGGGAACAAGACCGAAGTTCTCGTCCTTGATCCAAGAGGCGGCCTGCAAGTCCTCTTGGCAAAGTATAACGGAGCTGCGGAAGTCACCAAGGTCGAAGGGAATCCGGCGCTGGTATCCATATTAAGAAATGAGTACCGGGAATTCGCCGGCGATATCTACGGTGACCGCACCTGGACGGGGCTGGGGAGGTCCTGGTTAATGGCCGGGGAGAGAAAGTTCGGCATCATCGACATCTCGCTCATGGGCTCGGAACCGTCCGGCGTCTTCGGCATAGGGGAGGAATACCGCTATACCGTGGAAGCGTTCAGGGAGTATCTCAGCCACCTGCAGCCGGAAGGGGTGCTGAGCGTCAACCTGTACATCATCCCGCCGCCCCGTCTCGACCTGCGGCTTCTCAACACCATCGTGGCCGCCCTGGAGGAACGGGGAATAAAGGAGCCGGCAAGGCATGTGGTGGCAATAAGGAGTTGGGGAAGCCTCTGCCTGCTGGCGAAAAATTCACCGTTTACTGCTGCCGAGGTGGAGAAGGTCCGACAGTTTGCCGGGGAACGCTGGTTTGACCCGGTTCACTATCCGGGGATCAGGCCGGAAGAGACCAACCGGTACGTTAAAATGCCGTCCAATGCGTATTTCAGCGCCTTCAACAGCATCCTGACGCCGGCCGCCCGGAAGGCATTCGTGGACGGGTACATCTTCGACATCAAGCCGGTGTACGACGATCGGCCGTTTTTCCACTATTTCCTTAAACTGAAAAACATCGGGGAAATCTACCGAACCATGGGGGGAAAATGGCAGTTCTTTCTGGAAGAGGGATATCTCCTGCCGGCAGTCTTTGTTCAGGTGGCAATGATCAGCCTCTTCCTGGTCCTGCTCCCTGCCCTGGCGGGAAAGAATGGAGCCCGCAGGAGAGATCCCCTCCGACATTCTGCGCAGGAAATGGCGCCGCACGCCTTCCTCCCCTATTTCGCCCTGCTGGGCCTGGGGTTCATGTTCGTGGAAATCGCTCTCATCCAGAAGACCATCCTCCCCCTGGAAAACCCCTCCTATGCCGTGGCCGCGGTTCTGGCCTCCCTCCTCATCAGTTCCGGGGCGGGGAGTCTCTTGAGCTACAGGTTTTCGCGGCTGAACGCCCCTTTAGTCCCCCTGGCGATTTCATGCCTCATCATCGCCTACAGCGTGCTCCTGCCGGCAGCCAACGCATTTATCGCACCCCATGGGCTGCCGGTCAAGATTATGCTCCTCTTCCTGCTCCTCATGCCGCTCGGCCTCTTCATGGGAATTCCTTTCCCCATCGGCCTCAAGCTCCTGGGCGAGCGGAACGCCTCCCTCATCCCCTGGGCCTGGGTGATCAACGGCTGCCTTTCCGTCCTTGCCCCCCTTCTGACCATAATGGCGGCCATCGGAATCGGCTTCCGGTGGGTGCTGCTTCTCGGGGCACTGGCGTACTTCCTGGCGTTCTTCATGTTGAGGCGCTTTGTGCGGTGAAAGCTGGGGAGATTCCTATTGTTACAAAATAATGTACCCCTGTTTGACACACTGAAGCCGTCGGTTAGAATTAAAAAAAGTAAAGCGCTGTGAACGTATGCAAACCGTGAGCTGACGGGAGAGTGCCCATGAGCAGTCTGGCAGCAAGAATTGCCCTGTTCCTACTATCATTACCTGCTCTGGCGGGGGCGGCGGACCTGGGTGTCAATGGAACCACGCTGGTCAGCTTCGAACAACGGAGCACCCCTGGTTTTGAAAGGCAGAGGGTGATTCCCGCCACCCAGTTTCTGGGCATCGATGCGGACCACCTCGGCAACCCCAATCTTTCCCTCCACCTCTACGGCTGGGGGCGCGTCGACCTGGCCGACAGGAGCACGGATGAAAAGTACACCGACGGCGATCTGACCTACGGCTATCTGCGGTACCTGTTCCCCACGGCAAACGGCGAGGTCAAGGCCGGACGCTTCTTCGTCTTTGACGGGGTAAGCGCAGAGCACGTTGACGGCGTAAGCGCCCGGGCCGACCTGGCCAGAGGCTTCGCCCTTTCCATGTACGGCGGCGCCCCCGTCCGACTCGACCGGGCCGATGACAACAAGGGTGACGTGATCATCGGTGGCCGGGTCAGCTACCGGATTCCGTCACTCTTCGAACTGGGGTTCTCCGCTCTCCACGAAAAGGGGGTCACCAACGGCCAGACCACGGACCTCAAGGACCACCGCCAGCTGGTGGGTGGTGACCTCTGGCTCCGGCCCCACAAAACCACGGAATTTTCCGGTCGCATTTCCTACAACACGGCCACAGACGGCGTTGCAGAACAGAGCTATCTCCTTACCGTAAGGCCTTCGGCGCCGCTAAGCGTGGCCGGAGAATACAGCCGGTACCGCATCAAGGACTACTTTGCCGCCACTAACATCCGCTCCCTCTTTAATCCCGATACCGGTGACAACGTTCAGTATTACGGCGGCAGCGTCACCTATGTGATCGCCAAACCTGCGGAAGTCACCGTATCCTACCGGCACTACAACCGGGATATCACTGGAAACTCCGACCGGTTTGGGGGTGAAGGCCGCCTCACACTGCTGGACAACAAGTGCCGGGCCGGCCTCTCCTACTTCCGGACAGAAGCCCCCACCGGCATCAATTCCTACCACGAAATCCGCGGCTACCTCCTCCACACTGCCGCCAAGTACACGGCCAGCGTTGACACCATCGCCCATCTCTACGATGACAAGATCTTCGGCAAGAATACGGCCTTCGAGGTCCAGGGCTCGGCAGGTTACCGGCTGCGGCCGAACCTGAAGCTGTCGGGCGACCTCAGCTACGGCCAGAACCCGCAGTTCAACGATGAATTGAAAGGGCTGGTTCGCCTCACCTTCAACTATGACTTCATCAAAGGAGCCGGCAAATGACGTTTCCCAAGCTTTTTCTCCCGGTCTCCATTGTGGCCGGCATCATGACCATAACCGCATGCAGTCACATCTTTTCAACCGAGAGCAGCCTCCCTGCTGCCCACCCGGAAGCCGTTGGTGAAGGCAGAGTGGCATGCAGCGAATGCCACGAAGATCAGATCAAGGGTGTGCTCAAGCCCTACGCAACCTTCAACCACAGCCAGCTCTTCGTCAAGGAACACCGTTTTTACGCCGGCAGCAACGACAAACTCTGCGCCTCCTGCCACGCCACTTCCTTCTGCAACGACTGCCATGCCAACGAACTGGAGATCAAGCCGTCAATCAAACTCGGGGACCGCCCTGACCGCGAGCTGATCCACCGGGGCGATTACATGACCCGGCACAAGATAGACGGGAAAATTGACCCGACCAGCTGCTTCCGCTGTCACGGCCGCGCCAACAATGAACAGTGCATCGTCTGCCATAAATAGGGAGCGTTCTCATGCATGGTACATATCGTTTCAGCACGCCGACCGTAGCGCTGATCATGGGAATATCCCTGTGGGGGTGCAGTAATCCAAACCCCAGCTCGCCGTTCCTCGACGCCAACGGTAAACATCCGGCCAGTTGGGTAGTTATAGTCACTGGCGGAATTCACCCCGGCGCTTTTCTCGCCGGTCCCGGCGCCTGCGCCGAATGCCACGGCAAGGATTTCACCGGTGGAATCAGCAAGGTTAGCTGTTTCAGCGCATCGAGAAGCGGCCTCACCTGCCACGCCGGCGGGCCATCAGGGCACCCGGCCGGCTGGGCGGCGCCGGACGCCCATGGAGCGGCGGCCAACGACATTTCATCCGGCCTGACTGGTTTTGCACACTGCCAGGTCTGTCACGGGGCAGACTTTTCCGGCGGCATCTTCAAAAAGTCCTGCCTGAATACTGCCGGATGCCACGGCGCCGGCATCTTGGCCCCCCACCCACCCAAACCGTGGCGGTCCACGATCGGCGGACGTACCCACACCTGCACCGATGGCAGTAACGCTGCCGCCTGTGCCGTCTGCCACAGCGGCGGGGCGAATTCCTCTCGCAAGCCTTCACTGGCCGCACCGGCGGGAACAGACCCCGATTGCTTCAACAATACGCTCTGCCATGGTGTGCAAGGCCATCCCACCGGCTGGAGCGCCGCCAACCAGCACGGCTCCGCGGCCAAGCAGCCCGCCGTCTGCGGCAAAGGCTTCAGAAACTGTACCCGGTGCCATGGGACAAACTATCTCGGCGGATTAGCCGAACAGAGCTGCCTGAACACGGCCGGCTGCCATGGCGCCGACGTCGCCGCTCCCCATCCTGGTGTACCCTGGCGTTCCGCAACCGGTGGCGTGTCCCATACCTCGACCGATACCGGCAACGCCGCCCAGTGCGCCGTGTGCCACACGGGTGGCGCCAACTCCTCACGAGTTCCGCAGGCCGGCGCCCCCGTAGGTCTGACAGGCTGTTACGACAATACCCTCTGTCACGGCACGATAGGCCATGCCGCGGGCTGGAGCGCCCCGGCACAGCATGGCGCTGCGGCGAAAAGCGCCCCCAGCGGCTCGACCGGGTTCTCCTCCTGTCGGCCGTGCCACGGGACGGCCTTCAACAACGGCAGTGCGCCAAGCTGCCTGAACAACGCCGCCTGCCACGGCAGCGGCGTAGCCGCGCCCCACGCCGGAAAACCCTGGTTCTCCGCCGCAGGCGGCTTAACCCATACGACGACCGACCAGGCCAACGTGACTATTTGCGCCGTATGTCACACCGCCGGCGCCAATTCGACCATCGTGCCTCCCAGCCCATCGGCGGGGGCACCGGGCTGCTTCAACAACACCCTCTGCCATTTCCACCGAATCCCGTTCGCCCCACCCGCGGTAGATCCGTCAGTCCACGGGGGGCTGGCCAGGCAGGACCTGACAGTCTGCCAGAACTGTCACGGCACACCCGGGACCACCGCCTTTGACGGCAAAACGCTGGCCGACGGCAGCAAGACCACCGCCTGCTCCAGCTGCCACACCTTTGCCAAGGCGCACCCCACCGATTGGCAGGGGAGCGGAGCCTTCTCGCACCGTACGGCCGGCAATAGAGCCAATGCCTGTTCAATTTGCCACAATGTCACCAACACAGGAGCAGGACCGTTGACGGGTGCACCAAGCTGCTTGAGCACGGATTTCACAAACGCCGGCGGTTCAGGTATTACCAGGGCCTGCCACCCCAGTGGCCCAAGTGCGGTGCGCCACGCCGTACCCTACAACAACCACAACGCAACGGCCCGCGGCGACTTCAATTTCTGCCTGGGTTGCCACCAGGTCTCCGCAAATGCCGCCAAACCCCCGGGCTGCCAGAACTGCCACCTGACGAGCCCGGTAGCGACACCGACCGGCTGCACCTCCTGCCATGCCAATCCGCCCAGTGGATCGAGTTATCCGAACATTGCCGGCTCGCACGGGCCACATGCGAGCACGAGTAAAGTTGCCGCTATCACGCTCGCCTGCGCCGATTGCCACACGGGCCTAGGCTTAGGCACCGTTGACCACCTGAACCGGGCTCGCGCCCGCACCATAACGGGCCGCGCGAATCCTGTCGCCTTCAGCGGCGGCGCACTCCTGGTTGCCGGTGGCGGGGCGGCGCCGGCCTACAACGACACTAACAGTCAGTGTACTAACGTCTACTGCCACGGCGCCAAGATGCCGGGCGGTGACACCGCCGGCACCGGCAGGACACCGGTCTGGGGGGCTACTATCCTGCCGGCGGCCCTCACCGTGGCGGCTTGCGGCACCTGCCACGG
>WSYB01000045.1:25218-36532 GCA_009773645.1 Geobacteraceae bacterium
CACCTGCCACGGCTTCCCGCCGTTACCGGCATCAGGGCATCCCGCCGTTTCCATCCCTGCCGGGTTCCCGGCTACGGCAACCATCGGCGCCTCCTGCAACTGCCACACGAATATCAACCCAGCCGGCAACAGTTACGCAAACATCTTCGCAAATAAAGCCCTGCACATCGATGGCACGCTGGAAGTTTCCGGCGCCGGGCATGGAGGGGCGCCGTACGATACCCATAACGCCGCCGTCGCTTTAGCAGGAGGAAATACCGCATGCCTCGCCGCCGGATGTCATGTCATGGGGACTGCCGCAAGTCCTTTCCCGGCGGCTGTTGCCGGTAATCCCCCGGACTGCATGAGCTGTCACAAAAAAGCCGCGCCGCTTCATTCGGGCACGGCCGCAGGGGCAAACTGCAGTTCCTGTCACGGCCTGAGTACCGCTACCGGTGTCGCGATCGGCCGTCCCGTCGGCGCTGCCTACCCTGACAGAATCGGTTTCCATGGTGGCGCAGAGAATAGTCAGCATAGAACCGCGGCGTGTACCGTCTGTCATAATACCGCTTTCCCCAGTGGTGCCGGTTCAGGGGTAAATCACGGCAAAGGCTCAACAGTCGGACCCGTCCGCAACGGCAAACCGAATGTAGTCGGCCCCATGGTGAACGGTATCGCCCCGGCCAATTCGGCCAAGGGTGCGGGTATTCCTGCCGGTGGTACATCCTGTGATCATGATACGCTTGGTGGTAGTTGCAGTGGTAACGGGTTAAGAACTAATTCATGGTAAAACCGACTTGTCTACGCACGTGACATACCCCGCTGGTTCCACGTAAGGCCAAGGCCGGGCACTTCGCCCGGCCTTTTGCAATGAGCAGACGTACCTGCCGAACCGGCAGAGGGATCAATAAGTGCCCGATATCAGAAACTTTATAACGGCGCGCCGCCTTTCCTTAAGCCTGATCCTCGTGCTTGCGGGCATGATGTGCGTGTCAACGCTCATCCCGCAGGAAATGGACTCGACCCCGGACAGGATCGATGCCTGGCGTCGAGGGCATGAACAGCTGCGGTGGCTGGTCGATGGCCTCGGTCTTCACAGAATATATGTGCAGCCCTGGTTTGCCGTGACCATACTGCTGGCGGCAACGGCACTCGCGGTTTCCTCCTGTGACCAGCTCGCCGCGGCCCGCAGGAGGCTCTATTCAACCGCCAGCGGTGGCGGGGAGGAGCTCGCTGCATCGATACCGGAAAGCGCGCTGCGCTCCATTGCCCGTTCCCACCGTTACCGCTCCCTTCACACGGGATCTCGGCATCTGAAATTCGTCCGAAACCCGTGGGGCTATTTCGGCAACGCCCTGCTGCATATCGGGATGGTTCTGGTTGTATGCGCTTCTTTGTATGTGGCCTTGACCGGAAGGCAGGGTGCGCTCGTTCTGTTCGAGGGTGAACAGCACGGCAACAGACAGGTGTGGGACGGGGACGAACATGGCGTCATGGCGTCTCCCCTCACCCTGCCGGGACCAATCCGGCTCGACAGGGTGAGGGTACGATTTGACGGCAAAAATCAGCCAACGGAGGTCTCCTCGGATATCACCATCGGCGATGGCTCCGGCAAGGCCGAATACCTTACGGCTACGATAAACAGGATTTCCCGATACCACGGCCTGCGCATTTACCACGCTTCACAGAACGGTGATGCATTCGTCCTTGAGTTTACCGATGCGAAAGGAGACACACACTATGAAAAAATAGCCGTCCAGCAGCCGGTGAGCCTGACAAAAGCCGGCTACGGGGACTTTTACCTGAAATGGTCGCCGCACGTACTTTCGGCGAAGTATTTTGCCGACGCCGACAATAAATCGATGAGCAGCGCCAAACCACTGCTGGTCATGCGGCTGCTCGACAGGGAGGAGGAAATCGCCCGGGTGAGCCTGACCCCCGGCAACTCCGGCATGCTGGGCGATAATCGGGTGCGGCTGCTCGGGGTCCAGAAGTGGGCGAAACTGATATTCGTGGATATCACCGGAATGCCTGTGATCTTCGCAGGGTTTGCCATCATCATGCTGGGCGGGTTGATCCACTACATGACCCCACCGCGGGAGCTTATCGGCATCAGACAGCAGGACGATCACTATCGGGTCTATTGGAAGGCGCCCTCCTTCCGTGATTTCTTTGCGGAAGAACGGCAGGAAGTGGCAAACGCACTACAAAAAGAGGTCGCGTGATGAACCTGTCTCTGGAACTGTATATCGCGGCCAACTGGGCGGTCGTCATCGTGTATGTCCTGGCAACGATCGCCAATGCGGCCGGCGTGATTTTCAAAAACGGCCGCCTGGAGCGGACCGGCTTTTGGTTTGCAGGCCTCGGACTGGTACTGCACAGCATTGTCATTGTCTGCTGGTGGGCAGAGGTCGGGCACGGACCCTATATGGCCCCGAACGAGGTGCTCTCCTCCGATGCCTGGATGATCATGGTCTGCTTCTTCATCTTTCTCAGACTGCACCCACGCATCAGACCGGCGAGCATGCTTGCCTTTCCATCCTCCTTCTTGCTGCTGGCGCTCTCGATGTTCTATAATCCGGGAATCCGCACCCTCCCCGCGACGTTCCGGAGCGTTTGGCTCATTATCCATATCGGCCTCTACAAGATATCGCTCGCAACATTGGTGATCAGCTTTGCCTTTTCGGTTTTCTATCTGCTCAAGGAACGAAGGGAGAGCGGATGGCTGAAGCAGCTGCCGGCACTTGAGACGCTCGACATTTACAGTCACCGTTTTGCGGGTTTCGGGTTCATTTTCTGGACCATCGGCATGCTGGCAGGCTCCATCTGGGCGCATCAATCCTGGGGGCGCTTCTGGGGGTGGGACCCGACGGAAACCTGGTCGCTCATTACCTGCCTGATGTTTGGCGCCTATCTGCACCTGCGGCGTTTTTTCCTCTGGAAAGGAACGCGCGCCGCATGGCTCTTTATCGCCTGTTTCGTCATCTCCTTGTTGACATTGTTCGTGATGGCAACGCTGAGCGGTTCGATCCATTCGGAGTACTTCAAATAGTTTCCATCCGGAAACGGTCCTCTTCCGCCATAAGACCGTCTCCCGGCTTTTCCTGACGATGAAAATGACAATCAATATTTGAATTTTTTTTGACAGATGGTATAATCAAATCATGGAGAGAGAAGAGAAAGGAGTAAGTTATGTACGCCATAACCGGAGCAACGGGTAACATAGGAAGCAAAACAGCCGACATCCTCCTCTCGAAGGGAGAAAAGGTGCGGGTGATCGGCAGAAGCGCCGCCAGGCTGCAGCAGTTTGTCGACAAAGGGGCCGAGGCGGCAGTGGGTGACCTTAAGGATGCCGCATTCGTGACCAGGGCCTTTACCGGCGCCACTGCGGTATTCGCCATGATTCCCCCCGATTATACGGCCCAGGATTTCCGGGCTTATCAGAACGAGGTCGGGGCGAACATCGCCACCGGCATCAAAAACTCGGGGGTCAGGTATGTGGTTAACCTGAGCAGCCAGGGGGCCGAGTTAGCAGAGGGGACCGGCCCGATCAAGGGGCTCCACGACCAGGAAGAGCGCCTCAACCTGCTTGAAGGGGTGAACGTTCTCCATCTGCGCTGTGCCTATTTCATGGAGAACCTCCTGATGAACATCCCCCTCATCAACGAGAAGGGAATCGTCGGATCTGCCGTGCGTGGGGACCAGAAGTTCGCCATGATCGCCACCCGGGACATCGCCGCCCAAGTGGCAGAGTGGCTCGTCAGACGCAACTTTGAAGGGAAGAAGGTCCAGGATCTGCTGGGCTGGCGCGACCTCTCCCTCAACGAGGCGACAGCCGTCATCGGCCGTAAAATCGGCAAGCCTGATCTGAAGTACGTGCAGTTCTCGTACGAGGAGACGGCGAAGTGGTTGACAGACATGGGTCTCAGCGCGGACGTGAGCAGCCTCTTCGTCGAGATGAGCAAGGCGTTGAACGACGGGCTCTTTGACGTCAACAGACCGCGGACGCCGGAGAATACCACGCCGACCTCGATCGAGGATTTTGCCGAGACCTTCGCCCGGTACTACGCGGCCTCGACGATGCGCCATGCGGCCTGACAAATCATAAAAACAGCTTCTTCTCCATCAAGCGAAAAAACCCGCCAAAAGCGGGCTTTTTCTTGTCGGATCTATTTATTGTGATTCCTTCCCCCGTAATCTTGCAAGCCTTGGTTCGGTGCACGTAAAAGGAGAAAGGGTGAATCTGCGCGGAGTTATGAAGTGAGAGCCGTTTCTCTACCGCGAAAAGTGTAAAATTTTCCTTAATCTATTGTCGGTTTTATTTACAAAAACCGCTTAGGGAGCACCCTGTCTGCAAAATTATTCAAACAAATAAGCCACTTACTACATGGCACACTTTCTGCTAATAATTATCATTCAATACTAATTATTCCGGAGGAAAACATGAAAAAAGTTATGCATGGCATGTTGGCACTCGTAGTTCTCACATTCTCTCTTCTGCTCTCGGTACCTGCAATGGCAACGACGGTTACCGTAGGTGCGCCGGGCGATCCAGGGAATGGCAACGCCTTCCCCTTCGGCGGTACCATCTCGCCGAACCCAGGCACGAGGTACCAGCAGGTGTATAACAGTTCATTGTTTCCCGGGCTCATGACCATCAATGAGATTTCTTTTTTCAACACGCAACATAATCCAGGGCAAGCGTCCTTCGATACCGCCACATACGAAATCCACCTGTCAACCACGCCACAGCCGGTAAACGGCCTTGACACGGTTAACTTTGACGACAACGTAGGGGATGATGACCAACTCTTCTTTACGGGGGTGATCGGTGGGGTGATGGGGATGAGGATTACGTTCGTCGGCGTCGGTTTCTCGTACGATCCGGAAGAAGGCAATCTCCTCCTCGACATCCTTAAGAGTGGCTCATTGTCTGACGGAAATGCTTTCCTCGACGCGCGCAACGGCACCTTCGGCGACGATTCCAGCCGTGCCCATGATTTTGGATCTGAGTTCGAGGAGTGGGGATTGGTTACCGAGTTCAGTGATGGTCAAAACAACAACGTGGTACCCGAACCTTCCACCTTCCTCCTTTTGGGAGCAGGGCTTGTCGGCGTCGGGCTGTTACGGAAAAAGTTCACCAGCTGACGCGATTGAATGACCATTTGTGCTATTTAGAAAGGGGATGTACCAGCGACATCCCCTTTTGTTTGTGCAAAAAACGGCCTGTAACATATTGAAATTACATTCGTAATTAGTAAAAAAACAAAGCCTCGACAAAGTTCAAATTTACCGCTCAATCTCTTCAAGAAACACTTGCGGAGTCACGATTCTTACGGATTTATATTCCCCCAACTCCAGCAAATCCTTGTCACCGGTCACAATCCAGGAGGCCCGGGCACTGACGGCAACGGCTAGGAACATATCGTCATAAGGGTCGCGGCAGACCCCGCCTACCTTTTCCTTGACATCAACCACGTCGAAAAAGGGGAGAATCTCGTCTTCGATGATCGTCGTTATCTCGTCCGCCGTCAGGGCAAACTTCGGATAGTGCAGCACGTGCCTTAACTCCGCAAATGTTTCCTTGGAAATAACGGGGACAATACCCCCTTTCTTCCAAAGTTCCACAAGCCTTGACAAACGTCCCTTGAAAAGAAGGGCGGAGACAAGAACGTTGGTATCGAGGACGACCCGCTTCACCGCTTTTTCTTTCGTGCCCAGGCAACCGCGTCTGCCACATCCCCTTCGGTGATCCCGAGCTTTTCCATCTTCTCCCGAATGCTTTCCAGGGATGAGGTGATGGGGGTCACTTTGACCGGCACCAGCACTATCCGGTTCCGCTCCACCGTCGCGTCGAACAGGTCAACGCCGGGAAATCTGTCAGCAATTTCCTTCGGCAGGGTCAATTGATTCTTGGCAGTTTTCTTTGCCAGCATTATCCTTTCCTCCTTAAAGTAAGAATAACTTAAAACAATACAAATGGCAATGCAAGTTTTTTCCCGATCCCCTCGAAAAACCGGTAAACCCGTCCAGCCTGCGGATCCCTTCCTCCTGGGCGATTGCCAGCGCCTCATCAAATTCACCGGTGGTTATCCTTCTGTTCATCGACAGGCTCTGGGAAGATCGCCTATCCATCTTACGAATAGTTGAAGTTCTTTTCCCACCGGTAAACTCGCATTGGAGGTATGTTGAAAAGTTCCAGCTCCATCTGCTCCCGTCCGAGAAGAGGCCAACACAGGCTGGCAACTCGCTTGCTCACCTGGTATGCCACGAATACCCCCCCCGGGGCAAGCACCGAAAAGATCTCCCCGAGAATTTGCGATCCCGCGGCAATGCTCATGGTGGAAAAGGGAATGCCTGAAATTACGATATCCGGGCTACCGAGCCGATATAGCGAGAGGATCTCCTGCAACCCGCGACAGTCACCAAGATGCGCAATGAGCCGATCGTCCTCGATGCGCTGTACCAGGGCATGCAGGTAAGGATTTACTTCGATGCAAAGGAGCCTGGCGTTCGATGGAGCGGCATGCAGTATTGCCCGGGTCGTGCCGCCAATCCCGGGGCCGAGCTCTACTATGGTTTTGGCTGAATGAATCCTGGCAGCATCAACAATACGGCGCTCCAGGAAGCGAGAGCTGGGGATGATCGACCCGATTTGCCGAGGATGTTTCAGAAATTCTTTACAGAAGGTTAACCGGCCGGCCGCCCCTGGTCTCACTCTTCACCGCCTCCCCTGCGCCGCCCCGGTCATGGGCACGAAGGCCACCGGCCCCATCTGCTCCACGGCAAGCTCCCCCCCTTTTTTCTTGGTCACCAGGGTCAAAGTCTGGTAGAAGACCGTGCTCCCAAGGGGGAGCATCAGCCGTCCCCCCTCCTTCAGTTGCTTGATGAGGGGGGGCGGAATATGGTTGACGGCGGCGGTGATGATGACGGCATCAAACGGCGCATGCTCTTCCCAACCGAAATACCCGTCGGCATATTTCACCCGCACATTTTTGTAGCCGAGCTCCGGCAGCCTTCCGGCCGCCATGTCGGCCAAGGGCTTTCTGATCTCGATGGAATAGACCTCTTTGACGAGCCCGGCCAGCACCGCTGCCTGGTAGCCGGAGCCGGTGCCGATCTCCAGCACCCGGTCGGTCGGCTTCACCTTGAGGGCCTCGGTCATCAGGGCAACCACATAGGGCTGTGAAATGGTCTGTCCCTCGCCGATGGGAAGGGGATGATCGGCGTAAGCCTCGTCACGTTGGGAGGCATCCACGAAGAGGTGGCGCGGCACATTTCCCATCACCTCCAGCACCCGCTTGTCCCTGATTCCCCGTCCCTTGATATCGTGCTTCACCATCGCCTGCCGTTTTGCCAGGTAAGGGTCGGCCGCCAGGAGAGACGCTGTCGTCAGCAGAAAACCCAGAAAAAAGATGATTCTTTGCATCGTTTCCCTCCGGGGGGTTGCGTCCTTCCTTCTTTCCAGCTGTTTCTTCACTTCTTCATATCTATCCCATAGCTCTTGATCTTCCGGTGGAGGTTGCTCCGCTCAAGCTCGATCGACTCGGCGGTCTTGCTGATATTCCAGTTGTGCTCCTCCAGCTTCTGGAGGATGAACTCCTTTTCAAATTCTTCCCTCGCCTCACGCAAAGAGCTGATTTCCAGCACACTCTCCAGCCTCGACGCCCCTCCCCCCCTGGACACTTCCCCGCCGGCGATGTAGTCGGGGACCTGGTTAACGGTAATGGTTCTGCCAGGGGCCATGATCACCAGCCGTTCGATGATATTCTTTAGTTCTCTTACATTCCCCGGCCAATCGTAATCTCTCATCAGCGCCATCGCCTCCGGAACCATCAGCTTCCGCTCCCGCCCTTCCCGCTGGCTGAAAAGCTCGAGAAAATACTCGATGAGGAGAGGAATATCTTCTTTCCTTTCCCGGAGGGGGGGAACCTTGAAGGGAACGACGTTCAGCCTGTAAAACAGGTCTTCCCGGAAGTTGCCCGACCGGATCTCATCATCCAGGACCTTGTTGGTGGCGGCGACGATCCGGACATCAACTTCCACGGTCCTGGTCCCACCAACCCTTTCGAACTTCCGCTCCTGGAGGATACGAAGCACCTTGGCCTGGGTCTTCAGCGACATATCACCAATTTCGTCGAGAAAAATGGTGCCTCCGTCTGCCAGGTCGAATTTCCCTTTCTTCTGGGCCACTGCGCCGGTAAAAGCCCCCCGTTCATGGCCGAACAGCTCGGACTCGATCAATTCCTCAGGGATGGCGGCACAATTGATTTCCACGAAGGACTTGTCGCGGCGCTGACTGTAGAAATGGATGGAACGGGCCACCAGTTCCTTGCCGGTGCCGTTCTCGCCGGTAATAAGAACTGATGCGTTAGTAGGGGCGACCAACTTGATCTGGTCCTGCAACTGCATAATGGGAAGGGACGCGCCGATCATGCCGTGATCTTTCTGCACCAGACCGCGCAGTGAAGCGTTTTCTTCCTGCAGGCGGGTCATGCCGAGGGCGTTGTTCACCGAAACGATGACCTTCTCCAGTGATAGCGGCTTTTCGATGAAGTCGTAGGCACCAAGTTTGGTCGACTTCACCGCGGTCTCGATGGTCCCGTGCCCCGACATCATGATTACTGTAAGCACGGGATAAAGCTCCTTCAGTTTCTGCAGGGTCTTCAACCCATCCATTCGCGGCATCCAGATATCCAGCAGCACCAGGTCGGGCAATTCACGCCCGGCAATCGCCAGCGCTTCCACCCCGTCGTTGGCAAAGAGGGTTTTATACCCCTCGTCCTCCAGTATCCCTGCAAGGGAGGTCCGTATGCTCTCCTCGTCATCAACTACCAGTACCGTCGCGCTCATGAATAACCTCAGGCACGAGGCTCTAGGACCGAGGCACGAGGATAAAAATCCTCAAACCTCGAACCTAATCCCTCGAACCTCGTTCCTCGAACCTCGTTCCTCAAACCTCGCTCCTCGCACCTTCATTTGTTGATCCCCACTTCTTCCGCCAGGGCCCGCCATGCCGGGATGCTCCGCTCGATCATCTTCTTGTCCACACAATAGGCGATGCGGAAGAAGCCGGGCGCGCCGAAGCCGGCGCCGGGAACCACCAGAACCTGGTGCTTCTGCGCCAGCTTGACAAACTCCAGGTCATCCCGAATGGGCGACTTGGGAAAAAGATAGAACGCGCCGTCAGGCTTGACCATCTGAAAACCCATCTCCGTAAGGCATGTATAGAGGATGTCCCGTTTCTCCTGGTAGAGACCGATATCCACCGAGGCCCGCTGGAGTTTCGCCACCAGCCGCTGCATGAGCGCCGGGGCATTGACAAAGCCCAGCACTCGGTTGGAGAACACCGCCCCCTCCATGAACTGCTCCACGCCTTTCATCAGCGGATTGGCAGCCAGATAGCCGATCCGTTCGCCGGGAAGCGCCAGGTCTTTGCTGTGGGAAGTGACGATGATCGACGAATCCACATGGGTGAAGATGTTGGGAACGCGCTTGCCGTCATAAGAGATGCGGGCGTAAGGCTCGTCGGAAATGACGTAGATCTGGCGGCCAAGCTCTTTTTCTTTTCTGCGCAGCAGCTCTCCGAGCGCCGTGAGGCTCTCTGGCGGATAGATGACGCCGGTGGGATTGTTGGGCGAGCAGATGATGATAGCACGCGTCTTGTTGGTGATGGCGGCTGCGAGGAGAGGGATGTCTAGCTGGAAGGTTTCGCGGTCGGTCCAGACCTCGCGGGGGACACCGCCATGGTTGTCGATGTAGAATTTGTATTCGACGAAGTAGGGGGCGAGGATGACAACCTCCTCGCCGGGGTTCAGGATGGTCTTGAGCACCACGTTGAGCGCGCCCCCCGCCCCGCAGGTCATTATTACATGGGCGCCTTTGACCGGAAGACCGGAAGCCTCCGACAACACCTCTGCCACTGCGCCCCTCGTCTCGTCGTAACCGGCGTTGTTCATGTAGCGGTGCATGCCGGGAATGGGGTGCTCTGCCAGCTTTCTGAGTTCCGCCACAAACTCCTCCGGCGGCTCCACATCCGGATTGCCGAGGGTGAAATCGAAAATGTTTTCCGCTCCGTGAATCTGCCGCAGCCGCTCACCTTCCTCGAACATCTTCCGTATCCACGACGATTTACTGATGAATCCGGCAATTTTTGTGGCGATGGCCATGTGCAGGGACTCCTTGACTATGGAATTTCAGGCATTTTTTAGCACATAACGAACGCAGCGGCAAGCATTAAGGGTGCTCTACTGCTCTTACCCCTTTGTTGGCTCTTGCCCGGCCCGAGCATCGGCTTCGTCTTCAAGCAGTTCCAGAAAGTGCTTATAGTGAGTAAGGCTAAGGCTGCCCAAGAGAAAATCACCTTAGGTTGAAGCATATCGATTTTCCTTTGCATAACGGCGCCGGGGGGTCTGCGACTGTAGCACCCTACTGGTCAATTACGCTTCAAGCAATCGCCGCTGCAACAGCAACTGCATGTCACGACGGCCATCGACAATCAGCAGAACGTAGACGTTCTTATCTAGGACTCGGTAAATGATGCGGTAGGGTTTGAAGAAAACTTCGCGGTATTCCCGAATCCCCAGCAACACCAGTTCCTTCGGATAGGTACCCCGCTCCGGGGACTCAGACAGCATGGAAAAGGCTTTTTCAATATGTTCTAAAACGTAATCCGCTTTTTGAGGCGCATCGTGCAGAGCGATATAGGAATGAATCTCGTTGAGATCGCGTGCTGCGTCATTGGTCAGCAAAACCGCGAACGGCATCAGTTCGCCCCCCGTCGTTCACGCAGGCGCTTGATCACATCCTCAGCGGGCTGGACTTTGCCTTCCTCGATCTGGCGGGTTCCGAGAGCCAGGATTTTCAAGAGAGCCATCGTTTCCTGAGTTTGCTCATAGCTTTCGATGTCTTGCATAACCACCTTGGCTTCGCCGTTCTGCGTAATGACCAGTGGCTCGCGCTGCTCGTTTAGATTCCTTACGATTTCGGCGGCATGGGCTTTCAGGTAACTGATAGGCTTGATCTGGCTGGACAGTTTCATGGGAGTACCTCCATTTCTTGAGTATGACTGAATATAGTCCATAATCAGGTCAACTGTCAAGTTTGATGGTGGGGGTATCATCACAGTGTCATCCGCTTATTCAAGCAATCAAGGGAACATAAAAGGGGTCAGCATAAAAGGGGTCTTGAAAAGGGAATTTCTAGTTTCCCCTCAAGAGTATTTTTCCCTTTTCAAGGCCTGACCCGAATGGCGCTAGTTTAAGGTTTCGCTGCACGACATCTGTTCCGGTGAGGGACCGCTTTCATTTCACGTCTCGGCGCAGTCAACAGCTGA
>WSYB01000046.1:0-25935 GCA_009773645.1 Geobacteraceae bacterium
GTCCAAGGAGAACCCCGGCCTGCAAGTGGGGCTGCATCTGACGCTGGTGCAGGGACATGCGGCGCTCCCCCACCCCGGATTTCCCACCATTATCGACAGGGCGGGAGACTTTACCAACGACCCGGTCTACGCCGGCATGCGTTATTTTTTTTTAAAGTCGCTCAAAACAAAGCTTTGCCGGGAGATTGAAGGACAGATTCAGAAATTTATCGGAACCGGCATCCCCCTCTCCCATATCGACGGCCACCTCAATATTCATATGCATCCGGTGGTGTTCGATATCCTCGTCGGGCTTATGCCCCGGTACGGCATACGGAGCTTCCGGCTCACCAGTGAGCGGCTAATGGACAATCTGGCCGTTGACCGGCGGCGTATGGCGGGAAAGGCCGTTGACGCCTTTATTTTCAGCAGTCTGGCGCGGCGGTGCAGGCCGCAACTGGACCGGCTCGCCGTCTCGTATGCAACCGAGGTGAAAGGGCTCCTGAGTTCGGGCAGCATGACCGAGGCGTATCTCCTTAAGGCGCTGGACGCCTTGGCCTGCGGGGTGACGGAGATATATTTCCATCCCGGCTGTCTACCCTGCTCCGAGTTGACAAAGCGGATGCCGGACTACCACCATGAAGAGGAGCTCGCCGCACTCACGAGCCCCAGGGTGAAGGAAAAACTTACGGACCTCGGCATCAAGCTGAGAAACTACCGGGGAGAAGAGAAAAGGTTCGAGGCGCGAGGATAAAGGATCGAGGAGAAGAGAAAAGGTTCGAGGAGCGAGGATAAAGGATCGAGGAGTAAACTTCGAACCTAGAACCTAGAACCTAGAACCTAGAACCTAGAACCTAGAACCTAGAACCTAGAACCTAGAACCTAGAACCTAGAACCTAGAACCTAACCTAGAACCTAGAACCTAGAACCTAGAACCTTGCTCCTCGTTCCTCGATCCTCGTTCCTCGTCGTTTTGGAGAATGTCATGCTCAAAACCCTGATCATAATGATTCTGGCCGTTACCGCCGGCACTGTCGGCGATCTCCTGCTGGCCAAGGGGATGAAGGAGATGGGGGACATTTCGGCCATGAACCTGCGGGGGATACTGCAGGTGGCCTTTCAGGCGCTCACCACCCCCAAGCTGATCATCGGCACCGCCATGTTGTCGGTCTTCTTTTTTCTCTGGCTGGCGGTTCTTTCCTGGGAGGACCTCTCCGTCGCACTTCCTATGCAGGCCCTGAACTATGTGCTGGTGGCCTTCTTATCCCAGTATTTTCTGGGTGAGGTGGTGACCCCCATGCGTTGGGCCGGTACGATCCTCGTCTGTGTCGGGGTGCTTCTCATTACGAAAAGCAGCGGGGCGTGATCTGACGATAGGAGGTGCCGTTATATTACGCGGCTTCCGCTTTCTTTTCTTTCGCCACACCCTTGGCGAAGCCAAGCATCAGCAGGACCGTAGGCAGAAGTTGCCCGATTACGATCAGGGCGCACATCCCCAGAAATGCCCAAACGAAAATCCCGCTGTTGTCTTCCAGTGCTCCCGAAGCGGCAAACGCCGAAGAAGCAGTGACAATCGATGCGATTAAGGTATTGATGAGAGCTTTCATGGCTTCCTCCTTTTTCCCCTGTGTATTTCTTGGCTTGAACATTCCTCCCGGCAAATCAACGGTTTGTTGCAGCCTGTCGTATCACTTCTTCTCACCGGCAGCTAAGCCTGTTACTTGGAAGCGGTGGAAAAAAACCCTTTGATCATCGAGCCTAACAGCATGAACCCCGGCACCATTTGGTATAAGATGATAAGGGCGCCGAATCCCAGGAAGATCCATACAAAGAGGCCGTTCCCCTGGGATTCCGCGCCGCCGGCCGCAAACGCCAAAGAAGCAGTGGTTACCAACGCAATTATGAGGTTGATGAGAGTTTTCATGACATCCTCCTTGTGCATCTCTTTCCTGTTTTGACATTATTGTTAGCATTGGACATGCCAATATTTAAATAATTTTATTAAATATTGCCAACCGACCGGAATGAGGAACATTTTATCGAATGCGGGGGAAAGGGTGAAGACAGAGAGGGCCATGGTTGGGGCGTAAACGTATGATGGATATATACAGTTGGGGGCGGCTTTGGGTTGAAAAATGATAATTATTGCTCTTTAATATTGTGTAACACGCTATATTCATTGGTTTTTAAAAGATGTATGAGAATGCTATACTTTTTGTATCGATACTTATATACATCGACAATTCCTGAAAAGACCTTATGTGGCCGTATATTCGGAAATCGCATATCGAGCCACCGGAGCTCTATTTCTATTTTACCGGCAGTTCATTCACTGCCTTCTCAAATTTCTCCTTGTTGAACCCTTTTAAAATCACCTTGTCGTCGCCGATGACGATCACCGGAACCCCCTGGCTCTTGTATTTATTGGTCAGCTCGTCCATGGCCGCACTGTCAATCTCCACATCCTTATTGATAAAGGGTATGCTGTTGCGGGTGAAGTACTCCTTGGCTTCCTTGCAGTGGGGACACCAGGAGGTCGAATAAAGAACGACCTTGGGGTATTTCTGGGGTTTTACAGCGGTAGGATTGACGGGACTTTGCGGCGCATCCCTGACTTCCCCGGCCTGACAGCTCAGGGCGAATAGGGTCAGGGAAAGGAAGATAAACGCTTTTATGGAATTGACCATTGGATAGACCTCCGTTTCAGGGAATTGAGGACCGGCAACCGGAAAATCACGTCCCCGGACCCTGCTATTTGATTACCAACTGCTTTCTCGTGAGGGTGAAGTTGCGCAGTTTCACCTCTCCCGGCCGGTGGACGGTAACGAGAACCCTCGTTCCGGCCCGGCCGCGCAGCCGGTATTCGACCATCTGTTTGAAATCGCTTCCCCTGGTCGGTTTGCCGTCCACATGGGTGATGATGTCGCCGGGCTTGATGCCGGCCAGATGGGCCGGACCGCCGGTTACCAGCTGGCGCACCACTATCTGTCCGTCGGCATGGGGGAGACCGTCTATGCCGATACCGCCGAAGTTTTTGGCGGAATTTGCCGCAAGGGGCGTGGACAGGGGCAGAAGAGCGATCAAAAGTGCAATAAATGATATTCTGATCATGGGGCGTGACAAAAATATACCGTAAGGGTTGAGGGAGGTCAAAAGATTTATGCTGGTTTTTCTTAAAGTAGGTTTTGTGGGTGGCCCCCTTATATGGTACTATTACGAAAAACTTAAACGGTCGGAGTATGCCACATGCAGGGAAGAACCAGGGTGAAGGAGGCGCTGACGGCATTGAGCGCCGGCGCTGACATGAATGTGAAGGGGTGGGTGCGCACGGTGCGGGTGGGGAAGGAAGTGACGTTCATCGCCCTCAACGACGGCTCCTGCATGGGGAATCTGCAGGTGGTTGCGGGGCCGGATATCGCCAACTATGAGGATGTCTGCGGTCTCGGCACGGGTGCTGCCGTTGCTGTCCGGGGAAAACTGGTGGAATCCCCCGCCAGCGGTCAGAAATACGAGCTTCAGGCCTCAGAAATCGAGGTAATCGGCTTGGCCGACGAGACCTACCCGTTACAAAAAAAGCGCCACAGTTTCGAATACCTGCGCACCATTGCCCATCTGCGTCCCCGCTCCAATACCTTCGGTGCCGTGTTCCGGGTCCGTTCCTCCCTTTCCCAGGCCGTCCACCGCTTTTTCGGGGAACGGGGCTTCCTCTGCGTCCATACCCCGATCATCACTGCCAACGACTGCGAGGGGGCGGGGGAAATGTTCCGCGTCACCACCCTCAATATGGCCGGACCACCCCTTCTGGACGGGGAAGTGGACTACTCCGCCGACTTCTTCGGCCAGGCCACAGGGCTTACGGTGAGCGGCCAGCTTGAGGGGGAGCTCTTCGCCCTGGCGTTTTCCGACATCTACACCTTCGGCCCCACCTTCCGCGCGGAAAACTCCAACACCCCCCGACATGCGGCGGAATTCTGGATGATCGAGCCGGAAATGGCATTTGCCGACCTCATGGCGGATGCGGCCCTGGCCGAGGAGTTCCTCAGATACCTTTGCCGCCATGTGCTGGACCAGTGTCGGGAGGACCTGGAATTTTTCAATCAGCATATGGATCCGGGTTTGATCGCGCGGATCGAGGTGGTGGCTGACGCCTCGTTTGCCATGATGGAGTACGGCGAGGCCGTTGAACGCCTTCAGGCCGCGCCGCGGAAGTTTGAGTTCCCCGTGGAGTGGGGTCTCGACCTGCAGACTGAGCACGAGCGCTACCTGACCGAGGAGGTGGTGGGGGGGCCGGTGTTTATTGTCAACTACCCGAAGGAGATCAAGGCGTTTTATATGCGGCAGAACGATGACAACCGGACCGTTGCGGCCATGGACCTGCTGGTTCCCAAGGTGGGGGAGATCATCGGCGGAAGTCAACGGGAGGAGCGATTCGACCTCCTTTTGGAGCGGATGGCCGAGGTGGGGATAGACCCGCAGGGGCTTAGGTGGTACATCGATTCGCGCCGCTGGGGCTCATGCCCCCATGCCGGTTTCGGCCTCGGATTCGAGCGGCTGATCATGTACCTGACCGGGATGGAGAATATCCGGGACGTGATCCCGTTCCCTAGAACCCCGCGCCATGCGGAGTTTTAACCTGATAACGGCAATTCAGCCACAGAGCCACAGAGGTCCTGAGAAAACCTACTACCTCTCTGAGCCTCTGTGGCAAATACATTAAATAAAGAGGTGCGGCCATGGCCGACTACGTGAAACCGCAGTTCTTCGTTTTCCTGATAGTGCTCATCCCCGGCATCTTAGGGGGGTGGCTTGCCGCCAACAGGGGGAGAAACATCGCGGGGTGGTGCATCCTCTGCGCCTTTTTCCCCATCTTCCTGATGGTCATCTATTTTCACAAGCCCTTGAAAGAGGTGGAAGGGAAATTCAAACGGTGTTCCTCCTGCCATGAATTCATCAAATGGCGCGAGGATATCTGCAAATACTGCAATGCCGCTCAGCATCCCATCGGTGGGGGGTAGCGGGTTTAGAGCGTCTCCATCATCACCATCTCCCATGCATCTTCTTCCATATCGTGCCGTATGATGTAGAGATTGCCGTCGGAGGCTACGAGCTTGAAGTAGGTGCAGTCAGCTCCGTCCCACCGGTCGAGCAGCTCTCTGACCAGGAATGTCCTGCCGGCGAGGGTGAAGGAGAGTGGTCTTTCGTCGGCCGTGGGATCGGAGGATATCTCAGTTTCTACCGTAATCTTGGCCATCCGTTGACTCCTGGGGATAGGCGCGATTCAACCGGTTTCCTCGTGGGGATATATCACCAGATGGCGCTCCGGTTCCCTCCCCACACTTTCCGCGACCAGGCTGTGACCGGAAATTATCCTGTGCTGCATCTTACGCAGCGCCGGACGGCGCGGCGCCAGGGCCACTTTCACCCCTTCCTCCAACGCCCGCCGGATGGCGGCTTCGGTTTCTTCAACCACCTCCCGTGCCTCCTCCTCATCCATCCCCTGGACAATATTAAACGCCTTGTGCAGAAGACGCCTGATTTCGGCGGAGGTATTTCTCTTGACGAGGTATTGCGGTGCTTCCGTCAATTTGGCAACCCTTTTCAGGCCGTGGTCTTCCGCCCGTGAGCGGAGCGCGACAATCATGTCGGCCTGTTCCACCTTCCCCGAAATGCGCGCGTCGAGGTTCAGGTCGCGGATGACCCGTTCCAGCAGGTCGCGACTGACCCCATGGGGATAGATCCGGACCGGTCCCGTATAAGCCGGCCTTTCAGCAAACGGAGAGGGTGTCAGTGCAGGGGCCGGTTCCACCGCGGTTTCCGCCACATGGATCTGGCCGTTTGCGGATTGCTCGCGCCGCTCTCCCCTGGGCTGATAGCCGCGCAGGAGGGTATCGACCGCCGCCGCCACATCTTTATGGACAATAACCTCATGGCGGTCCATCATTTCCACCAGGATGTCGAAGGTGGGCGGGGCCTTGCGCTCGTTGACGGTCTTGGTGGTGCCGCGGCGGCGCGCCTCCTCGTCGGAGAGGGTTACGGTCTGCACCCCTCCCACCAGGTCGGATAGGATGGGGTTCATGATCAGGTTTTCCAGGGTATTGCCGTGGGCGGTGCCGATCAGCTGCACCCCGCGCTCGGCGATGGTGCGGGCTGCTGCGGCCTCGGCTTCGGTGCCTATCTCATCGACGATGATAGCCTCCGGCATATGGTTTTCCACCGCCTCGATCATTACCGCGTGCTGACGGTCGGGGCGCGGCACCTGCATGCGCCGGGCGCTGCCGATGCCGGGATGGGGTATGTCGCCGTCGCCGGCGATCTCGTTGGAGGTGTCGATGACGATGACCCGCTTGTGGAAGTCATCCGCCAGCACGCGCGCCATTTCCCGCAGCTTGGTGGTCTTCCCGACACCCGGACGGCCGAGGATCAGGAGGTTTTGCCCGGTTACGATCAGGTCGCGCAGCAGTTCAATGGTGCCGAATATTGCCCTTCCCACCCGCAGGGTGAGGCCGACTACCTGTCCCTTGCGGTTGCGGATGCAGGAGATGCGGTGCAGAGTCCGCTCGATACCGGCGCGGTTGTCGGCGGTAAATTCCCCCACCAGGGCCAGCACATGGGAGAGGTCCTCGTGGCTGACCGGTCTTTCGTTGAGGCGTACCACCTTGTCGATAAAACGCGCTTCGGGAGGACGCCCCAGGTCCATCACCACCTCCAGCAACTGGTCGAGCGGCAGCTTGTGGAGGGTTGCCTGCAAGGCGACGGGAAGGGTTGCCACCAGATGATGAACGTCTTCGGTTGGTGACATGGTTTTTGTACGGCTGTTTGTCATGGCTGTCTTTTTCTGTTTAGTCCAGTTTCAGAAACGGATAGCGTAAAAGCTCTTCCCTGGTCCACAGGGAAAGGCCGGCCTGCGGGCCGATGGTCTCCAGGGCGATGACCGCATCCGGCTCCTCGAAGGTTATATGGCCGGGAGTGCCTGCCAGCTGCAGGGCTTCCAGGAGATAGTCGTCCAGGAAGCGCTCTTCTTCCATGCTGGAAAGCTTCCCCTTGAATCCCCTGCGGTGCATGCGCACGTGAAAACCTTTGTGTGCCAGGGTCGGTATCCAGGCGGAGACTGCAACCCGCGCCTTGGTGTCGAACTCTTCAGGGGATTGAAAGGTGAAGGTTTGAATGACCGGGACGACCCGCGCCAGGTAGAGGTTGATTTCAGGGGCCCGCGCAATCTCCTCCCGCAACGACTCCAAAAACCGGCGGGTGTCGTCCGTCCGCATTACCAGGATGTTGAAGAAATCGCTTTTATTGACCCTTCCGAACCGGTTGAGCAGTTGCCGGGCCTTGCTATAACCGCCGTCGTGAACGGTGACGACCACGTTCCATTCTTTCATGCTCTGCTCCCTTGAGGATTTGTTCTGTTCAGTCCCCTTTTCCAGTAATACTTGACCGGCCAGGCTTCTTATGCGGCATCAGTTCCGGACTGGAGGCGGTTCAGGAGTCTTTTGATGAATTCTTCCTCTCCCTTCATCCTTTTACGCCACTCAACCCTCTCGGTATCGGCGATCTCCATGCGGAGGTCCGAAAGGTAGAATTCCAGGATCCTCACCAGGGCCAGGGCCTCGTCTTCTGACAGATCGATGTGTGCCATCTCTGATCCTCGCTTTTTCTTAAAGTGTAGTGCAAAAAATGGGGCCGTCAAACCGTAATGTCCCCCAGTATCACCCGGTTGATCTTGTGCAGGGAGGTAAGGGGGGTCCTGAAGGTGGCGGAATCTTCATCGAGCTCCCCGGCAATCCCCAATCCCAGGGTCTCGTCGCCATGGTTGAGGCCTATGAGGGTACCCGGCAATGCCTGCAATACCATCATTCCGGCCGGCCTGTTGCGATAGAAAATGCGTACGTCGCGGGTGGAGAGAAAAAACTCCCGTGTTGAAGCGAAGTATGCGGCCAGCTTTGACAGCCGGTAACGGCTGCGTGCCTCCTGGCTCCTCACCTTCACCATGGGAGAGGGTTTTAGGATGGAAACGGGGATATCTTCGATGGAGGTAAGGATATGCCGCAACTCGTCGTGCCGTTCGATGGCGATAAGCCGCCCGGGTCCGATCGCCCCTATCTTGCCGAGCTTCAACTCTCTCCCCAATTCCCCCGCAACGAGGCCGGTGGTGTCGATGAGGGTGATCTCCGCTTTCGCCTTCCCCAGGAGAGCCATCCGGTGGGTCTCTTCTATCACCAGAGGAATGATCCTGGCGGGGCTCACCGCACCCACAAAGGAGAGCTGCTCAAACCGGAAAATCTCCACTTCGGCGGGGGTGTGGAAGGTCTGCAGACTGATGGTTCCGGGAAGGCCAAGGGACGACTGGCCGATGTCTGCGTCAACTAGGGAGACCGGGGTCCCCGTCTCCACAAGTCTCGTGATCATGTACCGTACCAGGGTCGACTTGCCGGTGTCCGTCGCGCCGAGAAGGAGCACGGTTCCCTTTTCAGCTGCCAATTTCTCAAAAAGCCCCTGCCATTCCTTTTGCGCAACGGTTTCCATGGGGAATCCTGACGGTTGTCCGATCTGATCAACGATCTTTGCCGATCTTGCAGATGCCGGTATCGCAGGCGTTCTTCCGCTTTGGGAGGTATTTCCTGATGCGGGCAAAACCCCGATATGCCAGGCGGGCCAGGACATTGAGCCCGGGGAGAGTGACGAGCGCCCCCAGAAATCCGTACCAGGATGAGGAGGGAAACGCCTGCCAGATTGCCCAGAACGCCTCCGGCCCCCGGTAAACCGTTCCCTGCCGGTCGATGGCGTGCATCTGATACATGAAATCCGCCAGGCTGATGCCATACTCTTCCGGCAGAAAGTCCGGCGCGCTGACGTCTAAGAACACAAGCCGCCCCTCGTGGTTCTTCTTCATGTAGGCGGCCATTCCCGTGGCGCAGACGATGCAGGACCCATCATAGAACACGTGCAGTGGGAATTCGGGTCCGGGGGGCATGTGAATCCTCCAGTTCGCAATAACCGTGGCTGTAAAATGAGATTCTTCGTATACACATATAGCACGAAAACAGTTCGCGGCAACTGGCGCTGCACAATTAACCGTTTGTTCCGTTATTTGCTGCAATAATCGGTGTGCATGGCTCAGCGGACCATTGCCATTTCAGAAAGGAGGATTCGAAATCCATGATTATCAGGAACGAGGAGATAGGGTGGGTGACCGTCGAGACCCCCGCCGTGCGGCAGGCGTTAAATGTACACCATGACCCGGAAAGAAAGATTTCCGTCCAGCGATGTGAAGGGGATTGTCACCCCCTTACATTGGACGTTCATGCTTGATTGATTGCCTTCGTGGGCAATTTCGCAAAGGGGGCGGATTTTCCCGGATATGACGAGCGGCAGCCCGAGCGCTACACTGCCGTATTGCTCGTGGTATTTGGTCTTGAAAACCCCTGCAATATTGTTGGTCAGTTCACCTACGGCGTCACGGATGGCCTCTTCTTCGGGATCATCGAGCATCAGCAGCTCCTTGGCAACGGTGAAGGCAACCTTTCCATCGCTTGCCAGCATGATGTAACCTACCCGGTCGCCGGCTACTCCGACGATTCCCACCACATCCGAGTCAAGAGGATTAACTTTTTTTTCGACTTTTCCGGCATAGATGTCCACCCCAAGATAGTTTTTGAACGTGTCCTGGGTTGCCGCCATGATGGTGAACATTATTTCTTCAAAAGTTATGTCAGTCATCGGTCTCTCCACGAACGTATGGTTTTACATAGATAGTATTATCGCCATTTCAGTCCGATAACTTTATTTTTTCTTGTGCAATATGCGGAGAATTGACGGCGTGTAATCTTCAGCTTTGTTTCAGTCATGCGGTATGCAGGTTGAATTCAAGGCGGGCGCAAAGAATATTGCCGAACCGTGTGAGCGGCTGGGGGGGGAAGCGTCTCCACGTTCATTCATCCCGGCAGATGAAACGCCGGCAGACGTCCGGCCGGTGTTCGTAGATGGCGCATTTCCCATCGGCAAGGAACTCGCAGCCGTTCTCGATGACCAGCTTGTGATGCCCCGTTAACGAGAAGTGGAGGCGATTGGCGCCGAGGGCTTTTAATTTCTCGTACTCCGACCACGAGAGGTCCACGTTCGGAAATGAACGGCAGCATGCACCGTCGCAACCTTTGCAGCGCGAGTCGTCGTCCACCGGACGGTCCAGCAGCGCGCCGTGCTTCCTGGTTTTCGAGCGCCCGTTGAACTGCATGCTCATTTGCCTTTCAGTATGGCAGAACATCGATCGGCGTTGTTCATGTCCCGCTTTGACCGTAGGTGCCGCCAGGACAGCAAGCAGTGTGTAAATTTATAAATAGTCTACCAGTTTTTATGTTTTGAGGGAAGAGAAGAAGGCGGTGTTGTGTAAGCAGTCAGAAACAAGAAACCATGGCAGTGATCAAGTTTTTATCACTCCTGTCGATTGCGCGGTGAGGTACGGAGACTTCGCCAGTAGGAACCCAGCGGCCATCCTTCAAGTACGCCACGATGAGACCATCGCGTATGAGCTTGTCGAGGCGGGACTCCAAAGCCAGGGTATTCGTTTCGTTGCTGCAACGTACCAGAACAACCATGGTGTATTCCTCCTTGCCGTAAGGCGTCAGGATTTCCCGAGGAGATGCAATAAGCTTTTCCGCGATCAAGTAGTGCTGCACGCATCCCGCATTATGCCGTTTCTGAAAGGGGGGAAGTTTCGTGACCCTAAAATAAGGGAAAGCTAATTTATCGCAAAATTTCCTGAAGTGCAACAAAAAAATTTATTTCAGCTTGCAGCAGACGGCGATCTGAATGGGTATCAACTATTTTCCTTCACGTGTATTTTTATGCATACAAACGTAAAATAATTATGGTATAAGTTACTTCATCTTTTGAAGTTAACGAACCCAGGGACTTTAAAAGCTCCCTGGGTATTTTATTTTCTGCGGCGAAAAGACAGGAGATGAGCCATGGGAACCAAACTTTATGTAGGGAACATTTCGTTCCGGGCAGGGGAAGATGACATCAGAACGCTTTTTGCCGCAGCCGGTACGGTCGAATCGGTTAACATCATAACCGATCCTCATACCGGCCAGTCCAAGGGCTTTGGCTTCGTTGAAATGGCGTCCGATGGGGAGGCTGCAAATGCGATCACAACCTTGAACGGTACGCTTCTTCAGGAAAGGGCCATTACTGTTGCAGAGGCGCGTCCACCGAAGCAGAGAGAACGTGGTTTTGGCGGCGGCGGTGGCGGCCGGCAGGGATTCGGCCGGGACGATCGCTCTGGTCGCGGAAGGAGATAATTCTTGCAGGTTATTGTTCAGGGAAATGATATTGACAAGGCGCTGAAGCTTCTGAAAAGAAAACTCCAATTGGACGGCCTTTTCGGTGAGATGAGGAAGCGCAAGCACTACGAGAAGCCTTCGGTGAAGCGGAAACGCAAACAGCAGAATGCCGAACGAAGGAGAAGAAAAGCCTTGCGTTCCAGGGAGGCCCGCCGCGGTTCAGAGAAATAACTCGATTCGCAGCCGCCCAGGCGGCACGAAGCCCGGCGAGTGCCGGGCTATTACACACAAAGCAGGAGATGGGAAAAATGGCAAAAGGTAAAGTAAAGTGGTTCAATGACAGCAAGGGATTCGGCTTCCTCGAACAGGAAAACGGCGAAGATGTATTCGTTCATTTTTCCGCCATTACAGGGAACGGTTTCAAATCGCTTGCCGAAGGCGATGCTGTGACCTTTGAGGTCGTCAAAGGGCCGAAAGGCCTCCAGGCGGCCAACGTGGAGAAGCTGTAAGCCTTCCCCGGTGTCCGGACTGCGAAAGGGCCTGCAAAAGCATGCCCTTTTTTTAGGTCAGTTTTATGGGGTCAGGCTTCGAAGTTGCCAAGTTGAGCAACTCCTGTTTGTAGTGTCTGTAATCGTTTTGCCAGTACTGGCTCATCGAGCAGACGGTCAGTCAGGCGGCGGACCGCCGAACTGATGCTCCCTACATCACGACAGACAAATTTGCCAACATCTGAAAACGTTGCGCAACCATTTTCACGGGCCAGCCAACCGATCACGGCGCGTGCCTCGGAAGCGACTCTTTGTTGAGAGGGTGCCTTCAGCGTGGCTTCATCGATGCCATATTCGCAGCACACCTTGGCTGCAATCTCTTGAATCGTTAATCTGACGGGCAAATTCTTGATTCCGGCAAGGCATTTCTCCATGAAACGGTCATCACCGAGAATCCGAGTATCCTTCCCGCCACAATGGAATTCCGGCCGGTGTTTCTCTTCCATTCCATCCAGAACGAATGTCCTGTAGCCATTCCGCGCAAGTGTAAGGTTTTTCCAGAACTGTCCCAGCACCCATTCGGTCGTAAGCCATGGGAGAGTTTCGTCCCCGAGGTATGTCCGATGGCCACTCCAGGGGTGATCTTCAGGATCATTTACCATCCCGGCACGCAGGGGGTTGAGGTGGATGTAGCGGACGAGTTCGAGCAGGTAGTTGTCATTATCAACCAGAATAGCCTTGTAACGCCCCTGAAAGAGATGACCGTTCCTCCCTTCACGGGAATTGATCCAGCGAGTGTAACGGAATGAGAGATTCTGCATGCCGTGGGAGAGGGGAATGTTCCCGGCCTGCAGGACAAGATGTATATGGTTGGTCATAAGGCAGAATGCATGAACCCGATAACCGAAACGGCATGTTCCTTCCTGAAGCAGGAGGCAGAAACGGTACCGGTCGTCATCGGAGAGGAAAACTGGTTGGCCGCAGTTGCCGCGGAGGATGACATGGTAAAATCCACCTGGGATGTGTATGCGTGCTTTTCGTGCCATGGGGACAGGATAGCGTTATATTTTCAACTTGTCAACTTGGAAGCCTGACCCTTCTATGAAACTAAAATCGAATTTCATTGCCATACTTCTATTCCATTTCATGTGCGCCACCGCCGTGGGCTTCGATCCTGGCGCGTTGGGGGTGGCTGCACGGCAGGGTTTCGAGCAGATTCTTGACCTCTGGCGTTTAGAAGACTATGAGGGCCTCTATGCACGCTTGGAGCACCCGCCGGGACATGGATGGGAGTATTTCGCGCAACGAATTGTCTATGCATCCAGGGTACCAGCCTGCTGCTGGGAAAAGCTCCAGGACGTGAAGGTGACGGTCATCGATCAGGACGAGGTTACCATCAACGCCAAGGTAGGTTTTGAAGTGGAGGGTGTAGGGACGCGTTTCGTGACGAGGGACTTCCACCTCCGGCACATCGCCGGCATATGGAAACTCCCGATGCAGGACATCCTCGATCTTTCACAATACAACCTGCAGAGAATACCTCGGGAGATTTACGAAAGGGAGCCGTGACAAGACTGTATTCGCAACGCCGAGACGAAAGGGCTGTCGGAACTTAAACCAACCTTCTTCTTTTTTCGTTGAATCGCGGCGGTCTTTCATTATAATAGGGGCGGCTTGCGGAAATGTACTCCATGGAGGGAATCATGAAAATACTTCTGGTAATGCTGGTTTTCGTTGCATCCTCCGCTTATGGAGAGTTTTACACCTGGACCGATTCCCGGGGAACAGCTCACTACACTAACAGCATGTATGAAATCCCCGCTCGGTACCGTGCCAAGGTAAAGGTCCTGGATTTGGGAGCGAACCAAAAGGCAGACACATCCTCCCCGCAGCAGAATGGACAGATGCAATCTGTGAAACCTGTGGAACAATCGACGACGCAGAAGGTGGACGGAAATCAGATACAGCAAAAGGGGCGAACTAGACCACGACATCGGGAAGAGTGAGCACATTTTCCTTATACATGGTAACTTGGAAGCCACATTTGCCCAAATAAAAAGGACCAGCTATTTTAATGCTGGCCCTTCCCGCGTTCACCCCTTGATGATTGATTTTAGTGCATGCCTCCGATCATTCTATTGTATTTCTGCAACAGATTTTACACGCGACTAATATTATTCACAGACTTTTTGGGTACAATGAAGTTTTTAATCGTGGAATCGAAGGCAAACAATCTTTTTCACCTGCCTTTAATTATAAAATAGACCATTTGGTGGGAAATTGCAAACCGCCTTCTTCTGTCAAATGCTGCTGGTCAAGGGGTTGCGGGTGTTCAGGATATGGCTTCAAGACTGGATCTCCTCAACTTGTCAGCTTGGAAACCTTGCCCTTCTTGCAATTAGCAAACGGTGAAAAATTAAATTGAAAATGGTTTTCAAAATACAGGATTGCTGGTATACTGTAATCAGGAATGAATGAGAAAGGGGGTCAAGGTCATGAGAGGCTCTCAATATGATAAGGTCTGCTACTGGACCGAACAACGCGAAGAGCATGTGCCCCTCAGGAATTTGAGGACCGGCGAGATTGGTTACGCGTTTGGCTGTACATATGAAGGTAATACGATCCAGGTGAAGCTGGAAAACGGTGAGTTGGACTCGTGGGACAAAGAGGAATGCACAGAGGTCATGGAGACGATTCATTAGCGAAGGGTGTTCGGTATGAGAAAAGCCCGCAGAATGGGCTTTTCTTGTGAGAGAAATAGAGGACAGTACGAAAGCCCAGGGTTTTCCATGTTCGAGGTAATGAGAAAATTGATGGGAGAGAATTCAAAATATGGTATGTTCAGGGTATGATATGGCTTTTTTCATGTGCGATAATGGGAGGAAGTGATGAAAAAGAGGAAAATCCTAGTGGTGGATGACAGCGAAATAGTATTGGCAATGGCCCGTGAAGCTTTAGAGGGAGGTGGGTTTGAAGTTGTTACCGCCTTGAGTGCGAAGGAGGCGGATATATATATTTTTGGGCAGGACAAACCGGATCTTATCATATTGGACGTCATGCTCCCGATGCTCGATGGGGACAAGAAGGCAAAGATGCTTAAGGAAAATGAGCTTACGAAGGATATCCCGATCCTACTCCTTTCATCTAAGCCGGAGGAAGAGCTTCGTTACCTTGTGAAAGAATCGGGAGCTGACGGATTTGTCCGAAAGCCTTTCACAGACCAGCAAATGGTCAAGAAGGCAGAGGATACAATTTGCGAGAAGCTCGTTCACAGATAGGGGGCTCTCGGGAGCACACCAACCTTGTGATGATTAGTTTCCATCCGGAAACGGTCCTTTTCCGCCCTAGCGAAGTCAATCTGCGAGCTTGCTTGTGACTCGGACCTTTGGTCCTTGCCCGTAAATTGATTAAACTGGGCAGGCAAATAGCTTGTCCTTTTGTTTGTTAACTTGTCAACTTGGAAGCCTGACCCCACTGTGACCCTATTTCCTCTCAAGCATGTTCGTTTCAAGCCGATATAAATATTTAAAATCCATTTTGAATTGGAAGGATTTCTCCCATAATTTGCGGGGATTTCAGACAATTTGCCATCAAACAGGATTTAACAAAGGGGGAATATTGTGAGCCTGCCCGCACACATGACTAAGCTCGTCTGCACCATCGGCCCGGCCTCCGAAACGCCGGAGGTAATGGAACAAATGCTCATGGCCGGCATGAATGTGGCCCGCATCAATTTTTCTCATGGCGCTTTCGAAAGCCACGGGCGAGTGATCGAGAATCTGCGCAGTGCCTCCAGGAAGACGGGCAAACGCCTGGCAATCATGGCCGACCTGCCTGGTCCGAAGATGCGCATCGGCCAGCTGGCAGAAGAGCCGGTGCAACTCAAACCAGGCAACACCTTTACTCTCACGACCGACGATGTCGTTGGTGATGCCGCCCGGGCTTCGGTTTCTTTCGTTCGCCTCCCGGTCACGGTCACGGCGGGTAACACACTCTACCTCAACGACGGCATCATCCAACTGGAAGTGGTTCGGGTTCGGGGGAATGACGTAGAATGCAATGTTGTGGTCGGCGGCGAACTCCGTTCGCGTAAGGGGCTCAACATCCCCGGCGTCGACTTGGGTATCAATGCTTTCACGGAGCGTGATCACGAATGCCTGCGTTTTGCTATCGAGAATGGAGTCGATGCTGTCAGCCAGTCTTTCGTTGAGAAGGCTGACGACATTGAGGCGGTACGTCGCGCCGCGGCCGCTCTCGGCAGGATTCCGTTCGTTATCGCCAAAATCGAGCGCACTCGTGCCCTTGACCGGCTGGACGAGATCATCGAGGCAGCTGATGGGATCATGATCGCCCGCGGCGACCTGGGGGTGGAGACCCCCATCGAGATGATCGCCTCCGTGCAGAAGGACATCATGCACCGGACCAACCTGCGAGCCAAACCGGTCATAACTGCGACCCAGATGCTTGAGTCGATGACCGCCAATAGTCGTCCGACCCGTGCCGAGTCGACTGATGTGGCTAACGCTATCTTGGACGGTACCGACTGCGTCATGCTTTCGGGTGAGTCAGCCATGGGAAACTACCCAGTGGAAGCGGTTGCGATGCTCGCCAAGATTGCGACGTCTGTCGAACCGCACCGACGGCCGTTGACAGCCCAGAAGATGTGCCGAGGGCTTGAGCTGGGAAAGCAGTTCCGCCCGGCAAACCTTATTACCATTGCCGTAGAGGAATGCCTGAATTATATAACCCCGGCGGCGGTTTTTGCGCCGACACACAGCGGTGCTACGGCACGGAATATTACCCGTTTCCGTCTTCCGGTCTGGACGGTGGCAATCAGTTCCCAGCAGGCGACCTGTCAGAATCTCCAGTTTTCCTACGGGGTGTTCCCGGTTCACGAGCCTGAACACCCCGAAGACTGGAAGTCGTACGTTCGGCACTGGTTGGATGTCCACAAGTTGAAAGGGGATGTTGCAGTGGTCACGGAAGGGCCATCAATGAAACATCCGGGGACGAACAACAAGATGGAGATTATCGATCTCCGTGATTGAAATCTGCCTGCAAAGCTCGAAATTTATGGGGGGAGTGATCAACCCATTACAGATGGTCACCATGAGGGCACATAAATGGGGGCAGGCTGAACGTAGCTTGCCCTTTTTATTTCTTAGCCCTCATATATCGCCGGCAGAGGCGGTTTTTCGAAGCCGCTCAGGAAATCGGCGAGGAATCTCACGCTTTGGTTCCACGTCTTGTAAGCACCTTCCATGGTTGGAAATTCGGCTGTGGTAATCCATACGCATGCCGTATATCCGTCGGCAGTAATGTCGGTGAAATTGGCGCCCTGGAGCTCAAATTTGAAATCGACGGGCAGGTCGAAGTTTGATGCCAGGACATGACGGTTAAATTGCTCAAAGAGCAGGAAATAATTGGGTGAATCCTTGGCAATTTCGATGTAATTAAAGGAGAACTCAAGGTACCCCCTGGCCCAGAAACTGCCGTCCGTGCTATTGAAGGATTTCCTGCAGGCAACGGTGAAGAAGGGGGTCGTACTGTCGTTGATCATTGTCAGGGCTTGCTTCAAGGCATCGTTGTCTTCAACCGCCGGGATTGCTGGTACCTCATCGGGCCGTTCCTTTAGCGGTATGAACCCATTATGCGGGGAATCCTCGCGTTCAGCCACGGGGTAGGGGATAGATATGGTGCGGTTTTTAATGGAGAGAATGACATTTGTTTGCATGGAGTAATAGTCCTCTGGGTTTATTGGCCACAGATTGAAAATGTCCGAACCTGCAGCATGCTTGTATATTCCGTTTGGTTCATGTCCTCGGCTCCGTTCTGGTGATCATGCTGCGAAACTCCAGACCAAGCTGGTCCTTCGCCTCGATCATCGCCGCGGCAAAGCCATCCTTGCAGTTATTGAATATCTCGTTGGGTTCGCCGTCTTCCTGCCAGGGCCAGCCGGTCCGTACCAGGATGATCAGGAGTTCTTCAAGCTCATTCTGCCTCTTTCGCAGCGCTCCCATCTCCTCTACTACTTCGAGCAGGAGTGTCCGGTCCATTGCCCCGGTCTCTATGCACACTTTCAACCGCTCTATGGTATTTGACATGGCAATTCCTTTCGCAGTCATGCATGGTAACAATGAGAGGGGGGGGCGGTCAAGGGAATGTGTTGTCAACCTGACAAGTTAGAAGCCGGATACTTCACACCTGTGTAATTAAGACCGGCTGAAAATACAACGGGGTGAGGCGGGTGTCAAGGTTTTAGAGGCGAGAGGAAGTGAACGGTGCCGACAAAAAAAGTCCTCGCCACAAGGCAAGGACTTTATCGGCAGTCGTAGGAGCCGCTACGGCTCCTCTTTTCCTTTGCACAGCTGCTGTCGCAGTTTACATCGATTCTTTCATGCCGGTTTGCCGACCTGCGCCGTAAATGCCGAGCAGGAAACGATGAGGGCCGGGGATGCCGGTGGGGACGAAGGCGACCCGGTCTCCCGCCTGGATGAGATGGTCGAGACCGTGAACCACGTGGTTGACGAACACCGCCTCGATCTTATCCAGTGGGAGGTCGAGGTCGCGGGCGAGATTGCCGGCCGTACGCCCCTCCGGCGGAATGATCATCTCGATCGTCGGTTCCAGTCCCCGTTCCCTTCTGAAAGTGTGCAACGCTCCGAACATCCGTACCGTTGTGCTGGCTTGCGTAGACATGGCAACTCCTTTCATGGTTGGATTCTGCCGATGTTTGCAAAATGTGCGCTGTTACCGATTTATCCCTTATGGCGGGGGGTGCCAGAGAAACTTATAAAACCGCCGGACGACATGGTACCGTGTATGGTGTCTCCGCATGGAGAAGTGATTTTTCATGGTGCCCCACTTCAATCAAACGTTTGTTTAGTAGGTGCACAAAAAAACCTTCATTTCAGCACCCCGTTCGCAAAGATATCCATGATGTGCCGGATCAATTCCTCGTCCCGCTCGGGAGAGTGGTCCACCAGTTCTCCCGTCGCCGGCTCCAGAAGGAAGTAGAAGTTGATCATGCCGGCCAGGGCGAGGGCCGTGTCGGTCGGTTCAAGCCCCTCCCGAAACTGGTGGTGCGACAGCCCGTCGGTAAAGAACTCCTGGAGGGTCTTCACGACTTCCTGGATCGCCGGCTTGACGATAGTGGCGAAACAGGGAGTAGGGTTAGTGAGCTCGCCGGCATAAAACCTGAGGAGATACGGGTTGCGCCGGTAACGGGCAACGGTGTCACGGACGTAGAGCTCGAATTTCTTCAAGGGATCGGTGGCCGTATGCGCAATCTTCGCCACGCGCTGCAAAACGGCGAACTGTTCATTGAGGACGGCGCCATAGAGCCCTTCCTTGCCGCCGAAGTAGTATGAGATCATGGAGACGTTGACGCCGGCCAGGCCGGCGATCTCCCGCACGCTCACACCGTTGAATCCCTTCTCGGCGAAAAGAGGGGTAGCAACTTCGATCAGGGTGGCACGGCAGTCGTTGTCAGCCATGATGGGCACCATTTCGCATCATGCGGCCTGTTCTTCCCCCCGAAGTTAACGGTGGGCAGACAGGAAAGTTGCAAGAAGGCATAATCTATGATCTTTAGGGAGCATGGCAATTAATCAAACGTTTGTATGAGTTAATGTATTGTATACGGATTCCAGCTTAAAATGCAAGCTTATTTAGTTGCGGGGAATTGAAAATGAGAATGGACAAAATATCCCTGTAAAGGGGCGCAATGTCGAAAAATGGATACATGGGGATCGATCGTAACTCGGCCCTGATACAAAAACCCCGGCACCATTAAGGAACCGGGGCTTTTTCTCGTGGGGCAGCAACAAAGGAGCGAAGCGTGCTTCGCCTCTGCAGGATCAGCAACCTAACTGCTTGAAGAAGTCATTTCCTTTGTCATCAACCAGGATAAACGCCGGGAAGTCGACCACTTCGATCTTCCAGACGGCCTCCATGCCCAGTTCGGGGAAGTCGATGCATTCCACCTTCTTGATATTTTCCTCTGCGAGGAGGGCGGCCGGACCGCCGATGGAGCCCAGGTAGAATCCGCCGTACTTCTTGCAGGCATCCGTCACCTGCTGGCTGCGGTTCCCCTTGGCGATCATTATGAGCGATGCCCCCTTGGACTGGAGGAGATCCACGTAGGAGTCCATGCGGCCGGCTGTGGTCGGGCCGAAGGAGCCGGATGGTTTGCCAGCCGGGGTCTTGGCCGGGCCGGCGTAGTAGATCGGGTGGCTGAGAAGATACTCGGGGACCGGCTTGCCGGCGTCGAGGATTTCCTTGAACTTGGCGTGGGCGATGTCGCGGCCGACGACGATGGTACCGGTCAGAAGGAGAGGGGTGGCGACCGGGTGCTTGGTCAGCTCGGCCAGCACTTCCTTGATCGGCTTGTTCAGGTCTATCTTTACGCCGTGCTCGTGCTTGCGGCGGTAGGCCTCGGGGATGAGACGGCCCGGCTCGCGGTCCATCTCCTCAAGCCAGATGCCGTCCTTGTTGATCTTTGCCTTGATGTTGCGATCTGCGGAGCAGGAGACCCCCATCCCCACTGGGCAGGAAGCGCCGTGGCGGGGGAGACGGATGATGCGCACGTCGTGGGCGAAGTATTTGCCGCCGAACTGGGCGCCGATGCCGAGTTTATGAGCCGCTTCGAGGATCTTCTTTTCCAGCTCCACGTCGCGGAACGCCTGGCCTTGCTCGTTTCCCTGGGTTGGGAGGTTGTCCAGATACTTGGTGGAGGCGAGCTTGACGGTCTTCAGGCACCCTTCCGCAGAGGTGCCGCCGATGACAAAGGCAAGGTGGTACGGCGGGCAGGCCGCGGTGCCGAGGGTCTTCATCTTGTCGATGAGGAACTTCTCCAGGGTGGCGGGGTTCAAGAGCGCCTTGGTCTCCTGGTAGAGGTAGGTCTTGTTGGCGGAGCCGCCCCCCTTGGCGACGAACATGAACTTGTATTCAGAGCCGGCGGTGGCGTAAAGGTCGATCTGGGCCGGGAGGTTGGTGCCGGTGTTGATCTCGTTGTACATGTCGAGGGCCACGGTCTGGGAGTAGCGGAGGTTTTCTTCGGTGTAGGTCTTGTAGACCCCCTTGCTGAGGTACTCTTCGTCGTTCACGCCGGTCCAGACGAACTGCCCCTTTTTCCCCATGATGGTGGCGGTGCCGGTGTCTTGGCAGATGGGGAGCTCGAACTTGGCGGAGACCTCGGCGTTGCGTAGCATGGCAATGGCGACCCCTTTGTCGTTCATGGAGGCTTCGGGGTCGGTGAGGATCTTCGCCACCATTTCGTTGTGCTCGGGGCGCAGGAGGAAGGAGACGTCGCGCATCGCCTGGTTGGCGAGGAAGGTGAGGGCGGCCGGATCGATCTTCAGCACCTCTTTGCCTTCAAAGGTGGTCACCGACACGCCGTCCTTGGTCAAGAGGCGGTACTTGGTGGTGTCGGGGCCGAGGGGGAACGGGTCCTGGTACTTGAATTCGGGTGTAGCCATGGTTTATTTCTCCTTTCAGTGGAATAAAAAAATCAAAGGAACGAGGAGCGAGGTTCGAGGAGCGAGGTTCGAGGAGCGAGGACCTCGCGCCTCGTGCCTAGAACCTCGTTTCTGTTTTTTTCTCGCACCTGTTTTTTGTATACAGTATGCGCATACTATTGCAAAATTTTCATTTTGTCGAGAGGGAAGTTAAATTTTTTGTTTCAGGGAACCCGAGTCACACAAAACACTTATATTCATTTTGTGAGCGTGCTCACATTTTTGTTGCATGTCCCTTCGGCGTCGGTTATTATGAGCACAGTCATAAAACAGGAGCACCTCATGCGCATCAGCGAACAAGCCAAGCAGGAAAGCCGGGTCCGCATCCTGGAAAAGGGTGCGGAGCTTTTTATCGGCAAGGGGTTTGAGGCTACCACCACCCGCGACATCGCCCTGGCGGCGGGATTGGCTGCCGGGACCCTCCAGCCGTTGTGCTTGACCAAAGATTGGCAGAATACGCTCGAAAAACTGGCCGATATCGAGCAGATGTTGCTCATGGAGACCGATTACGAACAGGAGGCCCGCTTTGGCAAAGAGGCACGGCTCCTCTTCAGCGATGCAGACCGTGTGGTGGTGCCGCAGGTCTATGAGGAGTATTGCACCAAGCGAGTGCTGACCACCGAATACCTGCGGGGGTGTCATCTTGATGAGTTTCTGGCCAAAAATCCAAGCCAGGAAGGACGGGACCATTTCACCCATCTGCGGTCACCCACGACCACCATGCAGCATCCGCCTGTGACAGGCTGATCAAGCTTCGGGACGGCAAGGTGGAGGGGGACAGCACCATCGGAGGTGGGAAATGAACTTCCTGCTCCGGACCCTGTCCGTAAGCTACGTCAGACGTCACCTTATGAAGACCTTACTAACCCTGTTGGGGGTGGTGGTGGGCGTGGCAACCTTCAGCGCTATCCCCCCCGAGGAAAGATATTTCAATCTATGAACAATCTGGAGGCATGAAAATATGAAAGTAGAAGAACATTGGGCAGAAATTCAAGCTGTGTTTAAAAATGCACAATCGAGTTCGCGTTATTGTGCGGTTGCCACGGTAAATGAAGACGGTTCGCCCCACGTTACCCCAATCGGCTCTCTTTTCCTCCGCGATAATTGTACCGGTTACTATTTTGAAGAATACACTCAACAGATTCCGAACAATCTTAAACGCAATAAACATGTTTGCATACTGGCAGTCGATAGTGGTTGGATATATTGGTTCAAATCAGTTTTTACAGGTCGTTTCACAACACCTCCCGGAGTTCGTCTGTACGGCACAGTCGGTGAACGGAGAGAAGCAACTGAAGAAGAAATAATGTCTTTCCAAAATCGGGTGAGAACGGCTCGGAAACTCAAGGGCTATAAACTGATTTGGAAAAACTTGAAACACATACGCGAAGTACATTTCGACTCTTTTGAACCGGTGAGTGCCGCCAAGATGACACAACATTTGTGGCAAGGCTAGCAAGCCCCGCCAAGTCTTGGAAATGTTATGTGCCAGCGCAGTGAGCTGCTTGGCAGGTAAAGGGGACAGCCCGAGAAGGCACTGTCCCTTTTACGTTTCTCTGCAGCTATTTGTGCTTGGTCCCCAGGTTGAAGTGGCATGGGCTGCAATCCATTTTCCCGCGCGTATTTTCCAGGGGACTTTTCTCTTCATGGCACCCTCTGCACTCCTTCACGCGGGCCGGCAAGAGGAACTCCGCCTTGAATGCGCCGGCCGCCTGACTGTTAAGGAGTTCCGCAGTGCGCTTTGCCACCGAAGCAGTGATCCAGGCGCACCTTTCAGATCGTTCTTTGGAAAGGGCTTTTAATTTCGATGCCTTGCACCACCGGGAGACCGAATTGTGGCACAAGGTCGAATGGGAAACCGAAGAGACTATCTCAAATTTCGGGTTTAGCGGGCGGTAGTCGGGGAGGGTTGCCACCTCATACCATCCGAACAGGTCGTCAATAAGCGGTTTGGGATTACTGGAAACCAGATAAATGGCGGCTGCGGCGCCATTCAACGCCCCGCACAGGGTTGCCCAGTCATTTACTCCTCCGACGCCATACTTCATCATGTCAAATGGAAAGGTGTTGTAAGGGAAGCCCTTTTTGTCGGCCAGTTCCCCGATAATGCTTACAAAAACCCCGTACATGCAGCGTCCCTCGTAGTACCCTTTATAGGCCCTTTCCGCTGCCACCGCCGGCTCGATCTTTTCATATGGCCAGGGGGTTTTGGGCGTTTTGCACTCTCCGGTGCCGGCGGAAGCTTTGCCGGTGAACAGGGTTCCCATGACGGCGGCGCCGGTGGCGACACTCAGCAGGCCAAGGGCTTCCCTTCTAGAAGTTTTCCGCATTGTTTTCCTCCTTTTGCTTGAAATGATTTATTGCTATATCGGTTGATTTTGCGCCATCTTTAATGCCGCATAGATGAGAGATGACAACGAAGGAGGTACCCAAGAAAGAACCCAGAATTGTTAAGTTTTGAGGGGAACGAGCCGAAGAGTGTGCGGCTTCAGCGCCTCTGCCGACGTCATACCCCCAACCTCATTTGGTTGAACGTCCGGAGGCATTGACTTGTTGAAGATGCAGGAATTGTATGTTAATCTTGGACAGCTGGTCCTCTAACGCAACCAACGGCATGAAAAGGGGATACCGGACTTGAGAGACTTCGCCAGCATTTACCAGGAGTTCCAACCAAAGATATACCGCTACCTCTGCCACCTTGCCGGTGAGGCCGACGCTCCTGATCTTACCCAGGCCGTTTTCCTGAAGGTCAGCCGGTCCCTTGACGGCTTCCGTGGCGAATCCTCCCTTGCCACCTGGATCTACCGCATCGCAACTAACACCGCCCACGATCATGCCCTCTCATCCCTGGCAAAACAAAGGGGAGCCGAGGTGCTGTCCGATGATACAGGGTCGGTGGATGATCTCCCCGATCCCGACTTTACGGGAGCAGACCGGGAGTATATCCGCCGGGAGATGAACGCCTGCATACGTGGCGTCATCGATCAGCTACCGGAAAACTATCGCACGGTCCTCCTCCTCAGCGAATTCGAAGAGTTCACCAACCCGGAGATTGCCGAAATTCTCGGCTTGAGCCTCGACACCGTCAAGATCAGGCTCCACCGCGCCCGCACCGGTTTGCGCAAGGCGATGGAATGCCAGTGCAGCCTCTACCACGACGAACGTAGCGAACTGATGTGCGATCGCAAGACGAAATAATTTCCCGCCAGGCGTATCCTTTTCCCCGTGTTCCCCGTCTACGGTGACAGAAGCAGCTAAACTCACTGTTGGAGGAACTCATGAAAACCACAGGTTGTTGCGGAACAAACAGCACGGCAGGAACAAACGACGGCTATGAAGTGGTGCGCATCGAGAAGGCAAAAAACAGTTGCCAACTCTGCGAGGAGTATGCGGAACGCCAGAAGGCCAAGCCGGTGGCTGTGATTTGCTGCGAAGGGGCGTGCCTGCGTGGTGAGGTGGCCCGTCAGGCGGCCAACATCCTCTGCCACTCATTTGCACCGGAGAAAACGGTGAGGATTTGTCTGGGCGGAGCCTTCACCAAGGACACCGGCCAGCGCGCCTTGGTGCGCAACGCCCCGCGGGTGGTGGCACTGGAGGGGTGTCACGTCAACTGCGCCTCGCGCATGATGGCCGGGGTGATCGAAGGTCTCGCGCCGGAAGTCATCGTCGCCGACCGGCTCTACGAGTTCGACCGCAAGCTGTTCGGCATCGAGGAAATGCCGCCCGAACAGATACAGGTCCATGCCCGCACGGTTGCAGAGAAGATTGCCGAGACTCTGTAATTGCCGGATGGCATCACATGCGGCGGGGCGTTGATCGTGCCCCGCCGCTCACACTGGAACCGTGTTGTCTGTCACCATGTGTACTACGGGAAACGCAAGGTGTCGGACAAGGCAATATCCAGGGTGGCTGCTTAAAAATAGCAAGAACGGAATAGCGGTCTTCGCCAGCCGGTGCTATTCTCGGCCCACAAGGAGATGACTTGTGAAGGAAAGAACCATCAACGATTACTGCGAGCGGCTGAACAGAGTCTTGGTTTTCATCGGCGAAAACCTGGATCAACCCCTTTCGCTGACGCGGCTGGCGGAGGTTGCCTGTTTTTCCCCCTTCCACTTTCACCGCCTCTTCGCCGCCCACTTGGGGGAGACCCTCCACGACCATGTGCGGAGGCTGCGTCTGGAACGTGCAGCCTTGCGGCTTGCCCACACCGGCGACAGCGTCACCGACATCGCCCTGACCGCCGGCTTTGAGACCCCGGCCAACTTCACCAGGGCTTTCCGGGAGCACTTCGGACTGAACCCCACAACCTTCAGGGAGAGCGGCTGGAAACGGCAGGCGTTGACGACATCACTGGACTCCTCACTAAATCGAGAGGAGAAAACGTTCATGCTACTGCCGGAAATGAAAAAGATCGAGGAAATAAAGGTTCTTTTCATACGACGGACCGGCCCCTACGGCGAGGCCGCTGCCGCGGCCTGGGGTGCGCTCATGGGGTTTGCCTACAGCCGGAGGCTGATGACCGGGGAGACCCTTCTGGTCGGCATCTCCCACGACAACCCTCACATCACTCCGGAAAACCACATCCGTTATGATGCCTGTATCACATTCCCCGGGGAGATCAAGCCCGAAGGGGAGGTGGGAATCGAGAACATTGCAGGCGGGCGCTACGCG
>WSYB01000046.1:25961-35145 GCA_009773645.1 Geobacteraceae bacterium
GAGGGGCTCGGCGCGACCTATGATGCAATCTTCACAGGGTGGCTCCCGGCAGGCGGCGCGCGGCTGCGTGAGGCCCCCTGCTTCGAGGTGTACCTCAACCGCGATCCCCGCCGGACCAAGCCGGAAAATCTCCGGACACAGGTCTGGGTGCCGGTCGAGTAAATTTATGAGGAGGCATGACACGATGAGTAAGATCGACCTGAAAAAGGAATTGAAAGGACTGTACACCGCATCCGCAAAGAAGCCGGGCTTTGTGGAGGTTCCCGTGATGAGCTTCCTGATGATCGACGGCAAGGGTGACCCGAATAAGGTACCGGAATTCGGAGAGGCGGTGCAGGCGCTGTACAGTGTGGCCTATACCCTGAAATTCATGCTCAAGAAGATGGCGGCCGGGCCGGATTATACGGTCATGCCGCTTGAGGGACTATGGTGGGTGGAGGATATGACCTTGTTCAGCCCGGAGGACAAGGACTCCTGGCAATGGACCGTGATGATCATGCAGCCGGAATGGGTGGCGGAGGAACTGTACTGCCAGGCGCTCAAGGAAGTGGCCGCAAAAAAGAACCCGGCGGCGTTGCCAAAGATGAGGTTCCAAGGGTATAACGAAGGGCTGTCCGCACAGCTTATGCACATCGGTCCTTACTCCGAGGAAGGCCCGACAGTGGAAAAACTGCACGACTTCATCCGGACAAACGGTCACGAACTGACAGGTAAACATCACGAAATCTACCTGAGTGATCCACGCAAGGCAGCCCCTGAAAAATGGAAAACGATCGTGCGGCAGCCGATGAAATAGGCGATTAACGAGGGTGAGGGACGAGGGCGCCTCACCAAGCATTGCCCGCCCCGAAACTCTTTGCGATACCTTGCAGGCAGAGATTTGATTTCCTTTCCTGACGAACGGTTGACTAATCACTGTGTTTGGGTTATCCTGCGCCGCATCTATCAGTCACTAAAGGTTTCTCATGATTTGTCACGGCAAATATATCGCAACTTCCACAGACGTCATCAGAGTGCGCCGTTTTCGTGCGTTGGAGGGGATCGTGTAGTCTTAAGCCGTACCCGCTACCCCCCCCCATCGGCGCTTGCTGTTGGGGGTTTTTTGTTACTTTGCTTATAAGGTGGTGTGAAATGTGGGACGAAAGATACAGTGTTGAACATTTTGTCTATGGGAAGAAGCCCAACGGCTTCCTCGTCCAGGTCAGCGGCTTGATCCCGCAGGGGAATGTCCTGTGCCTCGCCGAGGGGGAAGGGAGAAATGCCGTCTTTCTGGCGAGCCGGGGCCACAGCGTGGTTGCTGTCGATTCCTCGGCCCTGGGATTGGCTAAAGCGGAGAGGCTGGCCGAGGAAAACGGGGTGAAAATCGAGACGGTCACTGCCGATCTTGCCGAATTCGAGATAGGGGAAGAGAAGTGGGATGCGGTAGTCTCCATTTTCTGTCATGTGCCGCGGGCATTGCGAAGGGATATCCATCGGAATGCGGTGAAGGGGCTTCGTCCTGGCGGCGTCTTCATCCTTGAGGCTTATACGCCGGTGCAGCTCAAGCTGAAAACCGGAGGGCCTCCCTCTGAAGAGTTGATGATGACTCTGGATGACCTGAAAAAGGAGCTGGCCGGGCTGATTTTCCTTCAGGCGAGGGAGCTGGAGAGGGATATAGTGGAGGGGACGCTGCATTCCGGCAAAGGCGCCGTTGTGCAGATAGTGGCGCAAAAATGCAGGTAATGTTCGAGAACTTTCGATTGATGAAAACGGCTATGGCCCAGCTGTCTTTTCGACTGGCCGATCCGCAAGCTGGATATCTCGAAAATAGTCATACAATAAGCGGATGAACTTTCAACTCCGCTTCGCTACGCGGGTTATCCGTGAAAACGTTCGGCGCATGGAGTAGGATATGTTTGCATCTAATGTTACAGCCGATGAAATTCCATTCTGGCGTCCAATTGAGACTGCATAACCCGAGAATGGACCGAATATGGCTGTACCCTCCGTCATATATCTATCATCAATCTATCATCAGGAGCCGGGGCTGTGCCGGAGACAGAGCATTTCCCATGACAGACGATATCCTTGCAAGAATCCGCCGGCTGGTCGGGACGGTATCGAGAGAACAGTTGCGCTATGTGGAATGCTTCGTCGGCGACCGGGTCGCCCTGTTCATCCCGTCCGTCGGCCCTTGTTTCTATGCCGTGACCCCAGACCATGCACACCCCGGCTACTCCTTTTTCCTCACCTTTGACGACGAGACCCGGATTGCCGCGGAAGGGAAGATCATTACATCCAAGCCGGGTCTGGTGCTGGCCGTAGACCCTGACGCGGTGCATCACGAGCTCGCCGCGGATGAGCCCCCCCGCTATATCGGCATCTTCATCGAGCGCAACTTCTTCGTACGCCAGCTTTTCATCTACCCGGACATCCCTGATGAGCCGTTTGCCTTCCGGAGCTTTCCGCCGGGACCTGAACTCATCTCCCTCCTCAAAGATTTCATGAACGAGGCAGAGGCCGGTCTGCCGGGACGGGACACCCTGCTGGAGGCCGTCGGCACCAGGATCGCCCACTCCCTCATCAGGGCGGCGTTTGCATTTCCTCCCATGTCCGACCGGCTGGGCGCCCGCCTGGAGATCCACCGGGCCGTAGAATACCTTCACGGCCACTATGCCGAAAAGGTGACCGTCGCCGTGCTCGCCCGTATCGCCGCCATGTCTCCCTCCCACTTCAGCCGCACCTTCCGCCGGGAAACTGGACACCCGCCCCTCGACTACCTGATCCGCCTCCGCCTGCAAAAGGGCCGTCTGCTGCTGCGGGCCGGCGACGACACCATCACGACCATTGCTCTGAAATGCGGCTTTGCTTCCCCCTCCCATTTCACCGCCTGCCATCAGCGGCACTTCGGCATATCCCCTTCCGAATATCAAAAGAAGATCGGCTGAGCAGAATCCCCGGCAACATTGGCAGAATCGTGAAAGCGGGGCGGCTGCATTCGGGCTATGCTGGGGAAAACATGAATCGGGAGGTTGTCCATGGATCGTCACGAGATACTGTCACTCATCAACCGCAATCCGGCCTTCTTTCTCGCCACCATGGAGAAGGGGGAGCCCCGCGTGCGGGGAATGCTCCTCTACCGGGCTGACGAGGGAGGCATCATTTTTCACACCGGCGCCATGAAGGATCTGCATCGGCAGCTTTCGGCAAATCCGGCCGTTGAGCTCTGTTTCAATGACTGGCAACAGCAGATTCAAGTACGGGTGCGGGGGAATGCACGGCAGATCGGGGAGCCCCGGCTGAAAGAGGAGATCGTCAACAGTCCGGGGCGGGAGTTTCTCAAGCCCTGGGTAGAGAAGATGGGGTTGGAAGTCCTCTCGGTCTTTCGGGTGGAGGATTGTCAGGCCCTGGTCTGGACCATGGCAACCAACTTCACGGCCAAGGAGTTGATTCCGCTCAGTGCGTGACAACAGGGATCGGTCACCGGGAAGGTGAAGCGGTCTTCTCTAAAGCCAGCGTTTCCGCCAACCCGCCCAGGGTTTCCAGAGCCTGTTCCGCCCGCTCCGACCAGAAGGCGGCGTTGAGGCGGAGGCAGTTTCCATATTTATCGCCCAAGGTGAAGATCCTTCCCGGTGCGATGCTGATTCCTTCCCGCAGGGCCAATTCATATAACCCGAATGCATCGTACCCTTCCGGCAGTTCGACCCAGAGGATATAACCCCCTTCAGGGCGGGAAACCCGCGTCCCGTGCGGGAAGTAGTGGCCGATTGCGTCCCGCAGTTGGTGCGTCTGCCGGGAGTAAACCCGGCGAAGCATCCGCAGATGGTGATCGTAGCCGCCGTTGGTCAGGAACTCGGCAATGGCGAGCTGGTTCGGCGAGGCGGTGGCGATGTTGAACAGCGTCTTCAATTGGGCGACCTTTTCCATGAATCTGCCGGGAGCAATCCAGCCGACCCGGTAACCGGGGGCCAGTGTTTTTGAGAAGGAGGAGCAGTAGAGCACCAGCCCTTTTTCATCGAAGGCCTTGGTCGATGGAGGGCGGCTGGAGCCGTAGGCCAGATCGCCGTAGACATCGTCCTCTATGAGGGGGATCTCGTGCTTCGCCAGAAGCTTTACCAGTTCGCGCTTCTTGTCATCCGGCATGAGGCTCCCAAGCGGATTGTTGAAGTTGGCGATGGTGATGCAGGCGCTGACCGGGTTGTGCCTGATGGCGTAGTCGAGAACGTCGAGGTTCATCCCAGAGCATGAGGAGGGGATCTCCAGCACCTTCAGCCCCAGCCACTGGATCGATTTGAGAAAGGTGGGGTAGACCGGAGAGCCGATGGCCACCGTGTCGCCGGGGCGGCACACCGCCTGGAGCGCCAGGTTCATCGCCTCAACGCACCCCGAGGTGATGACGATATCCTCGGGGGACAATGAACAGCCGGAGTTGAGCGAACGTCTGGCAATCTGCGTGCGCAGCCGCTTGTGCCCCTGAGACGGCGGATAGGAGATGCTCTGCAGGCGGAAACGCCTCGCTTCGGAGGCGAGCATCCGGTTAAGTTTGTCGACCGGCGACAGTTCGGTGTTGGGTATCCCTCCACCAAGCGGGACGAGCGAGGGGTTGGCGATGTTGCGCATGACCTCCAGGGCGGCATCCCCCAGGGTTACCGGATTGGGTGCAATATCCCCGGCTTTCTCAACGGCTGCCCGGCGAGACGGTTCAGTAAGATTTGAGCAGACGTAGTATCCCGACTGGGGGCGTGCCTCGATCATCCCCAGGTTTTCCAACCGGGCGTAGGCCTCCATGACCGTGTTGACGCTGACCCGCATCTGCCGGCTCAGGGCCCGGATGGATGGTATCCTCTCCCCGGCCCGGTAAATCCCGTTCCCGATCATTTCGCCGATCCTGGCGGCGACCTCTTCGTACAGCAGCATGGCGCCTCCCCACGTGTTCCGTAAACTTCGATTTCTGTTCTACTTTACCCCAAATCTTCAATTGAAACAAATACAGTTTCCGCAATAAAGCACGGTAACAGTTAGTTTCAGCCAGAACTGTTACCATAACAAATCTAGGGCATTACATCTGGTCGTCTTTATTGAACTACACTATATTTGACTAAAAACACGGAGGTAACGTCATGGAACTGAACGACAGGATCAGGGAACTAATTGCCGTGGGCGCGTCGATCACCGCCAATTGCCAGCCATGTCTCCAGATTCATGTGGAAAAGGCAATCAAGGCAGGTGCAGATCCTCAGGAGGTGGCGGTGGCTATCGAGATCGGCAATCGCGTACGGAAAGGCGCTGCGGCCAAGATGGATGTGTTTTCCTCGAATATTCACGCTGCATCCGCTCCAGCGGCGGGAGGCGCAGTCATGGAGGGGAACGGTTACCAGTTCCTGGGGCCGTGAACATTGATGGCAACCTGGCTTGCCTTCTCCAGGGAGCGGAGAGTGGTGTTCGAAATTGGAGGATAACATGGCAAAACGATTGTCTGATGTCACCTGCGCTGATTATGAAGCGTTGCAGGCGGGGATGGGCGAGATCGCCGACTGCTCATCCGTGCAGGAGGCGGCCCAGAGGTTCGTGGATAGAGTGTACGAGCGGTTTTGTGGCTCGCTGGTGCTGCTGCGGCTCTTTATCACCGTGCGTTATGACGCACTGTCGCAAGAGGATCGGCTGTTCGTGGACGGCAGGGGGCAGGCCACGAACACCTCCCAACTCATCCACGGTGCCACCCCGATCTTCACCCTGCTCGGCACCCGTGGCAAGAGGCCGGAGTGGAACGACCGCCGTGCTTCAGCGCATTTCCGCTGCATCCCCCTGGCCTCCACCGCGTTCATCGCCTCGCTCTCCATGCTCTCGCGGCAGTTCGAGAGCGTAGGCTTCGACCTGGGGCTGATCGATTCCTGGGAGACAAAGGTCGCGTCCACGGGGCGCGCGGACCGGTACCGCGGCATGCTCTATATCGGGGACGCCGGGATTGACAGGGACGGCCAGGGGCGAATGATCGTGCCTAAACAGGACTTCGTAGCCGCCAGCGGCATCAAGACCACCCTCGGCTTCGGCAGCGGATATACCTGTCATCCGACGATGGTAACCTTGTTCGCCTTCACCAACGAAATTATCGAAAGGTCGGCGGTGGAGCCGCTTACGAATCTGCTGGAAGGGTTTGTATCGTCAACTGAGTCACTTGTCGGGCAGGGCCGATTCATTTACGGATGATAGTAAAGCGGAAACCGTACACAAAAAAGAGAAGGGGACAAGCGACTTTTGCCTGTCCCTTTTTCTTGTTTTAAAACCGTAGAAACAACAGGAAAAATGTAAACCTGCTCTTTTGTGTGTTGACAGCAGTACTATATAGAACTATCTTATGTCGTACAAAGTTCCGAAGGAGGATGACTTGATGAACGAGCAGGAGGCGCTACGCCTGGCTGTGGAGCTGATGGAAAGCGCTGAGGCGGCGTTTCTCACCACCATCGACGGCGATGGTTTTCCCCAGTCGAGGGCCATGCTGAACCTCAGGAACGCCCGGAAATTCCCCGAGCTCATCGGGCTGTTCAGTGGGCATCGGGACGATTTCACGGTCTATTTTACTACCAATACCTCCTCCCCCAAGGTTGTGCAAATCAGGGCGAAGCCGGCCGTGTCCGTTTACTATTGCAGTCCGGCCGAGTGGCGGGGGCTGATGCTGGGCGGGATGATGGAGATTGTTGCCGATCCCGGTCTGAAGAAGGCGCTCTGGCAGGAAGGGTGGGAGATGTACTATCCCGACGGGGCCACCGACCCGGATTATACGATACTCCGACTGGCTCCGGCAGTTGCGAAATATTACCACCAGATGTCCAACTGCACATTCGGCTTGGAGTCTGACAGATGAAGCAGCGGCGGGAAGGGGGCTTTCTGATCGCCAAGATTCACCAGTTGGCGGGACGGATACTTGCAAGAAAGCTGAAAAAATGCGGTGTGGACGAAATAAATCCGGCCCAGGGGAGAATACTGTTTGCCTTGTGGCAAAGCAATGATATTTCCATTCAGGAACTGGCGAAAAAGACATCGCTGGGAAAATCGACCCTGACGAGCATGCTGGATCGGCTCGAAGAAGCCGGGCATGTGACCCGTGTTCCGTCCAAAGAAGACCGGCGGAAAATCCTGATCAAGCTTACGGACAAGAACAGGGCACTTCGGGATGTATATGCGCAGGTCTCCAACGATATGACGGAGCTGTTCTACGCCGGCTTTAACGGCATGGAAATAACTCAGTTCGAGGAGAACTTGAGGCGTATCCTGAACAATCTTGAGCATTCTGAACAATAAAATGGGAGGGCAGGCCATGAAGAGGGCATTACTGGTCATCGACGTGCAGAACGAATACTTCACCGGCAGGCTCCCGGTGACCCATCCGGCGGGGAGCATGGAGAAGATCGCGATGGCGATGGATGCCGCGACGGCGAGCGGCATACCGGTCATTGTCGTGCAGCATACGGTAACGGCGCCGGACCGCCCAGTCTTCCGGAAGGGAAGCCCGGAATGGGCGCTTCATCCGGAGGTGGCGAAACGCCACTGGGACCTGCTGGTGGAAAAATCTCTGCCGGGGAGCTTTACCGGCACGAACCTGGAGGCGTGGCTCAGGGAGAGGAATATCGGCACGGTGGCGATCAGCGGCTACATGACCCAGATGTGCTGCGACACCACGGCCCGTCAGGCCTTTCACCTGGGGTTCGGCGTGGAATTCCTCTCCGACGCAACCGGCACCCTTTCCATTGCCAACGATGCCGGCGCCGTTACCGCAGAGGAACTGCACCGGGCCATCCTGGTTAGCCAGGGGATGCTCTTCAGCAAGGTGATGACGACCGCGGCATGGATAGGCAGTCTTGAGAAAGGATAGGGCGATGGCCGACAGAAAACGCGGCACTTTCACCGGCTTCACGCCGGAAAGCCTGGGGTTCTTCCGCAATCTAGCCGCCAATAACACCAAGCTATGGTTCGAGACGCACCGGCGGGAGTATGAAGAACACCTCCTGGAGCCGCTGAAGGCCCTGGTCACGGAGCTTGCCGGCTTCATGCTCGCCATCGACCAGGACCTGGTGACGGCGCCGGGGAGGGCGGTCTCCCGCATTCACCGCGACACCCGCTTTTCCCGCGACAAGTCCCCTTACAAGACCACCATGTGGATCACCTTCAAGCGGCAGATTACGGACTGGCGGGATGCGCCATGCTGGTTCTTCGAGCTCACCGCGGACTCTTACCGTTTCGGCATGGGCTTTTACAGTGCCTCGAAGGAGACCATGGACCGGCTGCGGGAAGCAATCGAGCGCAAGCCGGCGCAGTTCCATCAGGCGGTGGCTTTTCTCGGGGAGCAGGAGATGTTCGTGCTGGAGGGGGAGATGTACCGAAGACCGCTCAGGCCCGATCTGCCGGACGATTTGCAGGAGTGGCACCGGCGCAAAAACCTCTACCTGGTCTGCAACCGGCAGCCGGACAAGGCCCTTTTCACGCGCGGGCTCGTGGACGACCTGCGCAGCGGGTTCGGGATGCTGGCCCCGTTCTATGACTATCTCTGGAAGGTGAAGAATTTGGGCTGATTCCGGTGAATCGGCCTTGCATGTCGGGATTAGCGGCGTATAATGGGGCGGGCGGCCAGTTGGAGTCTCTGAAATGATGCTGTGCACGTGGATTTCATGTTGAAAGCAACTTTGAACCGGGAACTTGGCGTGCTCTGCTGGCCGGACGGCGTGGACATTGCGCCGGAAACCATTTACGCGGCGGCAATGGTGGCGAAAAGTTCTGAGCCATACAAACCGTAGGGGGGCGAGTCTTGTGCCGCCCGATAGTGACGCGGGTAATTCAGTGGAAGTTCCTGGTTCCCTGATATCCCTCTGTGCCAATATAACTGAGACACTTACCTCCCCTTAAATTACTGTAGAGGGTGGGGAGGAAAGAAAGGATATGACCATCAGCAATGTGAAGCACATCCCGGTAATTGCAGGAGCCCGTAGGGCGAGTGCAATTACCGGGATGGCCCCGGAAGATTTGACCCGGCAACAGCAGGAATTGACTACCTCACCACCTGACCCGGAGGTAGCGGAAAAGCCTGTACGCAGGCGTTTCACTGCTAAGTACAAACTCGACATCCTAAACCAAGCCGACTCTTGCACCAAGCCCGGCAGCCTGGCAGCGCTATTACGTCGTGAGGGGCTTTATGCTTCCAACCTCAACACTT
>WSYB01000047.1 GCA_009773645.1 Geobacteraceae bacterium
ATTAACTTGCGAGGGGGTGGTAACCCCACCCCCTCTATAAATCAATCCACTACCACAAATCGAACTATGCAATTGTGAACCGATCAGCCCGATCCGTCGGATCAGACAGATCGGACTGATCAAAAGATATGGCTTCTGTCTGTGCCCAAGCACAGCCGAAGCCCCAGAGTTTCTCGGTGGCAATGCCGAGGGGGTCACACCCGTTCCCATCCCGAACACGGAAGTTAAGCCCCTCAGGGCCGATGGTACTGCGTGGGTAGCTGCGTGGGAGAGTAGGTCGCCGCCGGGATTTATTTGTAAAAGCCCCTGTCTTAATGGACAGGGGCTTTTTGCGTTCTGTTCCATCTCCACTCCGCAACACTCCCACGACGTGTCGAGTTCATCCCTCTGAGTCAGCACTGACTTCCTGAGGTGTTTGCTTTTTTCAGGAATACACGCTGGGCTAATATCATCTATCCCATCCCTGCCGCCGCTTTTTCCTTGACACGCAACCGTCGGGGGGGGTAGTAATAAAAACGGTGTTCGTCTCAATAAAACATCGTGGGACTCCAGAGCAGTCGAAAGGCATCAGTAAGAATCCATGCAGACAACATTACCTCCCATGGCCAAAATAAGCCGGCCGAAGATGTCAGGCGTTGTGACGCGCACAAGGGTTGTCACCCTACTGGACGTCGCCCGAAATCAGCCTATTGTCTGGGTCTCGGCTCCTGCCGGTTACGGGAAGACAACACTGGTCACGAGTTATCTTGATGAACGCAATCTACCCTGCCTGTGGTATCAGTTTGACGAAGGAGATGCGGACATCTCCACGTTCTTCTATTACATGGGACTGGCAGCAAAGAGGGTATCCAGAGGGAAGCGGATATCTCTCCCCCTTCTGACTCCCGAGTATCTTCAAGGAATTGCGACATTTTCCCGCCGTTACTTCGAGAGTCTCTACAGCAGGCTTGCGCAGCGGTTCGTACTGGTTTTCGACAACTACCACAATGTTCCGGTTGATTCAATACTTCACGACATAATGAGGGAAGGGCTGTCATCGGTACCGGATGGAACAAATATTATTATCATAAGCCGCGGGGAGCCGCCGCCTGCATTTGTAAGTTTGCGTGCTTGTAACAGGATGAGCTTCATTGGTTGGAGGGAGATCAAATTTAATCTTGATGAAACTAACAGTCTCATCCAGAAACACAATCATCATGCTTTCCCGGATGAAGCGCTGACGAATCTTTACAACAGGACCGACGGCTGGGCGGCCGGGATAGTGCTGATGCTGGAACGGATGAAGACGGATGAAAACGATCCGGCGGTGCTGTACAACCTCTCCCAGGAAGAAGTATTTCACTATTTTGCGGGAGAACTGTTCGAAAAAGCCGGCAAGGAAACCCAGGACTTTTTACTCACATCAGCTTTCTTGCCGAGCATGACCGCCGAAGAGGCTCAAGAGCTCACCGGCAACAACACATCGGCGACAATTCTGGCTGCGTTGAATCGCAACCACTTTTTTACGGAAAGACATCTTACTGCAAGACCTGTCTACCAGTACCACCCGCTGTTTCGTGAATTCCTGCTGGTTCGCGCAGAAAATACGTTGCCTGCAAAGCAGATGCTTGAGCTGCAGCGTGGTGCAGCCGCATTGCTTGAAAGAAGCGCTCGTGCTGAACCGGCTGCGGAACTGATGTGCAAGACCGGTGACTGGGAAGGACTCTCGCGGCTGATTAATACTTGGGCGCAGGCGTTCATTGCGCAGGGACGGACCCAGACCCTGGAGGGTTGGCTAAGGAGCTTTCCCGAAGAGTTCCTGGACAACAATCCCTGGCTGGCATACTGGTTTGCGGCTTGCAGACTGCCGTTCAGCCCAGCCGAAAGCCAGAGGCATTTTGAACATTCTTTCGAGCTGTTTAAGACCGTGGAGGATCCAGTTGGCCTCTTCCTGTCCTGGTCTGGCGTGATGGAAGCCATTCTCTTGGGGTGGGGTGAATTCGTCCAGGCGGACCGCTGGATAGAAATGCTCGAAGAACTTTTGCGCAAGCACCCGCAACCGCCCTCGTCTGAAATCGAAGCACGACTGGCGACAAGCATGCTTTTTGCGCTGACCTTACGACAGCCGCACCACCCGGACATCGGAATTTGGGTGGAACGGGCGCGTAACGTCGCGCAACGCAGCACGAATATCAGGCTCAAAAGTTACATATATGTTTACCTTGAACTCTATTACCTATGGGTCGGCGATCACGTCGGTGCGGAAATTATCATCACGGACGTGCGGGAATCGGCCTCTTCACCTGATGCGCCTCCACTGGCACATATCCTTGGGAAAATCATCGAAGCGGTATATCAGGTGCGTATAGGAGGGCACGATACGTGTCGGAAAGCCGTGCTGGAAGGCCTGCAGATTGCTGCCACAACCGGCGTTGTCATCTGGAACTCGCAGTTGTTTTCTCAGGGGGCGATCAATGCCCTGAGTGAGGGAAATCTCATTGAGGCTGGCGAATACCTGCAGAAAATGGCGCCTGTTTTTCTCGCCAGCCGCCGAATAGATGCCTGCATGTATCACTACAATACGGCCTGGGCCTCCCTGCTCAGACAAGACATGTCCGATGCAAGCCAGCATGTCGACGCGGCTTTGCGCTTTGCGCTGGAGGCGGGCACTCCATTCCACGAAGCAATATCGCGAATCGCTCTGGCTCAGGTTCTCCATGAACAGGGCGTGAAGCATGAAGCCATGTGCAACCTTTCGCAGGCACATCGGATAGCCGTCAGGATGAACAGCCGTATCCTGGAATTCATGTGTCTCCTGAGCCGTGCGCAGTTCGCTGTTGACCGGGATGATGAAGCCGAAGTGCTCGAGCACTTGGCTAAAGCCATGGCATTGGGAAGGAAAGAAGGCTATACGAATTTTTACTGGTGGCGTGCGGAAATTATGAGCCGCCTTTGTGCGAAAGCGTTGGATGCAGGAATCGAGGTAGTCTATGTCCGTGACTTGATACGCAAGCGTAAGCTTATGCCGGCACCGTCATTCCCGGTAAGCGAGCAATGGCCCTGGCCGTTGAAAATATACACACTTGGCCGCTTTGCCCTGGTGAAGGAGGACAAGAGGATAAATTTTTCCGGCAAAGTCCAGCAGAAGCCGCTGGCGATGCTGAAGGCGCTGATTGCCATGGGGGGGCGGGAAGTGAGCGAGGAACGGCTGTCGGATCATCTTTGGCCAGATGCTGAAGGATCTGTAATACGGTCAGCTTTCAACACCACGCTGCACCGCCTGCGACGGCTCCTGGACAATGACAGGGCCGTGCTGATGAGTGATGGGAAAATAACGCTCAATCCCTCTTATTGCTGGGTTGACGCATGGGCATTTGAGAGATGCGCCGGTCAGTTTGAAGCTTTGTCGAAAGATGAGCCTACGGGAAAAGATCCGCTGTTATTTCTCAATGCCGCTGAAAAGGCCCTGTCCATTTATCAAGGAAATTTTCTTGCAGGGGACACCGGCCAGCCGTGGGCGATTTCCTGCCGGGAACGCTTGCGCAGCAAGTATCTTCACCTCATCAACATGCTGGGGCGTTATTGGGAAGATAAAGGGGAATGGAGCAAGGCTGTGGACTGTTACCGCAAAGGACTGCATACCGACGATCTGGTCGAGGAGTTCTATCAGTGCCTTATGGTCTGCTATCGCCATCTGGGGAAAAGGGCCGAAGCGCTGGCCCTCTATAACCGCTGCCGCGCCACTTTGGCGGCCGTACTCGGCGTCGCCCCATCTTCGAAAACCAAAGCGCTGTTTGAAAAAATCGAACAGCAGTAACCCAAAAACGCGTTCGATACCGTTACATCCCTTCGGGTCCAATTCCCCAAAGCTTGCTTCGTAGTTTAATTATGTCCGTCTATTGTTTACCTCTCTCATGTCATGGTAACTCCACCCATGCCTGGGTCAGCGCCAGATGCCTTAAAAACTCGGCAGCATATAGGAAATGGCCTTCGGATGCGGAAACGTTAATGCTCTCGTCTCCCCGCTGGATAATCAAGGCGTATCCCGCCTTGTTGTTTCTTTCATACTTTTCGACCGTAAGTTTGGTAACGATTTCTCCTGTGCTGCTTTCAAACTTATGGATAAGGGTTTCCTTACCCCCTTCCCGGTAAACTTTGTTGGTCTTTCTGTACAACTCGAAGCCTTCCCACGGTTCGGCGACGAAGCGAAGCTGCTGGGCTCCGCTCTCCATTTTGAAGAAACGGAGCGAAATCCGCCCTTCGTGCGGTTTACTCTCCGTCCGCTTTTCATAGGCGCTGATTTCGACTCCCGCGTTTTTTGCGAAAATAGTAAATTGCGGCACTTTCATTTTATTGTCCCTCCATTTGAAAACATGCGTTTGAATTCGTGCCTTATCATGCCCAAGCCCCACCAACCGGCAGTTCAATGATAAATCTGGTCCCCTTGGGGTGATTGTTCTTGACCCTGATAAAGCCGTGATGGTCGGAGATGACGCTGTTTACGATGGCGAGTCCAAGGCCCGTGCCGGTTTTCTTTGTTGAAAAGTAGGGTTCAAATAGTCTGGGACGGTCTTCCGGAGCAATCCCGTGACCCGTGTCGGAGACTGTAAAGGTAACCATCTTTAATTCCTGGTCGAAATTGCTCTCGATATTGATTGTTCCCTTCTCGTCAATGGCAGCCACGGCATTGTCCAGCAGGTTAATCAGCACCCTTTTGAGCTGGTCACGATCAAGCATAAGCAGCGGAATCGACTCATCGGCCTGAAATGTAAAATTGATATTGCGATGGGCTTCCTGGTAGAGGGTCAGTGCCTCCCTGATAATGTCATTCAAGCTGTTGGCGGCTGGCTGTGCTGCGGGCATTCTGGCGAAGTTGGAGAACTCATCAACCAGAGTCTTTAATTCGTCAACCGATTTGATAATCATTATTGTACATTCATCAAAGACTTTTTCGTCCTCACTGAAGCGCTGAAGATACCGCTTCCTCAGCCGCTGGGCCGACAGTTGGATGGGGGTGAGCGGGTTCTTGATCTCATGGGCGATGCGACGGGCCACCTCGCGCCAAGCTGCCATGCGTTGAGCCTTGATAAGCTGTGTGAGATCGTCAAAGACCACAACGGTTCCCATGAATTCATCATTTTCGTCTTTTAGGACGGTTAAATTAACGAGGAGAGTAAGTTTTGTGTCTTTCAGGGGAATAGTTACCTGCTTGCGGATGGTATCCTGTTTTCCCAATACCATATCCCGCAGCATTCCCTTGACAATGTCCAGTTGGGCCGGCCGGAGCACATCACGGAAGTTCTTCCCCAGGACCTGGCTTGTATTGATATTTAAAAGTTTTTCCGCAGATTTGTTGACAGTGGTGAGAATTCCTTCTTTATCCACGGATATGACGCCAGCAGTGACATTTTTTAGCACCGTCTCCATGTAACGCCGCCGCTGCTCCAGCTCCAGATTGCTTCTGGTCACCTCTTCGTTGGTTTTGTTGAGGGTCTGTTGATTGTTGCGCAGGTCCTCGGTCATTTTATTGAAGGAGTTGATCAGCATCCCGATTTCGTCGCTTCCCTTTTCTCCCAGATGGATGTCCAGGTTTCCTTCAGCCACTTGCCTGGTCGCTTCGGCAAGTTCCTGTATGGGAATGGTAAGACTCTTCGCAAGATAGACACCGAACCACACCGCCAGAAAGACAATAACCATGGTAATCAGAAACAGAGTTAAAATATATCCGGTGGTTATGGGAGTTTTGAGGATTTTCAACTGCCTGAATTCGTGATAGGAAGTGGAAATTTCCTTCATCTTGCTTACGAGGGAGTAAGGTACGTAATAGTTTACCACCACAACCCCGACCACGTCCTTGGGGTTCCAGTTGGAATAGATCGGTACAATCCCGCGGATGAGGTCCGCCTTTCCCACGGAATTTATCCTGGTGAGCTCTTTGCCGCGGAGCCCCACGTTAAGATCCTCCGATGAGGGGTTGGTGAATTCCCCGAGAGGGAGTTTCGGATTAGAGGCCCTGACCAGTTCCTCACGCTGGGAGGAAAAGACCTCCACCACCCCCAGATTGTATTCTTTCTGCTTAAGCCGGATCAGCCCTTTCAATCGAGGGAGGTTCTGGTCGTTTATCAACTTCTGTTCTTTGATGGTGGCGCTTATCTGGTGGCCGTAATAGAGGGCGTTGGCGGCAGAGCTCTTGTAATAAGTCTGGGCCACTTCCATGGATTCATTCAGAGATGTCTCAACCTGTTTGTTAAACCAGTTCTGGATGCTATTTGTTATGAAACCTGCGGACACAAAGAATAGAAGCATGGTCGGCACCAGAGACAGGCCGACAAAGGCAAGGACCAGTTTGGTGCGCAGTCTTGCCCCGACGATGTTTCGCCTTTGTTCCAGCAGGAGTTTTGCAATGTTTCGGAATACTAGATAAATAAGGAGGATGATTAGGAGGATTATGATATTTATAAGACCGAAAATGAGGATGTTATTCCCCATAGGGACTTCCGAACTTAACTTCGACAGATGTATTTCACTCCCCGTGAGAAACACGATCAACAACAGGGATATTACGACGATAATCCCTTCACGTTTCCTTTTCCTGATTTCTGCCGGGGGGAGTCCAGATTTAAGTTCTTTCTCCATTTCCTTCCTTTACAATAAAAGTCAACTTAGTAACTCTATATGAAATGGGTCTCCATTTCAAGGAGTTATAGGCGACACGGCGTATTTAAGCTGTGAACGCGAAAAAGCAGCCGCTAGGGCTGCTTTCAATTTAATGATTGAGAAAGTGCGTTAAATGCCTTCATGAAACTAATTCTACAGACGGCAGCGCCAGCTTGAGTTTCAGGCCTCTGATAAGACCCAGTCTGGCATCGAAATAGGGAAGGGGGTGGCGGTGTTTTCCTTCGCAGTGAATTCAACCAGTTTCCAGCAATCCTTTTTTGCCAGTAGATCGGTTATCAGTTTGTGATTCATGTCATGTCCGCATTTATAGGCCTTGACATGGCCGATAATATGATAACCGATCAGAGATAAATCGCCGATTGAGTCGAGAATCTTGTGGCGGACAAATTCATCTTCAAAGCGAAGCCCCTCTTTGTTGAGGATGCCGTCATCACCAATAGCCACGGCATTTTCCAGAGATGCGCCCTGAGCCAAACCGTTTGCCTTCAGCATTTCCACCTCGGCTAAAAAGCCGAAGGTCCTGGCAGAAGAAATATCTTTTTTGAACGCTTCTTCATCAACAGTCATGGTTCTAAACTGGCTCTTCACCACTGGATGGTTGAAGCTCATGTCGAAGGAGACTTTGAAGTAGCGGGATGGTATAATAGTGACCTTTTTATCGCCATCGATAACGGTTACAGGCTTCTTTACCACCAGATATTTGCGAGGCTTGGAAAGAGTTTTTATCCCTGCCTCTCTTATCCCCTCGACAAACCGGACGGCGCTGCCGTCCATTATCGGTACTTCGGCGCCGTCGATGTCTACATGGAGATTATCAATGTCGCAGCCGCGCAGGGCTGCCATGAGATGTTCGATGGTTGCCACCACGGCGCCGTTTCTGCCTATGGTGGTGGAAAGTCTGGTGTTGACCACATTTGCGGCGCTGGCCTCAATGGAAACCGGCGGTGTCAGGTCGATACGATGAAAAACTATGCCGGTTCCAGCCTCTGCAGGCCGCAGGGTTACTATGGTCTCCTTGCCGGAGTGAAGCCCGACTCCGCTGAAAACCGTTTTGTTTTTCAATGTCTTTTGAAAGGCCATCTCAGGCTCCTTGAACTATACTGTCAGTACACTTACCTTTTTGGTTTTATTTACAGTAAGCAATTCGCGCGCCAAATGGAGAAAATAATGATGTTAAGATGGACTGCCATAAAATCAGCATGTTAGCAATACTGTTGGATAGGATTATGCGGAGAGGGGTTCTCGTGTGTGTTAAAATAACACGAGTGCTGTTGCAGAATTACCACACTTTTACAGCCGCCCGGAACGGAGGATGGCAATTACCCACCATAACCCGATAAAGCCTGCGATGGTATATCCGAGGAAGGCGAATATCGGAAAACCTAACAGGAGCGGCCCCTTATTGGTCTGCATAACGATTGAAGAGCCGACGATGAGGGCGGCGATGATGAGGCTGGAAGAGAGACGGTTGATGGATTTGTCCAGTTCTTTGATAAAACGGTCGAGACCGCGGTGTTCCAGGTCGATCTTGAACTTGTTCCGGTTTATGCGATTAAGAAATTCTTTCAGGTCTTTGGGAAGATTTTTAAAGATATGGAGGAACGACATGAACTGTTCGCTGAAGTCACGGGCCAGATGCCGGGGAGAAACCCGCTCTTTGATGGCGCGTTCCAGAAACGGACGGAGGTATTCGACCATATCAAAATGAGGATCAAGCTCTCGCCCCATCCCTTCTATGGTGACAAGCGCCTTGGATAGGAGCAGCAGGTCAGGATGGAGTTTTATGTGGTAGGTGGTGATGATTTCAATGAACTCCAGGATTATCTGCCCCACTTCGATCTCTTTCAGTGGCAGCTCGTAATAACTGTCGATAAATTCGGAGAGGTCGCGTCTAAGGGCTCTGGTATTCAAGGTGTCGGTTATATCACCGGAAGAGATGAGGAGAGAGATCACCTCATCCACATCACGCCTGATAACGGCCAGGAGAATGTCGATCAGGTATCCTTTCAGGTGCTCATCAACCCGACCCACCATGCCGTAATCGAGAAGGCAGATGACGTTGTTCCGTAAAATCAAAACGTTGCCGGGATGTGGATCGCCATGAAAGAAACCGTGCACCAGCACCATTTGCAGAAAGGCGTCAGCTCCACGCTTGGCGATGAGGCGCCGGTCAAGGCCCGCCTTCTCCAAGGCTGCATGTTCGGAGACCTTGATGCCGTCAATGTACTCAAGGGTCAAAACCCCCTTGGAAGTCACCTGCCAGAACACCTTTGGAAAGTAGAGGGTGGTGTCTCCGGCAAAGTTTTCGGCCATTTTTTCGATGGTGTGACCTTCGCGGGAAAAGTCCATTTCCCTTCGGATAGTGCGGGCAAACTCCCTGACCAGGCCGACCGGATCGTAGATATCGGCTGAGGGGAGATGGCGCTCAGCGAGGAGGGCCAGTCCCATAAGGGCGTCGATATCGGTTCCCACCAGTTCCACCACACCGGGACGCCGTACCTTAACGACCACATCGTCTCCCGACAAAAGCCCAGCCCTGTGCACTTGGGCAATGGAAGCCGCAGCAATGGGGACCGGGTCGAATGTCGGGAAAAACTCTTCTATTTCGCCACAAAGCTCAAGACGGATCTGCGCCCTCACCTCTTCAAAGGAAAAGGATGGGACATTGTCCTGCAGCTTGGCGAACTCCATGACATAGCTCAAGGGAATAACGTCAGGGCGGGTGGAGAGGAGCTGTCCGAATTTGACGAACGTCGGTCCCAGTTCTTCCAAGGCCAGCCGCATTCGCTCGGCGGGGGTAAGCTGGGCGATTTTGGATTCTTCCCTCCGCAACAGCTTCCTGCTTCTGGCCACAATGTGCGAGAGGTTCATGTATTCCAGCAGGTGATCGAATCCGTACTTGATCAGAACCCTGATGATTTGTCGGTAACGCCTTATGGTGCGGATGTTGCGGCTCAACTGGATGATGTTCAGCATGGCTCGCCCGGATCGGTTTCCTGCGCGCGGTTTTCCAGCTCGTCCAGCCGCTTTTTCAACCGGTCGAACTCATCACGGGAGACCAGACCGAACCGTTCAACGGCCTTTTTCACTTCCGCTTCCGCCATCTCCGCTACCCGGTCCTTCCCATCTTTGGCGAGCCCCTGTATCTTATCCAGAAGAGCTTTCCCTTCCTCTTCGCTCAGTTTGTACCGTTCCTTCATGTCAGCAACAAACTCCTCGGCCTTCTTCTGGGAAAGGGAGATGGCGCCCAAACCGGTCAATACCGCTTTTTCGAGTAATTCAAACATGATTGCCTCCTGGTAAATTAATAAACATCACGAAAATAAAATAGCAGAAACGTGAGGAATTACAACATAAAGTGGCGCTTTTCGTGGAAGGGGGAGAAAAACAGGACAGTTGCTACTTCCGGAGGAGCCATACTATCAGCGAGAGAATAACAGAAATGATTATGCTTGTGGCCAGCGGAAAGTAAAAGGTGAAATTCTGCCTTTTTATGTGGATGTCGCCGGGAAGACGGCCCAACCAGGGTATTTTGCCGGCAAAGGTCAGAATGACACCGATGAGAGCGATGATCAGACCCATGATTATGAGCGATTTGCCAAGCCCGGACATGGTACCCCTCGTGATCCCGGACCCGTGATTCGGGGCCGGGTAAAAGGTTAATGTATGCGACTTTTCTGGTCTCCGGTCCCTGGTACCCGGTTCCTTTTGCTTTGGTACCGTTCCATTTCACTGTAGATACAGCCGCAGTATTGCTGGCGGTAGAGTCCGAGGCTTTTAGAGATGTCGATCCCTTCCTGCCATCCGCGACGAAAATCATCATAATAAAACGCCACGCCGTACTTTTCGGCAATTTCTTCTCCCATTTCCCGTATAACGGTATGCTTCTGATACCTGCTGTAAAGAAGAGAAGAAGTAAATGCGTCAAATTTGAGCCGGGCGGCTTCAAAGGCTGCGGCCTCAAGCCTCGAGCGGTAGCAGTAAAGGCAACGTTCGGAAGGTGTGGCGGCTACTGCGGCAAGGAACTCTTCCAGGAGATATTCGTCCCGATAGAGAATTTCAAGCTCAACCAATGCCGCGTACTCTTGCACGGTATCCAGTCGTTTCCTGTATTCCTGATAGGGGTGGATATTGTGGTTGTAAAAGAAACCGGTAACAGAATGACCGCTGGTTCTCAGTTCCTGTACCGGATAGATGGCGCAGGGGGCGCAGCAGATATGAAGGAGTATCTTCATCGCATTTCCTTGTAATTTACAGATCACAACCACGATTTCGCTTTTAATCCTCGTGGTAATATTATAACCCGAGAGTTTCTTTGGCAAGGCGCACCGATATCTTCCTCTTGGTGGCAAGTGCCTGACGGCGGATCAGTTCCAGTGCATCGATCAGTGACGGTATGTCGCGGCGTGTATGTACGAGGAGATAGTCGATCACATCCGCCTGGAGGAATACCTGCCGGTCCTCTGCAAGTTTTTTCATGATCATGCGGCGGGAATCGTCGTCCGAGACGTCCACCTTTGCCACCAGGCCCCACAGTAGTCTGGAGATAAGATGGTCATCCAGGTGGGGAAGTTCCTTGGGAAGAGACAAACCGGTCACGGCTATTTTCTTGCCGGCGGTGTAAAAGTCGTTGAAAACCTGCCAAAGTTCCACCCGGATATTTACGTTGTCCGGGATCAGATGGATGTCGTCCACCAGAAGGACCGGCGCATCCCGGAAGAGTTCGGCAAGTTTTGATGTCTCTTCGGCCGGAAACTCCCCCCCGTAAAGCTCGTCAATATCCTTAAAGGAGATATATGGGAAAGACGGTGGTTTCTGTTGCCGGTAAAAGCAGCTCCCCAAGGCCGTTAACAGATGGGTCTTGCCGGAGCCGGAGGGGCCGTAGATATAGAGAAGGTTTTCAGTTCCGTTTCCGCCGGCCAGTTGCCCGGCAAACTGGAAGGCCGTCCGGTTGCCGTTGCAGACGACAAAATTGTCGAAATTGAATTTCGGTGTTACCGGGAAATCAAAAAACCGCTGCATGATCAGAAAAGGCTCCCTTGCGGCGCTTCCGGCACAATCTTTCCCAAATGCCGGTATGCGGATACGGTGGCCACCCTGCCGCGCGGGGTACGGTTCAGGAAACCGTGCTGGATCAGAAACGGCTCGTACACATCTTCGATGGTGTCGCTTTCCTCACAGATGGCTGCGGCAATGGTGTCGAGTCCGACCGGCCCGCCGCCGAACTTGTCGATGATCGTTAGGAGGATCATTCGGTCCATCTGGTCGAACCCCATCTCGTCGATTTCCAGGAGACACAGGGCATCCTGCACCACTTTCATGGTAATCACACCGTCAGCCCTGACCTGAGCGAAGTCGCGCGCCCGGCGCAACAGGCGATTTGCGATCCTGGGAGTCCCCCTGCTTCTTTTGGCAAGCTCCAGGCCGCCATCCTGCTCGATGTGGATGCCGAGGATACGGGCGGAGCGAGTCACAATAGTGGCAAGTTCAGGGTCCGTATAAAATTCCAGTCTGGAGATGACCCCGAAGCGGTCACGCAAGGGTGAGGAGAGGAGCCCGGCCCTGGTGGTCGCCCCCACGAGGGTAAATCTGGGGAGGTCCAGCTTGACGGTCCTGGCGCTCGGCCCCTGGCCGATGATTATGTCCAGCTGATAATCCTCCATGGCTGGATAGAGGATTTCCTCCACCACATGGGGGAGGCGGTGAATTTCGTCGATAAAAAGGACATCGCGGGGTTCGAGGTTGGTCAGGATGGCGGCCAGGTCGCCCGGACGCTCGATCACCGGCCCTGATGTGGACTTGATGTTGACCCCCATCTCTGCGGCGATGATGTTGGAAAGGGTGGTCTTCCCCAATCCCGGCGGGCCGTAAAGGAGAACGTGGTCCAGAGCCTCTCCCCTTCCTCTGGCGGCGTCGATAAAGAGCCGCAGGTTCCCCTTGGCCTTTTCCTGACCGATATAGTCGTTAAGGGTTCGCGGCCGGAGCGTCGCCTCGATGAAGGCGTCGTCGTCTGTCAGATTGGGTGAGATGGTTCTTGTCATTGGGCCTCGTGCGACGTGCGACGTGCGACGTGCAGTGCAACAACGGTAACCCGTCAAGGTTCGTCATACACACAGGTACACAGCACGGGATCATTTCATGAGTTTTTTAAGCGCCTGCTTCAAAATCGTTTCCATTGAGGCGTCCGCCGGGACCTCCGTTTCACTCAGCACCTTCTGCACCACTGCCTCTTTGTAACCAAGGTTTACCAGGGCGGAGGCGACATCATCCGTTATGCCGGCGGAAACAGAGGGACGGTTCTCACCTTTTGCAGGCTTGGCAATATCCAGTTTCTGCACCTTGTCTTTCAGTTCAAGCACCAGCCTTTCCGCGGTTTTCTTGCCTATGCCGGGAATAGCGGAAAGCCTCGCCAGGTTTCCCTGGACGAGGGCCTGGGCAAGCTCCTCCACCTGGATATTGGAAAGGATATCCTTCCCCATTTTGGGCCCAATCCCCGAAACGGAAATCAGGAGTTGAAAGAACTCCTTTTCTAAACGGGTGCGGAATCCGTACAGATTGATGGCGTCTTCTTTGACGTGGGTGTAGATGGTGAGGGATACGGTCCCTCCTTCAGCGGGGAGTTCGTAGTAGGTGGAAAACGGGATCTGCACCCGGTAACCGACGCCGTTCACATCCATGATGATGAATTCAGGAGATTTGTGGGCAATTTTACCAGTCAGAAGCGCGATCATTTATGTTTACCCCGCAAAGCGTTCATCGCTGCCGAGTGGGCATGACAGACCGCTACGGCCAGGGCGTCCGAAGCGTCCTCCTGGGCGATTTCCGGGAGATTCAAGAGCACTTTCAGCATTTTTTGCACTTGCTCCTTTGCTGCCCTCCCATGTCCGACCACCGCTTGTTTGACTTGAAGGGCGGTATATTCAAAGACCGGGAGACCGGCGTTGACACCGGCCACGATGGCTGCTCCGCGCGCCTGTCCCAGCTTCAGCGCGCTTTGCACATTGGTGGAGAAAAAGATGTTTTCAACGGCCACGGCGTCGGGCCGGTATCGTTCGATAATCTCGGTCAGTCCGCCGTATATCTTCTGCAGGCGAACAGGGAAATCCCTTGAGGAATCGGTAAAGATGGCGCCGTTATCAACATGGAGCAACCGGTTCCCCTCTTTGGTGATGATGCCGTAACCGGTGATGCGTGAACCGGGGTCGATACCGAGTATTCTCATGGTAACCTTTGGTAGAGCGGAAGTATGAAGCGCGAAAGCGCGAAAGGAAAGGCCAGGCTTCAGCGGATCAAGAGGGTGACCCCGGTTACATCATTTGCTCCATCTCTTCGGCGGAGATATCAAAGTTGGCATAAACATTCTGCACGTCGTCGTTGTCCTCCAGCCGGTCCATGAGTTTAAGCATGCTCTCGGCCTGTTTTCCTTCCAGCTTGACCATGGTCTGTGGGATCATGGTGATCTCGGCGGATTCGTATTTGAACCCCCCCTTTTCCAATGCCTCCCGCACTTCGATGAAATTGGCCGGATCGGTGAGCACCTCGATCTGCTCCTCTTCATCCGTAACATCCTCGGCCCCCGCCTCCAGGGCTGCCTCGAACAGCTTTTCGAAATCGGTTTGCCCGGAGAAGACGATCAGGCCTTTTTTGTCAAACATCCAGGAGACGCAGCCGGTTTCCCCCATGTTGCCGTTGCACTTGGTGAAGATGCTGCGGATATCGGATACGGAACGGTTTCGGTTGTCGGTCATCACTTCCACAAGCACTGCCGCACCGCCCGGGCCATAACCTTCATAGTTGATCTCTTCATAGATGACCCCTTCCAGTCCGCCTGCGCCTTTCTTGATGGCCCGTTCGATGTTATCCTTGGGCATGTTTTCGGCCTTTGCCTTATCAATGGCAGTACGCAGCCGCGGGTTCCCTTCAGGGTCTCCCCCGCCGAGCTTGGCCGCAACAGTCATTTCTTTGATCAGTTTGGTGAATATCTTGCCCCGCTTGGCGTCTGCGGCTCCCTTTTTATGTTTAATGGTGCTCCACTTATTGTGTCCCGACATCAGAAAAACTCCTTTGCTGGTAAATTAGACGGGGTCCCCCCTTTAAACCCGCTGATATTAACATGGGAAAATCTACCTTGTAAAGGGAGAAAATGACACTAGACTTATAATGATTTCAGGCTGATGTGTGAAATAAGAAGACAAATTCTCCTGCGTCGCGTTGAAGCTAAATGCATGTTAACATACCAAATTTATAAACCTCTGTTTTAATTGTTTAAATTGCTTTTCTATTAGTTATTGAATAATCGTTAAATTTACAAAGTTGCTGAAATATCGGATTATTTTCAAATTATAAAAAATTTTTTTCAAAAGAATCTTGACTGTAATAAAACGATGTGTTAAAAATAATGCCGAAGATGGATTTTAAATTTAGAACATGCGTTTCAAATAGTGTGGGAAAAGGGCGGACATTTGGTCAAGGATAAAAGTTCATATATTGTTCAATCCGTTGAAAAAGCCCTGGATATTCTCGTGACGTTGACGGAAGAGACTACGTATGCCACGCTGCCTTTTCTTGCCGAGAAGCTCGGCATCAGCAGGAATAAAACTTTCCGCCTGCTGGCTACTCTGGAGAACAGGGGGCTGGTCGAGCGGGAAGAGGGAAGCGGCGTGTACCGGCTGGGACTTCCCACTGTTGAGCTGGCACAGAAATTTATCAACAGCACAAGCCTCGTCAGGTATGCCCATCCGGTTATGGAAGGGCTTGCCAGGAAACATGACGAAGCGGTCTATATCACCGTTTTAAAGGGAGAGGAGGTGCTCTTTCTTGATATGGTGGATTGCGGGCAACAGGTAAAGGCAGCGCCGTTTGTGGGGAAACGCTTTCCTTTTTTCACCAATGCTGCCGGTAAAGTCATCAAAGCCCTGGAATCAAGGGATCTGTTGGAAAAATTGTTTAAAAGGGGCCGCAACAGACAAAGGCTTCCCGATCTGGCTACCCTTGAAACGGAGTTGAATAAAATCCGCGAAAAGGGTGTTGCCGTCGACAGCGGGGGGTTGGGGGATGGGGTCATTACGGTAGCGGTCGCGGTAAAAGACTATGCAGGCAAGGTGATCGGCGCGCTTACCATGATTGGTCCATCGTTCAGGATGATGACGGATCGCCTTGAAAATGAAATTGTCCCTTCTCTGGTGGAAGGGGCTGAAATGCTTTCCATGAAATTCGGTTATGCCAGGATGTGACATGATGGGAGCAGAAAACTGTCGGCAAGAAACTTAACGGAAAGGAGGGATTCACTGCTGCACTGAAATTTGAAATGAGTTTAAAAGGAAGCGGGACGCCGCTTCTTGGATGTATCACCTTACCAAGAAAGGAGTAACTACCATGGCAGAAAGGCAGTATGACTGGGCTAAGATAGCCAAAAACCCCAAATTCGTCGAACTCCACCACAAGAAAGCCGTTTTCCTCTTCGGCTGGTGGGTTTTTTCGACGGTCTACTATTTCCTCCTTCCCATCGGCGCGGCATATACCCCTGGGCTCTTCAAGATCAAGATTCTGGGAAACATTAACTTCGGTTACCTGTTTGCGCTTTCCCAGTTTTTTGTTTCCTGGGGGATCGCCATTTACTACGCCCATGTGGCCAACAAAGATTTCGACCGGCTCACGCGTGAACTGGTGGACGAACTCAAATAAGGAGGACTAAATAAGATGAAAAAGTTATTTGTAAGCCTGACCTTAGCCCTCTCGTTGGGCTCTTTTGCCTACGCCGCCGAACCGGCCAAGGCCCCTGCCGCTACTACGGCTGCACCTGCTGCTATGACGGCCCCTGCCGCCACGCCGGTTGCTCCGGTCGCCGCGCCGGCTGCCGCACCGGCCCCGCTCAAGAAAGAGATCAAGGCCAACAAGGCCATCACCCTCACCATGTTCGGCATCATCATCGCCATCACCATGTCGATCGTTGTCTGGGCCGCCAAGCGGACCAAGACCGCGGCCGATTTCTACGCTGCCGGCGGTGGCATCACCGGCACCCAGAACGGCTGGGCGATCGCCGGCGACTACATGTCGGCCGCTTCGTTCCTCGGGATTTCCGGCCTTATCTCCCTATACGGTTATGACGGATTCATGTACTCGGTCGGCTGGCTGGTGGCTTACATCACCGTGCTCCTCATCGTCGCCGAGCCGTGCCGCAACGCCGGCAAGTACACCCTCGGCGACATCCTCTCCTTCCGTACCGAGCCGAAAAAGGTTCGCGCCGTGGCCGCCATTTCCACGGTCGCCGTTTCCACCTTCTACCTCACCGCCCAGATGGTAGGTGCCGGCAAGCTGATGCAGCTCCTGATCGGCGTCCCTTACAAGACCGCCATCATCGGCGTCGGCATCCTGATGGTCGGCTACGTCGTGTTCGGCGGCATGACCGCCACCACCTGGGTCCAGATCATCAAGGCCGGCCTCCTCATGTCCGGGGCGTTCCTGTTGTCGGTCCTCGTCGGCCTCAAGGCGGGCTTCAACCCGTTCCAGTTTTTTGCCGACATCGTCGGCAGCGTCAACATCCAGGAGCATGTGCAGAAGGTGGTCCTCAAGGAGCCGGTTGCCGTTCCCGGCTTTGACTACGGCCAGAGGTTCCTTGAGCCGGGTCTCTTCCTGAAGAACCCCCTTGACCAGATATCCCTCGGCATGGCGCTGGTGCTCGGCACCGCCGGCATGCCCCACATCCTGATGCGCTTCTTCACCGTACCGACCGCCCAGGCGGCGAGAAAGAGCGTTATTATCGCCATGTTCATCATCGGCGGCTTCTACGTCCTGACCACCCTCCTCGGCTTCGGCGCCGCCATCCACGTCACTCCGCAGGCGATTATCGGCATTGACAAGGGCGGCAATATGGCGACCATGATGCTCGCCCAGCAGCTGGGCGCCGACATCGCGCCGGTCATCGGCGACATCTTCCTCGCCTTCCTCTGCGCCGTCGCTTTCGCCACCATCCTTGCGGTCGTCTCCGGCCTGGTGCTGGCGGCCTCCGCGGCCATCGCCCATGACATCTACGTCAACGTCATCAAGGACGGCCACGCCGACCAGCACGAGCAGGTCATGGCGGCCCGGATCACCTCCCTGTGCGTCGGCGCCTGCGGCATCGTCATCGGCATCGCCGCCGAGAAGCAGAACGTTGCTCACCTGGTGGCGCTCGCCTTTGCCGTCGCCTCATCCGGCAACCTGCCGGTCGTCGTCATGTCCCTCTTCTGGCGGAAGTTCAACACCGCCGGGGTCATCAGCGGCCTGGTGGTCGGGACCGTAGCCTCCATCGCCCTGGTCATGGTGTCACCCAACATGACTTATCCGAAGGTCGTGGCTGCCGACGCCATGAAGGTCGTCAAGAAGCTTGAGGATAAACAAGCCACCGGTGCGCTCCTCAACGAGAAGGAGATCAAGGACCTCGACAAGGCCAAGGCCGACTATGCGAAGAACAAGGACGGCAAGTCAATGATGGGTCTCGACAAGCCGCTTCTGACCCTGAAAAACCCGGGCATCATCTCCATCCCGCTCGGCTTCCTGGCCGCCATTTTCGGCTGCCTGGCATTCCCGAGCAAGCGTTCCGAAGATATGTTCGACGAGATATACGTACGTCAGAACACCGGTATCGGCATGGCTAAGGCTGTAGATCACTAAATCCGGATTAGTTTGTGATACAATGGGGGAAGGCTTAGCCTTCCCCATTTTTTTGTGGAAAAAAACATGCCCCAGCAGAGCAAAGTCATATCTCAACAGCCTGATAGCGCGTTCCTGGACGACCTCATGCGGATGGTGCGGGGATTTTTGCCCCTCCTGGAGAGGGATGAAACCTTGCAGCTGCTCCGCTCACTGAGGACCGACGTCGAGCGGGAGATTGCGTTGGCGGTAAAGCTCTCGGCGCGTGAGATCGCCTTGCGGCATAAAATCCTGGTAACCTCCGAATATCCGGTCCTGAAGGAGATCCACGACGAACTCAATACGCTGGAGATGGAGCGCTTTTTAAAGATCCAGTCGGTGCCGGCGCTGCACAAAAATTGCACGGAATATCGCGATCTCCTGGCCGGGAGGGCGCTCATCCTGGTTGAGGATGAGATGGCCGTTGCCGGCAAGGGGGCGCCGCCTCTCCCCTATGCGCTTGTCAGCATGGGGAGCGATGGGAGGGAGGAACAGACCCTCATCACCGACCAGGATTATCTCATCGCCTATGGCGACGGCGGGGGGGTGGAGGCGGACGGGTACTTCAAGGAGTTCTCCGACCTGCTGGTCGAGCGGCTGGCGGAGATCGGCTTCAAGAAGTGCACCGGCGACATCATGCCGAGCAACCCCACCTGGCGCGGCTCCCTGAGTCAATGGAGGAGAAAGCTCCTCTCGATCGTCCGCTACGAATACGAAGACTACGCAAAAAATCTCATGGACCTGATCGTCCTTTCCGACGCCCGTTTTGTTGCCGGGGACAAGGAAATGGCGGATGCCCTGGTTGACCTCATCCGTGGGCTGGAACAGGACTATTTCCAGGTGTTGTGGGGTATGGCCAAGGCGGCCACCGAGATGACCCTGGCACTCGGCTTTTTAAAGAGGCTCTGGACCGAGGCTTCCGGCGAGCACAAGGGGGAGTTCAATCTCAAGCTTCTCGCCTGGGCGCCGCTGGTGATGAACGTCCGCATCCTCGCCATCAACCAGGGAATTCCTGCCACCAATACCATTAAAAGGATAGAACTCCTGCAGGCGGAGAAGAGTTTTTCCGCGAACACCGCCAACGGTCTCAAAGATGCTTACCACGTCCTGACCAGACACCGCATCCTGCTGCAGATCAGGGTGATAAAGGGAATCCAGAAGGAGTCCTATTACCTCAACCCCTACCAGCTCCCCGCCGAAGAGCGGGAGCGGATCAGACACGCCCTCCTCCGTATCGAAGAACTCCAGAAGATTATTCACACAAATTTCTCGATCATGTAAATCAGCCTTTACCTGCCATTATTTACCCTGCCATTATTTACTTTTATCAAGCAGGTCCCTTCCGGTACCGGCAGCCCGACCCGCTTAGAACTGGGTTAAAGGCACTGGGTTTTCAATTCAGATTGACGGACGCTCATACAAATATTTTAAACCGTTAAGAATCGTGCTATAAGAAGGCTGAATCCCTATCTGTTTCCGAATCACCGGAGGTGGGTCAATGCTGAAGGAGATGAAGGCATACTCTCACCTGAAACCGGGGCAAAACGGCACCAAGCGGCTGTTGGAGCAGTACGGGGACAAGTTGCTCTGCGTCCGGTATCGGTATGACGAGACCCGCGGCGTCAAGCTGAAGACGGTGGAGATTATCGTTGAGGAAAGGCCGTTGCATCATCCGCGGTTTAAGGATGACGACATGGTTCCGGTATCGGTTGCCTTTGATGAGATGGAGTTGCGGGAGCTACTCTCAAAAAAATGCGGGCACGGTGGGAGCCGCAGTTAAAAATGTGGTTCGCGCCGTACCGCCTGATACGCGGCACACCCCTCGAATCGAGAATTGCAGCAGTGTGACGCACAGGCAATAGTGACTTATATAAGCAACATCGTAGGTTACTTATATAAGTAATAAACTACCTATATAGGTAATAAGTTGCTTATATACGGAAACCGTTGATTAACTTGTTGGCAAATCTATGAAAAAAATTCGATCTTCCGTCGCTGAACATCTTTCGCGAGGTCATCACTAATGCGAATTCGACTACTTATTGTTGCCTCTTTGATCGCGGCCGTCATTCCAATTGGCGGTTGCCGTGCTAACTATCGCAATGTCTCAGCCGAATCTCCTTACAAAGAACATATCGGTCAAGTCTGTGAGGTAGTCACACCAGTTAGAGCGCACGGATACACGTTCAATTTAGAACGCAACAAGAAAACCGACGCCATTTCCATATGGAACCCAGGATTCACAGGCCCTGAAGTAACATTTATTGAGTGCCTTCAACCCGGCACCAAAATAGTTCTACTTGAAGCACGGGAGTGCGTTAACTGCCCGTTCGACCGGTATCCTGAGTACCTGGTTCGAGTCAATCCTGAACCAAGTCAATTTGGAGGAAAGCCGGCATATCTGCGCGACACCATGCTGTCCAGCGAGTATCTGCGGTGTACAGGAAGCGGCGGGACATCAGAAAAGCGCCAAAACGGAACAAACAACAGAAAATAATTCTGCCAACCACCCGGCGACACTCGGTCTCCGCTCCGCTCCGCCGGTGCGCCTGACCCCCGTTGTGCAAGTGAAGAATGGAGTGAAAATGAATCGAAATCATGGAAAATAAAATAATGGACAGCACTGAGAAAATGCTGCGGACGAAGTTTCGACTTGATGTTAACAATATCGCCTCAACATTCGTTCAATTGTTTCAATTATGCCATAAGCAAGAAATTTCAAATTTAAGTGATCCACTGTTACGATGGTTAGACTTTCGTCTGAGGTTCATTGACCCCAGGCCGAGAAAGTTGCTCTTTTCGAAGAAATTCCCGAAACTTTTACCAAAAAACATTGACAGAGCAGCAAAAAATTTATTTAGAAAGATCGAAGCAGGAATAGATATCAACCCTTATCAAGGAAAGGGATTGATACTGCATCATGATACCAGTGGGAATAAGCGGGAGCACCGCACGGACCTTTTATGGGCAGATTGGAATATCGTACATTTTCATTTGTGCGATAAAGAGATTCCCAAGAACAGGTACTTTTCTGAACGTTCTGACTGGCTTCTCTTTGGCATGGTAGGGTACGATTTTCTTGTTTGTATAGACATCCGTCATCACAAGGATAACAATCTGTTTAACGATCCTGAACTAGTCAAAATTGTAGCTCAGTCGTGGCCCCAAATTATGAGTCAATATGAACTCAAGGGTGTTCATGGGCTAGAAGCTGATCTTACTGCGGAAGAGTACGCAAAGGTTAGAAAAGGCGGTGTTGCCTGCCCAGTCGCTATTGATGGTAAGGTATATATTGGCCCTGGGATGGGGGTTACAACTGCATCAACAGCAACAAGAGTGACATCCGCTGAAATCGATGTATTAAGGTATGTCGATTTTCTTGCCAAAGCCATTTGTGACCCCTCCACACAATGCCTCCCTGGATATCAGAAGACCAGCGGTCATGAGCAAATCCTATCGTTATGCATAACTCCTAATGGGCTGGCTATTCACGATGATAGCCTTAATATGGCGTGGGTTCTTCCAAAGATGGATAATACCTCAGAACCGGATTATTTATACATTCTGCATAATCTCTTAGCTCCAGAATGGTGTGTGAAAAAGGCATTTCCCGAACCATAGACGTCAAAGCCATGCCATTGGGAGGAAAAGTGGAGCGGAGAAAAAAGGGTCTACCTCGACATAGGACAGGGATTGAGGAAGGACCCAACTCACGGCTAGACCGGTCGAGCCGGTCAGCCTAGCGTTAGGCAAATCGAAATAACTGCAAATTAACCCCAAAAAAGGAGTCGCAAATGGAACGGTACATGAATCGCGGTGGAGATTCTGGAGTTTCTGCATATGAAATCGGAGCAGACTTCATAAAAATCAAGTTCAAGACATCCTCCATGATTTACGTTTACTCAAATATGAAAACTGGACAGCACCACGTTGAGGCAATGAAACAACTTGCAGTTTCTGGACATGGACTTCAGGCATACATAAACCGACATAAAACAATGAGATTTGACAAAGAGCGATAAATCAAATCTTATCCAAAGGCAAACGACGAGTTTCAACTAATTCATTGAAAACAATACAAAACTTCTTGTAAGTTGGCGGGCAGAGGCTATGAAGAGCCATTGCATGTATCGCCTGCATAATAAATACCTCTGAGTGATCGTCCGGCTTAAGTTCCGAGAGTTTGTCTGTCATTGAGCTTTCTCCTTTCTCGGAGTGAGGAAAGGCGGAATGCCTAACCAACGTGTTGACCCGTTTAGAAGCCAACGGGTCAACACTCACCCCGTTATCCACCAAATGAGGGAGAAATGAATTCGTACACGATCACTTTCATAAAGGACGAGTTTTTGCCGGTGACCCGAATGGGACTCGACTACCAAATTTACTACAACTATGTACCCACCAAATACGTCGATGAGCCTGAGCAAGAGTATCACACTAAGCAAGCGGGGCTTCATATCGGCATATCATCAACCTTAATTGCAATATGGGGCTATAACGGTGAAGATTTAAGGAAGATATTATATGAACATGCAAAAAGATATCTAAGGCAAAAAGCTGAAGAAAAGACTATTGGAGTAGATTCTGGAATAGAGCTTACAACATACAACTCCCCTGAAACATGCCCATTCAATCCTGCTAGAATCAATCTTCATTTTGATACTCCTTTTGAAATTGAGGTCCCGGAGGAGAATCCGATGACCGCTGCAGAACCTTCAGCATTGCCATCTCAAATAATCGATTTGAGAGACAGCATTAATGCGCTGTATGGCGAAAAACATAAAGGACGTCTTCTTTCGCTTCCACAAGAGCGGCATCTGGTTGAGCTTTTTAAACAATGTAAGGATCATGAGACGTTTGCATATCGAGTTGCTTCTTTGGGTGGACTCGCAACAGCCTTTGATGTTGCAGATATGAAAAAACATGTACCCGATGAAAAAAACACGCTCGGGATTGTTGGCGCATTTTTCAGAAAACATTATCCCGTCTCTGAAGTGAACCCAATCATGGGCTCACTCGCGAACTTCAACAGGCTTCGTAGGATGTATCCTATTCACTCCGACAGGACTGATGGTGTCTTAGATGCTCATAAGTTTTTTGCGCTAGAATACCCTGTTCGAGATCATGCAAGGGCAGGACTGATGCTATTGGAGCATTACCGAGATTGCCTTGAACGAATCCTGACACTATTGAAACGTGAGAACGAGGAAACTTCGGGGGTCGCGTCTCCAAATCTCAAAAGATACTAAGTAGTACAAAAGTAACTCGACATGTGCTATACTGCCACCATGGAAAAAACAGACGGCAGGAAAATAGATCGCAAGAGCCGCGAGGCAATACG
>WSYB01000048.1 GCA_009773645.1 Geobacteraceae bacterium
GTTTCCCGTGAGCCGATTGCAGCGGACAACCCGCTCCTTTTCGTAAAAAACTGCCTGATTACACCTCACATTGCCTGGGCGAGCCTTGCCGCAAGAAAGAGGCTGATGGCGACTGCCGCACGAAACATCGCGGCATTTCTTCAGGGGAGCCCCATTAATGTGGTCAACAAGGATTACCTCAGGTAACGCCTCTACAGCCTTTCCAGAGGCGGTTCCAGGATGAGTTGTCATAAGGAGGGGCGAAAAAACCCATGACCCAGGGAAAAACTCCCGTTACCCCGGCAGTCCGTCTGCTCCGGGCGGAGAAGGTGGCCTTTACCGAGCACCTTTACGCCTATGAGGAGAAAGGTGGAACAGCCGTTTCCTCCCGTGAGCTGGGGGTGGACGAGCATAGCGTGATCAAGACTCTGATCATGGAGGACGACCGGAAAAACCCCATGATAGTTCTCATGCACGGCGACCGGCAGGTTTCGACCAAGGAGCTGGCCCGTGTCATCGGCGTCAGGACCATCTCCCCCTCTTCCCCCGACACTGCTCAGAAGCAGTCGGGCTACCAAGTGGGAGGGACCTCGCCGTTCGGCACCAGGCGGGCCATGCCGGTATACATGGAGGCAACTATCCTGGAACTCCCCACAATCTATATCAACGGTGGCAAAAGGGGGTTTCTGGTCGGCCTGGACCCACAGGAAGTGGTGAGGATTTTGCGGCCGACGCTTGTCAGGGTGAGTATTTAGTTTTCATCCGGAAACTAGGTGACGTGGCAAACGGGGAATGGTTATTCGTAAAGGGACAGTGAGGAGAAGGAAAATGGAACTTCAGGAGAGGTATCACCGTGCTGCCGAGGCGGTCAGAAATGCCGGCGCAATTGTCATCACTGCCGGCGCCGGGATGGGGGTAGATTCGGGGCTCCCCGATTTCCGGGGCGACCAGGGGTTCTGGAAGGCCTATCCCATGTATGAACGGCTTGGGATCAGCTTTGTCGGCGCCGCCAATCCGGTCCACTTCGAACGGGACTCCGCCTTCGGCTGGGGTTTTTACGGCCATCGCACCAATCTCTATCGGGAAACCATCCCCCATGCGGGGTTCGACATCCTGTTGACATGGATCGAGCGCTTCGGGCTGGATTATTTCGTCGTCACGTCCAATGTGGACGGCCAGTTCCAGAAGGCGGGCTTCGCTGAAGACCGGATATTGGAGGTGCACGGCTCCATCCACCATCTGCAGTGCATAAAGCCGTGCTCAACGGCCATATGGGACAATAACGAGACAATCCCGGTAGACTTTGAAACCATGCGGGCCCGGCATATTCCTCAATGCATCCAATGTGGAGATGTAGCCCGCCCCAATATCCTCATGTTCGGTGACTATTCCTGGATAAGTGCCCGGACGGCCAGGCAGGAGCGAAACTATGACGAATTCCTGGCCGGCTGCCGGGGAAACCCCATGGTGGTGGTCGAGATAGGCGCCGGCACCGCCATCCCCACCATCCGGTATACGAGCGAACAGCTGGGCGACCGCTATGGGGCCGTGGTCATTCGCATAAATCCGCGGGAGTCGCAGATCAAGGCTCCTCACATTTCCCTTTCCCGCGGGGCGCTGGAAAGTGTGCAGGGGATCGAGGCCGAGCTTTATACATAAAAAGGCCCGGCAACTCCCTTCACCAAGCCTTTTCTCCTTCGCCTTTATGATCCAGCCAAGACACGCTGTTCAAAGCGTCTTATTTATGAGTTCCACCTTTTTTGGCGATTTTCATGCTGCTCTCTCCGGTAGTAATCCGGGTGGATGTACTACCCCCCCGCTTCATGCTCTTACTGGTCATTTCCCGCCCCGTTGTCCGGCTTTTTCCAACCTCTTTCACGCTGCCGACTTTTTCTTTCGAGCCTCTCATCTCTGGCGCCCCCTTTCTTCAGTTGCCTCGTCTTATACTTCTTCAATATAATTATAGCACATTTAGAGAAAACGCAAATCATTATCAAAATAATTCATGGCCCCCTTTACCGATGAGGGATGGTATGCCGTCAATAAAGTTTCCAGAGGCCGGGAGCTTTGCGCTTTCCCACCCTCCCTGCTTGCGGTATCGGGTGATTTATGCCATAGTGCCTGTGTTTGTGGGAACAGAGTCTGCATAAGCGTCCTGAGGAATTGTCATGACCGAAACATCATTTTTTGCCACAACCGCCAGGGGGGTTGAGGAAGTGTTGGCCGGAGAACTGCGGGCTCTGGGAATGAACGTCGCCGCTGTCGAAACCGGAGGGGTCCGTTTCAGCGGCGACCAGGCGGCCTGCTACCGGGCCAACCTCTGGCTGCGCACTGCCAGCCGGATATTGATGCCCCTGACCGAGTTCACTTGCGAAACACCGCAGGAACTTTACGACGGGGTGCGCGGCATTCCGTGGGGCGGTTATCTTACCCCCGATATGACCCTCGCAGTGGACTGCAACCTGCGCGACTCAAAACTCACCCACTCGGGGTTCGTGGCGCTCAAGACCAAGGATGCCATTGTGGACGAGATCCGTGACCGGTGCGGGCGAAGACCCAGCGTGGATACCAGCGACCCCGACCTGCGGATAAACGTGCACCTGGCCCGTAACCGCTGTACCTTGAGTCTCGACGCTTCCGGCGCCCCGCTGGACAGGCGCGGCTACCGTCTTGCCAGGACTGAGGCTCCGCTCAGGGAGACCCTGGCAGCCGCTCTGATTGAGCTTACCGGTTGGGACGGCTCCATCCCGCTGGTGGACCCCATGTGCGGCTCAGGGACCATCCCCATTGAAGCGGCCCTCAAGGCATCACAGCGCGCCCCCGGCCTCGCGCGACAGAGTTTCGGTTTTCAGCGCTGGCTTGATTTCGATCCTCACCTGTGGCAGCGCGTGATCGGGGAGGCTCAGGAACGTGCGCTCGATTCCCTCCCCGTGCCGATACTCGGCTACGACGCTTCGGCCAGGGCGATAGAGACAGCCCGCCAAAACTGCCATCGGGCCGGGGCGGAAAAACTTGTCGCCTTAGCAAAAGGGGATATCCGTGATTTAGTGCCTCCGCCGCCGCCGGGAATCCTCCTTATGAACCCTCCTTACGGCCAGAGGCTCGGGGATGAAGAGGCATTAAAGCCGCTCTACCGGGAGATCGGCGATGTTATGAAGCAGCGCTGCAAGGGGTATACGGCCTACCTTCTTGCCGGAAGTTCCGACCTTGCCAAGTGTGTGGGACTTAAGGCCTCCCGGCGGATAGTCCTCTTCAACGGGCCGATAGAATGCAGACTTTTGAAATATGAGCTGTATTGATGGGGCCGAGTGTAAAAAAACTTGACACCTTTTAGGTAATGGCCTATATTTTACTTTCGCTTTGCGGGCCTATAGCTCAGTTGGTAGAGCTACCGGCTCATAACCGGTCGGTCCCAGGTTCGAATCCTGGTGGGCCCACCACTTAATTACCAGGATGATGTGGGGATGCCCTTAAAGCGCCTTTTCAGACGAAGGAATACCCGGCTAGGGAAGAAAAAGAGTGCACACCGAAAGGTTGCACTCTTTTTCTTTTGTACGTGATGACAACTCCCAAAGTATCAGATATAGTTGGAATTATTAATATAATTGCCCCATTTGGCCATGCCGAAGAGTGGGATAACGTGGGGTTGCAGGTGGGCAACTCAGCGGGCCCGGCCGGGAAAATCATGGTGGCGCTGGATGCAGGCCCGGCTGCCGTTGATGCCGCTGTCGCCAATAAATGCCAACTCCTGTTGACCCACCATCCCCTCATCTTTACCCCCTTAAAAAAGATCGCCTTATCCGACCCCATCGGTCGCATCCTTGCCCTTGCCATCAGACATGACCTGGCCGTAGTTTCTCTTCACACAAATTACGACGTTGCGGAGGGCGGGGTGAACGACCTGCTGGCCGGAAGGCTGGGAGTACAATCCTGCGAGCCGCTCAAGATTGGCGCCATGGAAGAACTGGTTAAGCTTTCCGTGTTTGTCCCAAAGGGTCATGAGGAGCGGGTGCTCGACGCCCTGTTTCAGTTCAGCGGCTTTATCGGCAACTACCGCGACTGTTCGTTCCGAACCTCGGGCATCGGTACCTTCAAACCGCTGGAGGGGGCCAAGCCTTTTCTGGGGGAAGTGGGAAAGCGGGAGCATGCCGAGGAAAACCGTCTGGAGGTTCTTCTGCGAAGGACTGATCTGACAGCGGCGGTGAATGCGCTGCGGAAGGTTCACCCCTACGAAGAACCGGCTTTCGACCTTTACCCGCTGTTGAATCAGGGGAAGGCCCGCGGATTGGGAAGGATTGGAGTGTTGTCGGAAGCCGTCACCCTGGAGCATTTCGCCGCAACAGTTAAAGAGCGGCTTTGCCTGAGCGGGATGAGGTTCGTAGGCGATGCCGGCCATAAGGTGAAGAAAGTTGCCCTCTGCGGCGGGAGCGGTGCTTCGCTTTTGCGGGACGCCAGTTATAAAGGGGCTGATGTGCTGATTACAGGCGATGTCAAGTATCATGAGGCCAGGGAAGCCGAGGCGCTTGGTCTGGCGCTTATTGATGCAGGGCATTTTGCCACCGAGCGTCTCATGGTGTGCGGGGTGGCTGACAGACTCAAAATAGAGTTGGGAAAGAAAAAATTCGAGGCGGAAATAGTAACGTTTGATGGGGAGCGGGAACCTTTCAGGTACATCTGAAGATCTCCTCCCTTTTTTTCATGACGCTTCGTATATAAATCCAAAGGACTTATCGTTGCCATGCCACTAAAAAGCCCATCTGCGGCGGCATTCGTGCTACGTGCTGCATATTTGCATGTAGTTCGCTGAATCGATAGCTTTATATTTCACCGGTCGAAACAAAAGAATAAAGGGGAGGCGGGTTTTGCGAAAGAATTTGAAGATGCTTGACGAATTGCAGGCGATTGATCTGAAGCTTGACGGCGTGAAAGGCGAAAAGGAGGCTTTTCTGCAAGCGATGGCCGTGCTGGAGGGAAATGTGGCCGAGGCGCAGAGCGGAATCGCCGAGAGAAATGCGGAGTTAGCTGCCCTGGAGGAGGAAAAACAGGGGCTGGAAGAGACTCTTGCCGCGGAAACGGAGAATATTGCCAGGTCCGAGGCGCGTCTGAAGGAAATAAAGACGCAGAAGGAGTATCAGGCGGTATCCAAGGAGATTGCCACCGCAAAAAAGCTGAAGGCCGAACTGGAGGAGCAGGTACTGCAGAAAATCAGCCAGTTTGATGAACTGAAGGGTGAAATTGCCGGCAGAGAAGAGAATCTACGGGCACTGGAAGAAAATGTTGACAGTCAGAAGGCCGAGTTGCAGGCAAATATAGAGCGGCTGGAAGCCGATACGGTATCGGATGTAACAGCCAGGGAGGCAGCCGTAAAAAGCTTGCCGGCCTCGGTGATCAGGCGTTACAGCCTCTTGCGGGAACAGAGAAAGGGGCTTGCCGTGGTAGAGGCGAAGGACGGTTACTGTCTCGGCTGCAATATGAACCTTCCTCCCCAGCTCTACAACAGCCTGTTCCGAGGTGATGACCTGATAACCTGTCCCCACTGCCAGCGGATGCTGGTGTTGCGCCAGGAAGCCGAAAAAGGTTAACGGCTTCGTAAAAACCCCATCTGCGGCATTGCGCTGCATATGAACTTTTTTCTTTGTCGTAGATGTCATATAATAATATATAGAGCTTGGCCGAAGTAGACCAGATGGCCGCTGCCCTTCAGGGGAGAGGAAAGTCCGGGCTCCACAGGGCATGGTGCTGGATAACGTCCAGCGGGGGTGACCCCAGGGAAAGTGCCACAGAGAGAAGTCCGCCCGCCGGAGCTTTGGCGAAGGCAGGTAAGGGTGAAAGGGTGAGGTAAGAGCTCACCGGGTCCGACGGTGACGCCGGATGCCAGGTAAACCCCACCAGGAGCAAGGCCAAATAGGGAAGCGTTAAGGACGGCCCGTCCGTGCTTCCGGGTTGGCTGCTTGAGGCCGTCGGCAACGACGGCCCTAGAGGAATGGCCATCGCCCGTCCCAGGGAGATCTGGGATGGGAACAGAACCCGGCTTATGGGCTGCTTCGGCCAATATTTGTAAAGGTATGAGGTAACAGGAATTCCGGGGACATGACCCGAATTCGTCTGGGGACACGGACCGCTCCCCTGCGGGGCTTCCGGTCCATGTCCCCGAATTCGGGATCGTGTCCCCGGAATTCAGCGTTCCTCGCACCTGTAGGTGTGAACCATGACAGACATGGAAATGTGGAAACTGGGGGTCGCTGCGGTTGAGAGAGAGTATGCGGCCCTGTCTCCCCTGTTCCTTGCCGGCTTCAGAGAGCGCACGGAGGCCATAAAGAGCTGCAAAAACGCCATCCATGCCTTTGCCGAAGCGATGAACGGCAGGGAGGTCTGTGCAGTCTGCCAAGGGGAGTGCTGTGTTACAGGGAAGCATCATTTCACGGTTATTGATCTCCTTGTCTATCTTGCCAGCGAGAGGCAGCTTTTTGAGCCCCGCTTTGAACGAGGGCGCTGCCCGTACCTCGGTGAGAACGGATGCCTCATGGAGCCGGAATACCGCCCCTTTAACTGCGTAACGTTCAACTGCGAGCGGGTACAGGGGCCGATGGCGTCTCTGGAGATAGAGCGTTTCCATGCAATGGAACGGGAACTCCTCGCCATGTACAAAGAGCTGGAGGAACTGTTCGACAACCGTTTCATGTACGGCCTTCTGATAAATTGTGAGCGGGACCTTTTGCAGGGGAAGACCGCCATTCTGAGAACAACAACATAAGGTTACGGCGTGTGGAGGCATTTTGGCCGTGTCTCCGCCAGGTGCAGGGGAGGATTGCGGATGGCAGTCATAAACGATCTTGTGCTCGTGCATGTGGAGAATAAACCCGGTTTTTACGCCAGGATAGAAGACATCTCTCCCGATGTGAAGCCGGGATGGTGGCAAGTCAAACTGCTCGTCCTCACGTTTCCGCTTCAGATCTACAGCTGGATATTGGACGAGAGCCAGATAGGCGGTGCGCCATTCACCATGGGAGGGACGCCGGTTAAACTGGAAAAAGTTGTCTCTCCCGCCCCGAAGGCGGGAAAAACGGAGCACTCCGCTGTCCGGCAGAATGAGCCGAAGTGTGACGGCGAAAAGGCCGGCGCGAAGGTGGTCCCACTTTTTGACAGAAAAAAAGGAAAGTAACGGTTTGCAGGGAGTTTTGTTTTTCGGCAATAAATTCTTTATGTTCACGCAAATCACCACTGTTTCAAGCACGTTTTCTTCCCGTCTCTTTCCTCCCCCTCACCACCCTTTCAACTCCTTAATAAATCGCCGAAAAATTTCGCTTTTTAAGGTCAATTTTGCCTTGACAGCTTCCTTGGCCGCTAGTATAGTTTGACCACAAAGTGGTAAAAAGTGGTAAAGTGTGGCAAATGGCGGCCGATAAGGGATATATGTTCTGGGGTGAGCACACAGCGACAATCGATGGCAAGGGGCGCACCAGCATTCCCGCAAAGTATCGGGAAATCTTTGTCGAAGCCTTTGATGACGAGCGCTTCTTTATCACCAAATGCTTGGTGGACATGGGGAATGGCGAGGTCGGCCGGGGGTTGACCGCCTATCCATACAAGGAGTTTATCGCTTTTGCCGGTGGGCTGAACAAAATGGGGTATTCCGCCAATCAGATCAATGCCATACAGAGACTCGTCGTGGGCCCGGCGGTGGAGTGTTCCGCCGATAAGCTGGGGCGGGTCCTGATCCCGCCGACGCTCCGCTCATACGCCGGCCTGGAACGTGATTTAGTAGTTATAGGCATGCAGAACAAAATCGAAATCTGGAGTCAGGAGAGCTGGGACCGGGTAATTCGTCAGGCTGAAAAGGACTACCTGAGCGCCGCTGACGCCCTGGCCATACCGGGCATCTAGACGTGGAATTTCGTCATATCTCAGTCATGCCCGCGGAGGTGATCCATTATCTGGCGCCAAAGCCGGGAGGAGTATATGTGGACGGCACCGTGGGCGGCGCCGGCCATGCCGTGGAAATACTTGAAGCCTCCTCACCCGACGGCCGTTTGATAGGCCTCGATCGCGACGCTGAGGCCCTCAAGGCTGCAGCCCTCAGACTTGCCCCTTATAAGGAGAGGGCAAGCCTGCTCCATATGAATTTCGCCGGAGTTGCCGAGGGGCTGGCGGAGCTTGGCATCGAAGAGATTGACGGGTTTCTCCTCGATCTGGGGGTTTCCTCCTACCAGTTGGATAAAGGGGATCGAGGTTTCAGCTTCCAGCACGACGCCCCCCTCGACATGCGGATGGATACAGGTTCGGGCGCACCCGCGGCCGATCTGGTAAATACGCTGCCGGAGGAGGAACTGGCGAGGATCATCCGTGAATACGGCGAGGAGCGCTGGGCCAAACGGATCGCGTCGTTCATCGTCAGGGCGAGAGTAGAGTCCCCTATCATCACCACCCTGCAACTGGTGGATATCATCAAGGGGGCGATTCCCCGGGCAAAATGGGAAGAGAGGCTCCACCCGGCAACCAGAACTTTCCAGGCCCTGCGGATTGCGGTAAATGAGGAGCTCACGAGCCTCGAACAGGGCTTGGCCTCTGGCCTAAGGCTTTTGAAAAAGGGAGGGAGAGCGGTAGTCATATCGTTTCACTCCCTGGAAGACAGGATAGTAAAGAATACCATCCGCACCCTGGCACAGGGATGCGTGTGCCCGAAAACAATTCCTGTCTGTGTCTGCGGCAAGACTCCCGCATTGCGGATACTGACAGGCAAGCCGGTTATGGCCGGGGAGCCGGAAGTGGCGGCGAATCCCAGGGCGCGCAGCGCAAGGCTCAGGGGCGCGGAAAAATTGTAAAAAGTTCTAAACTCGATGTTAATAACCTTGATCCTCGGACCTCGAACCTGTTTTTTAAGGAGGTAGCCATGGCCAACGCCAAGGCCGCATACAGCAAGGTGGCGGCTCCCAAAAAGTTAGCCGCCGAATATGCCCAGCGCGGGGACCTTTTTCCCTATCTTATCGTGGTAATGGTTCTTCTGACGCTGGTCTCGATCTTTCATGTCTGGTCACGGGTTGAGGTGATCGACCTGAATCTCCGGATTGCCGAGGTGAAGCGGCAGCTGAAGGAGCAGCAGCAGGAGCATAACAGGCTCACGCTGGAGGGGGCTTCGCTCAAAACGCCGGCGCGGATAGAGGCGCTGGCAAAAGGGGAGCTGGGAATGGCGCTTCCGCAGGACCAACAGGTGGTCGTCGTAAAATGAAGGACGGCAAAGAGAAATGGGCAAGGGTCCGTATTCGACTGATCGGCGGCCTTTTTGCGTTTTTCTTTGCCATTACCTCGGCCCGTGCCTTCTACCTCCAGGTGATAAATAAAGAGCAGCTGATCAAGCTGGCGGATAAGCAACACCAGAAAATCGTTCCCCTCACCCCGGTTCGCGGGGCCATTTACGACCGAAATAGCGCCGAACTGGCGGTATCCATAGATATGGACTCCTGCTATGCAGAGCCCCGCAACATGGAGAACATCAGGGAGGCAGCAGCCAGGCTTGCACCTGTCCTGGGGATTGCGAGGGAGACCCTCGAAAAGAAGCTGACCGGCAGCAGGCATTTTGTCTGGCTGCAGCGGCGTATCACACCGGATATAGTCAAGAAGATCAAGGACCTGGAGATTGAAGGTGTCGGTTTTGTCAAGGAAAGCAAACGGTTTTATCCCCACTCGGAGATGGCGAGTCATGTGATCGGCTTCACGGGAGTCGACCCGGAGGGGCTGGAAGGGATCGAGCTCAAGTACGATGCCACTATCCTGGGGAACACCGGTTATCTAGTGACGGAACGGGATGCGCTGGGGCGTGACATAGCCTTGAAGGGAACAGTGGTGAAGAGCGCATCCCGAGGGCACAACGTCACCCTGACACTGGACAAAAATATCCAGTACATAGCCGAAAAAGAGCTGGCCAAGGCCGTGGAGTCATGCGGCGCCAAAGGAGGGATTGCGCTGGTCATGGAGCCTGAGAGCGGCAAAGTGCTGGCAATGGCAAATTATCCCGGTTTCAATCCCAACTCCTATTTCAGATATCAGCCTGGCCTGTTGCGGAACAGGTCCATTGCGGACAGCTTTGAGCCGGGGTCCACCTTCAAGGTATTCCTTGTTGCCGCTGCACTGGAGGAACGGGCGGTTACCCCCCGAGACGGCTTTAACTGCGAAAACGGCAGTTACTCCATAGGGGGGAGAACCATCCATGACACCCATAAATACGGGCATCTCAGCGTTGCCGAGGTTCTCAAATATTCCAGCAATATCGGGGCTGCCAAAATTGGGAGCAGGCTTGGGCAGGACAGGCTTTATGGCTATTTGAAGAAATTCGGCTTTGGCGAAAAAAGCGGCATCGACCTCCCCGGCGAGGCTGGTGGCCATTTGCGCGACAAAAGTCAGTGGTTCGGCGTTGACCTTGCCACCATATCGTTCGGGCAAGGGGTTTCATCGACCTCCATCCAGCTGGCAGCGGCCATATCGGCGGTTGCCAACGGAGGCCTCCTGATGAAGCCCTTTGTGGTGGAAACAATCACCGACGAAAACGGCAATGCGCTGCAGCAATTCTCACCCCAGGCGCGGCAGCGGGTAATATCTCCGGAAACCGCCAGTATAGTGGCAAAGATGATGGAAGGGGTTACGGTTGAAGGGGGGACCGGCGCGGCAGCGGCTGTCGAGGGGTACCGCGTGGCGGGCAAGACCGGCACCGCCCAGAAGGTTGATCCGGTGACCAGAGGGTACTCTGTAGACAAGCGCACCGCCTCCTTCATCGGCTTTGTGCCTGCCGACAAACCACGGCTGACGATTCTGGTGGTCATCGATGAACCTAAAACCAGTCCTTACGGGGGGGTGGTGGCTGCCCCGGCTTTCGGCGCCATTGCTTTGCAGTCACTCTGTTATTTAAAGGTGCCGCCGGGCAAAAGTGAGCGGACCAAGCACGAAAAAAACGTGGTGAAAGCGGTTGAGCCTTCCGAAATGGCCGCGGAGGGAACAATAGATGAGGGGACCGAAGGCGGGGTCATGCCCGATTTTCGGGGGATGAGCATGCGCCATGTGTTGCGGTCAATGGAGAAGAAGGGTCTGAATGTGAAACTCATCGGTAGCGGGCGAGCCGTGGAGCAAAATCCTCAGCCCGGCCGAAAAATCGGGGCGTCGGATCGGGTATGGGTAAAATTTGCGCCTGCAGCGTGAGGGGAAAACAAGTGCGGGAAAAAACTTTTGACATTTTTCCCCCAATGAGGTCAAATGCTTCTTGCCGACTTAATTAAATCTGTTACTCCGCTGTCGGTAGGCGGGAGTACCGAACTGGAGATCCAGGGGCTCTTCTATGATTCACGGAAGGCTGAGCCCGGGGGTCTCTTTTTCGCTTTAAGGGGAGCTGCTTTCGACGGCCACCGCTTTATCGAGACCGCGGTGAAGGCCGGTGCTACTGCAGTAGTAGTGGAAGACGAATCGTTAGTCCCGTCGGGAGTCACCTATGTAAAGGTGGCCGACGCCCGCCTCGCCATGTCCCGGATGGCTGCAGCCTTCTATCGCAATCCGACCGCCGCTGTTCCTCTCATCGGAATTACCGGCACAAACGGTAAAACCACTACCACCTACCTGATTGAAGCGATTCTGGAGAAGGCGGGAATAGCCGTGGCCGTGCTCGGAACCGTCAGCTACCGTTTCAGGGAGAGGGCCATCCCGGCGCCCCACACAACCCCGGAGTCGGTGGACCTGCAAATGATCCTGCGGGACCTGGTTGGCCTGGGGGCCGGCGGGGTGGTGATGGAAGTCTCATCCCACGCCCTTGAGCAGCACAGGGTTGACGGCTGCCAATTCGACATCGGCGTCTTCACCAATCTGACCCGCGACCACCTTGACTACCACCACGACATGGAGTCGTACCTGGCGAGCAAGATGCGGCTCTTCTCCGAACTTTTGACCGCCGATGAAGCCAAGCCCGTGCGCCGGGCCGTGGTCAACATAGATGATCCCTACGGGCATTTGATTGCACGGGGAGCGGCCTGCCCGGTGATTACCTACGGGCTGGTGGCCGATTCCCTGGTTACCGCCAGGGACGTTGAATTTTCGGTCGCGGGCATCTCCGGGGTGCTGGTGACCCCCAAGGGGGAAATACCGTTTCGTTCCCGCATGCTGGGGCGGTTCAACCTCTACAACATCCTTTCAGCGGCCGCTGTTGGGGCCGCTCTTGACCTGCCGCTTTCCGCGATCCAGGCGGGCATTGAGGAGCACAAAAATGTGCCGGGAAGACTTGAAAGGGTTGCCGGCGACCGGGGAGTTACCCTGCTGGTCGATTACGCCCATACCGGCGATGCCCTGGAGAATGTTCTCCGCACTCTGAAGGACTTGGCTGTCGGGCGGATCATCACGGTATTCGGGTGCGGCGGAGACCGGGACCGGGGGAAACGGCCGGTAATGGGGGAGGTGGCCGTGACCTACAGCGACCTGGCTGTCATCACTTCCGACAATCCCCGCTCCGAGGAGCCCCGTGCCATCATGGAGGATATCAGGGCCGGCATACTGCCGCTTGGGATGAGGGAATACCGTGAGGCGGAGTTGGCTGACGATTTTCTCGGGAAGGGATTTGTCGCCATCGAGGCCCGCCGCGAGGCCATAAGGCTTGCGGTCAGGCTTGCCATGCCCGGCGACATCGTTCTCCTGGCCGGCAAGGGACACGAGGATTACCAGATAATCGGCAATGTAAAGCACCATTTCGACGACCGGGAAGAGGCGGCAGCCGCCTTCCGGGAGTTGCAGGCAGGGTAACCTGTTTTGATAAAGAGGTCGGTATTCAGTATGTTCACAGTTGAAGAAATAGCCCGGGCTACCGGCGGTACCGTCATCGGCAATAAGGACGCCGTGGTAACCGGCGTCTCAACCGATTCACGGCAGGTCCGGGCCGGTGAAATTTTTGTCGCCCTGAAGGGGGCCAGTTTCGACGGCCACGATTATATCGCTGCGGCCGCGGAAAGGGGGGTCCGGGTGGGTTTTCCTTGCGGAAGCCGGGTGGGCCGGTCGCACCAGGATTCCCGATGGGGCCTCCTGCATTGCCGTGCCCGACACCTTGAGGGGACTGGGGGATGTGGCCGCCTTTCACCGCAAAAGGTTTACAATACCGGTGGTCGGCGTCACCGGGAGCAACGGCAAGACCACTACCAAGGAGATGCTGGCCGCAATCCTGGCGAGGACCGGGCCGGGTCTGAAAACCAGCGGCAATCTGAACAACCTGATCGGCCTGCCGCAGATGCTGCTGTGTCTGACCGAAGGAGACCTCTGGGCGGTGCTGGAAATGGGGATGAGTGAACCGGGAGAGATCGACAGGCTGGCGGAACTGGCCATGCCGGCTGTAGGGGTAATAACCAATGCCTTTCCCGCCCACCTGGAGAGCATGGGGAGTGTAGAGGCGGTTGCCAGGGCCAAGGGGGAGCTGTTCCTCCGTCTCCCGGTAGGAGGCTGCGCGGTGTATAACGCCGATGATCCCCTGATTGCCGGCTCTCCTTCCCCGGAAGGGGTAAAAAGGCTCTCCTTCGGCCTCCATGGAGCGGATGTAAGCGCCGGAGAAATCAAGGGCTGCGGAGTGAACGGCCAGAGCTTTATGCTGCGTCTGCCGGGAGAACACCTGCCGGTCAGGATGAAGGCATTCGGGGTGCACAATATCTATAACGCACTTGCCGCCGCCGCGGCGGCAACGGCCCTGGAAGTGGCGCCGCAGATGATCCGGGCGGGACTGGAGGCGTTCATCCCCTATGAGAAGCGGTTTAACCTGGAAGAAGTTGACGGGATCATCCTCATTGACGACAGCTACAACGCCAATCCCGCTTCCATGGAAGCCGCCCTGGTGACGTTGCGCGATATGAAAGAGGAGTGCCGCGCCATTGCGGTGTTGGGAGACATGCTGGAGCTGGGGAAAGGGTCGCCTCAGGCACACCGTGAGCTGGGAAGGCTCGCCGCCTCCTGTGCGGACCGCCTCTATGTCATGGGAGAGATGGCGGACCTCACGGCGGCAGGGGCAGCCGAGGCGGGACTTGCATCTGACGAGATCATTAAAGCGCAGAGCCATGAGGATATCCTTTCAGATCTCCGGCGGACCCTGACCAAGGGAGACTACCTTCTCGTCAAAGGGTCGCGCGGCATGCGGATGGAGACCGTGGCGGAGGGGGTCCGGCGCGGGTTCGATGTGGTCCGGATGACTGAGGGGGCGGCCTGATGCTCTACCATCTCTTCTATCCGCTGGCGTCAAGCTTCAAGTTCTTCAACGTCTTCAAGTACCTGACGTTCAGGACCATCTACGCCATGATCACGGCGCTCATCGTCTCCTTCATCCTGGGCCCCTGGATCATCCGCAGGCTGGAGGCTATGCAGGCGAGGCAGGTGATCAGGACCGACGGCCCCGAGTCCCACCTGAAAAAGGCGGGGACCCCGACCATGGGAGGGGTGCTGATCCTGGCGGCCATCGTGATACCGACCCTGTTGTGGGCCGACCTGACCAATATCTACATCTGGGTGACCCTCTTCATCATTATAGGCTACGGCCTGATCGGTTTTGTGGACGACTATAAGAAGGTGGTGGAAAAAAATCCCAAGGGGCTTTCCCCGCGGCAGAAAACCTTCTGGCAGGTGCTGTTGGCCGCCGCCGTGGGGATATTCCTCTATAACCTGCCGGGATTTTCCACCGATCTCTTCGTCCCGTTCTTCAAGAGGTTCCACCCGGACCTGGGGCTCCTCTTCATCCCCTTTGCCGCAGTGGTCATCTTCGGGGCGAGCAGTGCCGTCAACCTGACCGACGGCCTGGACGGCCTCGCCATCGGACCGGTGGCGATCAATGCCGCCACCTATATGCTCTTTACCTATATAGCCGGCAACACCAAGTTTTCCAGTTATTTACAGATTCCGTACGTGCCGGGTTCAGGCGAGCTTGCCGTGCTGTGCGGCGCCATGGTCGGGGCGGGCCTCGGCTTTCTCTGGTACAACTCCTATCCGGCCGAGGTCTTCATGGGTGATGTGGGGTCCCTCTCACTGGGAGGGGCTCTCGGCACCCTTGCGGTCATCACCAAACAAGAGATACTCCTCGTCATCGTCGGGGGGATATTTGTGATCGAGGCGCTGTCGGTAATTTTCCAGGTGGGCTCCTATAAATACCGCGGCAAGAGGATCTTCCGCATGGCCCCCATCCATCACCACTTCGAGCTTAAGGGGGTGGCGGAGCCGAAGATCATCGTCCGGTTCTGGATCATCACCATCATCCTGGCGCTGGTGGCCATATCGACACTTAAGATGCGGTAGTACCGTGCTGCGTAATCCGACGGATCGGTCCGATCCGACCGATCCGTCGGATCAGAAAAAAGGGCACGCAGGATGCCAATGGAACTGAAACATAAAAAAATACTCGTCGTGGGGCTCGCTCGCACCGGCGTTGCCGTGGCCCGCTTCCTGGCGGACCGGGGAGCCGTGGTCACCATCACCGACATGAAGGATGAAGAGGCGCTTGTCCCATACCTGGAGCAGCTGGCAGACCTGGAGGTCAACTTCGAACTCGGCCGGCACGACAAACACACCTTTCTCATGGCCGATCTCATCGTGGTGAGCCCCGGCGTGCCTATGGATATAAAACCGCTCCTCCTGGCCAAGGCCCACAGGAGGCCCGTGATCAGTGAGATCGAACTGGCGAGCAACTTCATAAAGGCTTCGCTGGTCGCCATTACCGGCACCAACGGAAAAACCACCACCACAACGCTGACCGGCGAGATATTCAATGCGTGCGGTTTTAAAACCTATGTCGGCGGGAATATCGGCAATCCCCTCATTGAGCTCGTCACTTCCGGGGAAAAGGCGGAGCGGGTGGTCGCCGAGATCAGCTCCTTTCAACTGGAAGGGATCAGGAATTTCCACCCCCGGGTCGCTGTCCTCCTCAATATCACCGAGGACCACCTGGACCGCTATGAAAGCTTTCAGGAATACATCGACGCCAAGATGCGGATCTTCGAGAATCAGACCGGCGAGGATTTTGCCGTCATCAATACGGATGATCCCCTCGTGGCGGAGCAGGCGGGTAAGATAAAGGCGCAGATCATTCCCATGAGCAGACAAAAAGAGCTTTCCCAGGGGATTTACCACCGGGACGGCTTCATCACCTTCAGATGGGCCGGGCGGGAAGAGCGTTTCTCCACAGCAGGTTTCAAGCTGCAAGGGGTGCACAATATCGACAACATCATGGCAGCCCTGGCAGCAACGCTTCTCATGGGGTGTGCGGCGGATAAGGCACTGGCTGCGGTAAACGGATTTTCCGGCCTGCCGCACCGAATGGAGTTCGTTCGGGATGTGAACGGCGTTGCCTACTACGAGGACAGCAAAGGGACCAACGTCGGGAGCGTGGTAAAGTCCCTGGAGAGCTTCGTGGGCGGTGTGACCCTCATTGCCGGCGGAAAGGACAAGGGTGGAGATTATTCTCCGCTTGCCGACCTGGTGAGAGAACGGGTCAGATACCTGATTCTCCTGGGAGAGGCGAAAGAACGCATCAACGGGGCGCTGGGTAACTTGACCTCCACCCATCTTGTCGGGAGCCTGGAGGAAGCGGTGACCCTGGCGCACCAACTGACCGAGCCGGGGGGCGTAGTCCTATTTTCCCCTGCCTGTTCCAGCTTCGACATGTTCAAAAATTACGAGGAGCGCGGCGAGCGGTTCAAAGCCGTGGTACGCGCCCTTTCAAGCGGGGAAGCCGAGTGAATAAGCTCGACAGGTATGATTTCGTGGTCCTGATGATGGCGGTGGCGCTTACCTGCTTCGGCGTGGTCATGGTCTATTCCGCCTCTTCGGTCATGGCTGCCAAGAAGTTCCACGACGGTTTCTATTTCCTGAAACGGCAGGGACTTTACGCTCTCATGGGCTTTGGAGTCATGGCCCTTGCCATGCGGATCGATTACCATTTTTGGCGGCGGATTGCCGTGCCGGTATTGCTCGTCTGTCTTGCTCTCCTTGTGCTGGTGCTGATTCCGGGGATAGGGGGGAGCGCGGGAGGGGCCTCACGCTGGATCAGGTTTCCCGGCTTCTCCCTGCAGCCGTCGGAACTGGCCAAGATTGCGCTGATCATGTATATGGCGTACTCCCTGGATAAAAAACAGGAAAAGGTAAGGTTCTTTTCCTCGGGATTTCTCCCTTACATGGTGGTGCTGGCGGCCTTGCTCCTCCTCCTCATCAAGCAGCCCGATCTGGGGGCGTCCCTCACCCTCGGGGCGGTTGCCGTTATCATGCTCTTCGCCGCCGGAACCAGACCGACCTATCTCATATCGATGGTTCTCCTGGCGCTTCCGTTCCTATACTTCCTGGTAATGAACGTCGATTACCGAAGGCGGCGCATCATGGCGTTTCTCGACCCCTGGCAGGATCCGACCAATAGCGGTTTCCAGATCATCCAGTCGTGGCTCGCCTTCGGCACCGGCGGCATCTTCGGGCAGGGGCTGGGAGAAGGGAAGCAGAAGCTTTTTTATCTGCCCGAGGCCCACACCGATTTTATCCTCTCGGTTGTGGGAGAGGAGCTGGGTTTCCTGGGGGTCATGGTGATTGCCGCCATGTTCTTTCTCCTGGTGCACCGGAGCATCCGTGTGGCGCTCAATGCAGAGGACAACTTCGGCCGTTTTCTCGCTTTCGGCATCGCCGTGCTGCTCGGCATCGAGGCGTTCGTCAATATGGGGGTTGTTACCGGGCTTCTTCCCACCAAGGGGCTGGCGCTCCCCTTCATCAGCTACGGCGGCAGTTCTCTGATCATCAGTCTCTTTGCTGTCGGGGTACTGCTCAATGTCTCCAGCCGGATGCGGGGTACGCCATGAGACTCCTTATTGCCGGAGGCGGCACCGGCGGTCATCTCTTCCCCGGTATTGCGGTGGCCGAAGAGTTCCTGGCCAGGGATGCGAACAATGAGGTCCTCTTCGTGGGGACAGAAGCCGGGATCGAGGCGCGGGTCCTTCCCCGGCGCGGGTATCGCCTGGAATACATTGCCGCGGCGGGCATGAGGGGGAAAAGCAGGCTTTCACAGGCGAGAAGCATGGCGATGCTCCTTTACGGCTATGCCCAATCACGGAAAATACTGAAAGGTTTTCGACCGGACGTGGTGTTGGGGGTGGGTGGGTACGCCTCCGGCCCGGTAGTGATGGCCGCGCGGGGGATGCAGATCAGGCGGTTCATCCATGAACAGAATGCGATCCCCGGTTTCACCAATAAGGTCCTTGCAAGGTTCGCCGAGGGGGTCTTCATCTCCCTTGAGGAATCGCGGACATTTTTCCCGCAGGGGAATACCATGCTGACCGGTAATCCGGTGAGGCACGAGATCCTGGCGGATGTACAGAAGGGGGAGGACGAAGACCGCAGCGGCAATGATTTCCGCCTGCTTGTGTTCGGCGGCAGTGCCGGGGCCCACAGTATTAATCAGAGTATGATTGCGGCGCTCCCTTCCCTTGGCGCCTTCAGGGACAGACTTTCCGTCACCCACCAGACCGGGGAGAAAGACCTGGCCGAGGTGAGGGAGGCCTACCAACGGGGAGGATTCAAGGCGGAGGTGATCCCCTTCATCGACAATATGGCGGCGGCCTATCGCACGGCCGATCTGGTACTCTGCCGGGCAGGGGCCACCACCATAGCCGAGGTGACGGCCTGCGGCAAAACCTGCATCTTCATCCCATATCCCCATGCCGTTGATGACCACCAGCGGAGGAATGCCGAAGCGCTCCTGAAAAAAGGGGCCGGCTTCATGCTCCTTGAGCAGGAGTTGTCCGGCGAGCGGCTGGCACGGATGATCGTGGAACTCATGGAGGACCCCGAGAGGTTGGAAATGACCGGCCGATGCGCGAAAAGACTGGCGCGACTCGATGCAGCCCAGGTAATCGTGGACGAAATGCTGAAAGAATTACAACCGACGAAAGGCTAAGGGAAAACCAATCACCCTATAGCCCAAAGGAAGTTTCATGTACGGTAAAATTGAAAAAGTACACTTTGTAGGGATCGGCGGCATCGGTATGAGCGGCATCGCCGAGGTGCTGCTGAACCTGGGGTACAAGGTTTCCGGTTCTGATCTGCGCCAATCGGATATCACCGAGCGTCTCGCCTCCCTGGGGGGGGAGATATTCTACGGCCACGCACGGGAGCATGTCGCCAATGCGAATGTTGTGGTTATATCCAGTGCGGTTCACGATGACAATCCCGAGGTGATCGAGGCCAAGCACCGCATGATCCCGGTCATCCCCCGGGCGGAGATGCTCGCGGAACTGATGCGGATGAAGTACGGCATCGCCATCGCCGGCACCCACGGCAAGACCACGACCACCTCCATGGTGGCCACCATCCTGACGCACGGGGGGATCGATCCCACCATCGTCATCGGCGGCAAACTGAACACCCTCGGTACAAACGCCCAGCTCGGGCAGGGGCAGTTCCTGGTGGCCGAGGCCGATGAGTCGGACGGCTCATTCCTCAAGCTGTCGCCCACCATCGCCGTGGTGACCAACATCGACGCCGACCATCTCGATTTTTACAGCGGGATCGACGAGATCAAGGACACCTTCGTCGATTTCATCAACAAGGTCCCCTTTTACGGCCTGGCGGTCCTCTGTCTGGAGGACCGCAACATCGCCGACGTCATCCCGCGGGTGAAAAAGCGCTTCGTGACCTACGGCCTCTCGTCCCAGGCGGACATCCGGGCCACCCACGTCCGGCTCTGCGGGGGGACTACCTCCTTCATAGCCCACTACAAGGGGTACCGGATGGGTGAAATATCCTTTCCCATGCCCGGCGCCCACAATGTTCTCAATGCCCTGGCATGCATAGCCGTGGCCATGGAGCTGGACGTGCCGTTCAACCTCATACAGGAAGGGTTTGCCCGCTTCGGCGGTGTCGGCAGACGTTTCCAGATCAAGGGGGAGGTGCGCGATATCATGGTTGTGGACGATTACGGACACCATCCCGTCGAGATCAGGGCAACCCTGGCTGCCGCCAAGAACGGCTGGCCGGAGCGGCGGCTTGTGGTAGCCTTTCAGCCACATCGCTATACGCGAACGAAGGAGCTCTTTGACGATTTCGTCAAGTGCTTCTATGATGCCGATCTCCTCGTCCTCACCGACATCTACCCTGCCGGGGAGAAGCCGATTCCCGGAATCTCGGCCAAGGTGCTCAGTGACCAGGTGAGGAAGCACGGCCAGAAGGAAGTGTCCTGTGTCGCCGACCGGGAAGCCCTCGCGGCGTATCTGGCTGACGTCGTAAAGCCCGGTGATATCTGTATCACGCTCGGAGCCGGAAACATCTGGCAGGTGGGGGAGGCGCTTCTGGAGAAGCTGAAGGAAGCCCGGTGAACTGTGCCGTATGTGGGTATAATGCTTGAAAGATGAAATCAGCTCTTTGATAGCCGGCAGGATTCGGGGGACAGTGCTCCTCGACGAGCCTTTGTCGCAGCACACATCGCTTAAGGTGGGGGGCACGGCCGATTGTTTCGTAACCCCCGCCGATGTGGATGATCTGCAACTGCTTATGGCGCTTTTGGACCAAAACGGCGCGTCGTACCTCGTGATCGGAGGAGGGTACAACCTGCTGGTCAGGGATGGAGGCTTCTGTGGAGTGGTAATTTCGCTGCGGAGGCTCCAGCGGCTTGAAGAACTTTCCGGCAGCCGTGTCAGGGTGGAAGCAGGGGTGAGCAACGGCGCTCTTGTCAGGTTCACCGAGGAGAAAAGCCTTGCCGGCCTTGAGTTCCTCTGCGGGATACCGGGTACGGTGGGCGGAGCACTTGCCGTGAATGCCGGCGCCCACGGGGAAGCGGTCCTTGAAAAAGTGGAAACGCTCACCACCCTAAAAGATGGGGGAGTGACCGTGAGGAGAAGGGAAGAGCTCAATTTCGGCTACCGTCATCTTACGCTGGCACCGGGGGAAATCATCCTGACGGCGGACTTCCTGCTGGCAGCGGGAGACCGGAGAGAGATGGAAGGGCGTATCGAGGCCTTTCTGGCCCATCGTCATTCGGCCCAACGGGTCCGTTATCCGAACGCCGGCTCGTTCTTCAAGAACCCGCCAGGAAAACAGGCCTGGCGTCTCATCGACGAGGCCGGGCTGAGGGGGTATCGTATCGGGGGGGCGCAGGTTGCCGAGGCGCACGCCAACTTCCTGGTGAACCGGGGGAGGGCGACGGCCGGTGATTTCATCGAACTCGCCGGGTTGATCAAGGCAAAGGTCAGGGAGCGAACCGGGATTACGCTGGAAGAGGAAGTACGAATAGTTGGAGAAGACCGGGATCAGGGATCCGGGAATAGGGATCGGCAAAACCAATGACGAGAGACGAATTGAAAACGAAAAAGATCGGGGTCCTCATGGGGGGACTGTCGGCGGAGCGGGAAGTGTCGCTGGCAAGCGGCGCAGCCGTGCACAAGGCCCTCCTTAATCGCGGGTATAATGCGGTTGCCATAGATGTGGGGCGGGACATTGCCCGGGTCCTGGCAGACGAGGGTGTGGACGTGGCGTTTGTCTGCCTGCACGGTCGTTTTGGTGAGGACGGCGCGGTACAGGGGGTGCTGGAGATGATGGAAATCCCCTATACCGGCTCCGGGGTTCTGGCCAGCGCGCTGGCCATGAACAAGATATTCGCCAAGAAGATATTCCAGGCCGCCGGGCTTACCGTGGCCCCGTACCGGGTAATGCGCAGGGGAGATGCGGCGATTCCCGGTTTTCAGCTTCCGGTGGTAGTCAAGCCGTCCCAGGAAGGATCCTCAGTCGGGGTGAGCATCGTGAGGGATGAGGCGCAGATCGCTCCCGCACTGGAGCTTGCGTTCACTTACGATGAAGAAATCCTTGTGGAGCAATTCATCAAGGGGCGGGAGGTCCAGGTCGGTATTTTGGAAGACAAGGCGCTCGGGGCCATCGAGATAGTGCCCAAAAAAGAGTTCTACGATTTCGAGGCCAAATATACACCCGGCATGGCGGAACATATTCTCCCCGCACCTCTCCCTCCCGTACTCTATCAGAAAGTCCTTGCGGCGGGTGAGGAGGCGCACCGGGCGCTCGGCTGTTCCGGCTATAGCCGTGTCGACTTTCTCGTGACCGAACAGGAGGAATGTTACCTTCTGGAGGTGAACACCCTGCCGGGGATGACGGCTTTGAGCCTCCTCCCGGAAATTGCGGGGGGGGCGGGAATCGGTTTTGAAGAGCTGGTGGAGCGGATTTTAACGACCGCCGCTTTGAAAATCAGTCAGTGAAGGGTGAAATGTGAAATGTGAAATGTGAACCCGAGGCCTTTCGATTCACCTTTCACGCTTCACGTTTCACGGGTTTTTCATGCGTGATCTGCGCCCTACATTTAAAAAACAGAAGCCCCCTGCCAGAAATCGGGCAAAGAGACAGCGCAAACCGATCAATTACCGCAGCTTTTTTAAAAAGGCTGTGCGGCTGGTCAGCTGGGTTGTCGTCGTTGCGCTGGTCGGCGTCATCGGCTTCGAGGCTTACGGAGTGCTGGCCCGGACCACGTTCTTAAAGCTGGAGCGGATTGAGGTCACCACCCTGAAGCGGCTCACCCGGGAAGAAGTTCTCACTCTGGCCGGGGTAAATCCGGGGGACGATATGCTGGCCTTGAGGCTTTCGCGCATTGGGGAACATCTGGCGAAAAACCCGTGGGTTGAAAAGGTCAAGGTCAGGCGCTATTTCCCCCATACCCTTGTCATTGAAATAGCCGAACGGGAGCCGGTTGCGGTAGCCAATATGGGGTATCTCTATTACCTGGACAAAAACGGCGAAATATTTAAACCGCTGACGGTGGGGGACCGGCTCGATTATCCGGTTCTGACCGGGATAACCGAAGAGGAGATGGGGAAGGACCCGGCAGGCTCCAGAGAAGCCCTGAAGAGCGCGCTGGACCTGATTGCCTTGCTGAGCGGGGGAACGGTCTTTTCGCTTTCGGACATATCCGAGATCCATTACGACAAGGGGTACGGCTTCACCCTTTTCTCCGCCCAGGGAGGGGTGCCGGTCAGGCTTGGAAACAGCGGCTTCGGCGATAAACTGATGCGGTTTGCCAGAATTTACAGGGATCTGCAGGCGCAGATGCCAAACCTGCAATATATCGACCTTGACTACAGCGATAAGATCATAGTTAAGAAATCATAATGGCAAAGGGAGGGAGTATGGCTGGTAAAAGAGGGAATCCGACTGCAGGACTCAATAACAGCACCACCAAGATCTGCGCCATTCTTGGCAGTTTTACCTCGGGAGGGATCGATATAGTTTACAGGGATATGCAGATGCCGATATTGAACCTGGACAATATCGACATCGACTGCTGCGACAGGATAAAAGTGAAGAAGGCGTCTGGCAAAAGGGGGAAGTATGTCCGGTAAAAGGGATAATCTGATCGTAGGGCTCGACATCGGCACCACCAAGATTTGCGCCATTGTGGGCAATGCCACCGAAGACGGGATCGATATCGTCGGCATCGGTACCAGTCCGTCGAGGGGGCTGCGCAAGGGGGTGGTGATCAACATCGACAGCACCGTAGCCTCCATCAGGAAGGCGGTGGAGGAAGCCGAGCTGATGGCCGGTTGCGAGATCAAGTCGGTATATGCGGGGATCGCCGGCGGCCACATCAGGGGGCTTAACTCTCAGGGGATCATAGCCATCAAGAACCGCGAGGTTTCGCCGGAAGATGTGAAAAGGGTGATCGAAGCGGCAAAGGCGATTGCTATTCCCATGGACCGCGAGGTGATCCATATCCTTCCCCAGGAATTCATCATTGACGACCAGGACGGTATCCGCGAACCGCTGGGGATGAGCGGGGTGAGGCTGGAGGCCAAGGTCCATATCGTGACCGGCGCGGTGGCCAGCGCCCAGAACATCATCAAGTCATGCAACCGGGCCGGGCTGGACGTGGCCGACATCGTTCTGGAACAGCTCGCTTCCTCCGAGGCGGTCCTTTCCTCCGACGAGAAGGAACTGGGGGTGGCTCTGGTGGATATCGGCGGCGGCACCACCGACATCGCCATCTTTGTGGACGGTGCCATTAAACACACGTCGGTCCTCTCCCTGGGAGGGAACCATCTGACCAACGATATCGCCGTGGGCTTGAGGACGCCGATGGCCGAGGCGGAGAAGATCAAACAGAAATACGGCTGCTGCATGGCCTCCATCGTCGGAAAGGAAGAAACCATCGAAGTGCCCAGCGTCGGGGGGCGGAAGCCGCGTGTCCTTTCCCGCCAGCTTCTGGCTGAAATACTCGAGCCGCGGGTGGATGAAATTTTCTCGCTGGTGAACCGGGAGATAGTAAAGTCCGGTTTCGAGGACCTGATCGCTTCCGGAATAGTGATCACCGGCGGCAGCACCATCCTGGAAGGGATGCCGGAACTGGCGGAACAGGTTTTCAACCTTCCCGTGCGCCGCGGTCTGCCGCAGAACATCGGCGGGCTGGTGGATGTGGTAAACTCGCCGGTTTATGCCACCGGTGTGGGGCTGGTAGTCTACGGCAGCAAGAATGTGGGGATCAGCGAGTTCCCCACGACGCAGAGCGATGAAAACCTGTTCAGGAGGGTGAGCAGGAGGATGAAGGAATGGTTCGGCGAATTCTTCTGATGGAAACGCCACTTTTCCGCAATCTCTGCGTTGATCTGCGGGCTGGCGTGTGCGGCGTAGCGCTGCTACGCCTCCGTGCCATCCCTTGATCGCCTTGACCTTGCGAAAAATTGACGTTTCCTGTGGCAAATTTAAATTCTAATGGGGTGCATTTATTAAAGAAAGGGGGCTGTTATGTTTGAATTTGATGAAAGCATTGACCAGAGCGCGAGGATCAAAGTAGTCGGCGTAGGGGGAGGGGGGGGGAACGCCATCAACACCATGATCTCCAGCAACATCCATGGTGTCGACTTTATCGTGGCCAATACCGATGCCCAGGCCTTGCGCATGAACAAAGCGCCGGACAAGATCCAGATCGGCAGCAGTCTGACCAAGGGGCTGGGGGCCGGTGCCAATCCCAATATGGGGCGGGATGCTGCCGTGGAGGATAGGGAACGGATGGCCGAACTCCTCAACGGAGCCGACATGATCTTCATCGCTGCCGGCATGGGGGGGGGCACCGGCACGGGTGCAGCGCCGGTTATTGCCGAAGTGGCCAGGGAAATGGGGGCGCTGACCGTCGGCGTGGTCACCAAGCCGTTTACCCGTGAGGGGAAGCAGCGGCTCGCCAAGGCTGAAGAGGGGATCAGAGACCTGAAGAAGCATGTGGACTCCCTCATCGTTATCCCCAATGACCGCCTGCTGGGACTGGCCGGCAGATCCATGTCGATCGTGGATGCCTTCAAGCCGGCAGACGATGTGCTCCGTCAGGCGGTGCAAGGCATCTCCGACCTGATCACCACCTCCGGCATGATCAACGTGGACTTTGCCGATGTGAAGGCGATCATGAGCGAGCGGGGGATGGCGATGATGGGGATCGGCATAGCCTCCGGTGAAAACAGGGCGGTTGAAGCGGCCACCAAGGCCATCTCCAGCCCGCTTCTGGAAGATATCGACATTTCCGGCGCCAGAGGGGTGCTGGTCAATATTTCCGGTTCCTCCTCCATGACCATGGACGAGTTCGATGCTGCCAGCCGCATCGTTCACGAAAAGGTCCACGAGGATGCCAACATCATCGTGGGTCTGGTTATTGACGAGGCATTGGGCGAGCACATCAAGATCACTGCCATCGCCACCGGCTTTGGAGACCGTTTCGATCTGGCAAAGGGGCGGGAGGAAGCGAAAAAAGTAGCGCCCCTCCCTTCCCGGCAGGAGATCAACAGGGAGATTCCGACCTTCATCAGGGAGAAGAACCAGCGGGACGCCTTAGTCCGGCAGCGCAGCTTCATGATGGACGATGAGGAGCAGTACGATATACCGACCTTTTTAAGGAAATCGGTCGATTAATGTTAAAGTCCCCCTTTTGTAAAGGGGGATTTAGGGGGATTTAGCCCAGGTTGTAAATCCCCCCCATCCCCCCTTTACGGAAGGGGGGTGTGAAAACCCTCGCGTTCAACAAGGGTGGCGGGAGCTCCGCCACCGTCAAGGCTTTCTGTTCCCCGGCCTCCGTCTCTCCCCCTCCTTGGGGGGCCGGGTCTTTTTTTCCCTTTCAAACTTCTCGCCGTTCATGCTACCTTTTCACCATGTCGTGGAAAATTATCGAAAAATATCGCAAAATACTGGCCGGCGAGAGCGGAGCCACCCGCAAAGACAGGGGCGGCAAGCTGACAGTCTGCCTGGTTTACCCGAACCATTACCGCATCGCCATGAGCAATCTCGGTTTCCAGGCGGTATATGCACTGCTGAATTCCCACACCGATGTCCTCTGCGAGCGTGCCTTTTTACCCGACCCTGAAGAGAGGAGGGAGTACGAGAAGTCCCGTACCTCCCTTCTCTCCCTGGAATCACAGCGGCCGCTGACCGAATTTGACGTGGTCGCGTTTTCGGTGTCTTTCGAGAGCGATTATCTGAACATCCCGGCCATCTTTCATCTGGCAGGCATTCCTCCCTTTGCCGCGAAGCGCGCCGGCTCCATGCCGCTTGTTATAGCCGGCGGAGCGGCCCTGTTCCTGAACCCGGAGCCGGTTGCCGACTTTATGGACCTGGTCGCGGTCGGGGAGGCCGAGGCGATCCTCCCCCGTTTGTTGGGGCTCCTGACGGCTGAGGGGAGCGAAGGGCGGGAAGAGCTGCTGCGAAAAGCCGTGGAGTCCCCCGGCATTTATGTCCCAAGCTTTTACGAGGCGGTTTATGACGGGCCGAAACTGGTTGCGTTCAAGAGCCTTGCCGGCGAACTTCCGCCCGTGAAAAGGGGATGGGAACCTCAGCTCGACCGGCATCCGACCCACTCGGTCCTCCTTACCCCGGGTACCGAGTTTTCGGACATGTACCTGATCGAGCTCTCCCGCGGCTGTCCCCGCGGCTGCCGGTTCTGTGCCGCGGGTTTTATCTATCTTCCCTACCGGCAAAGGTCGCTGGAGGAGATCAAGACGGTGGTGGCAAGGGGGCTTGCGCAGAAGGAGAAAGTGGGGCTTGTGGGGGCTGCGGTTTCCGACTACCGCGGTATCGGTGAGCTGTGCAGACATATCCTGGAAAAGGGGGGGAAGGTCTCGGTTTCATCCCTGCGCATCGACGCCCTGGACGAAGAAATGATCGAGGTATTAAAGGCCAGTGGCCACAAAACCGTCGCCCTTGCCCCGGAAGGGGGTTCCCAGCGGCTGCGGGACCTGATCGGCAAAAATATCGATGAACAGCAGATTCTCGCTGCCTGTAACCGGCTGATCGAGAAGGATATTCTTAATCTCAAGCTCTACTTCATCATTGGCCTTCCTACCGAAACTTCAGACGACCTGGAGGAGATGGTGGGCCTGGTTACACGAATCAGGGAGCGGGTTATTGCGTCGGCCCGAAAGAACAGGAGGCTCGGTGAAGTGGTCCTGTCGATCAACCCGTTCGTGCCTAAGCCGTTCACGCCATTCCAGTGGTGCGGCATGGAAGGGATAAAATCCTTGGAACGAAAAATGAGGTTTCTGCAGCAGGCCGTCAGGCCGCTCTCCAACGTCAGAATGCAGATGGAAGGCCCCAAAGACGCATACCTTCAGGCGCTCCTTTCCCGCGGCGACCGCAGACTTTCCCGTCTTCTGGTCAGGGCGCATGAGCTGGGGAGCTGGAAACGGGCTGCTAAAGAGCTTTCTCTGGATACCGACTTCCTGGTCTGCCGTGACATCCCGCTGGACGAGTTACTGCCGTGGGATTTCATCGAAAGTGGCGACAGGGAGCGGCTGGTCCGGGAAAATCGACTGGCGTTCGGAGATGGAGAAGATTGAAGAGATAGTGGACCTTTTAATCAGGATATTTCGGGGCCTTCACCGGGTTTCTCCCTTCCGTGGCTTCTTCTCCGCCTGCGTTTTCGCCTGCCGGTGCCGGTGGAGGGTTTTGGCGCCTGCTCCCCGGCCTGCCCGCCGTTTGGCGGGAGTGGATTTGCCTGGATAAAACTTTCCCACCAGGAGAGCGCATCCCGGTTTTTTCCCGTGATCCCGCAATCGAAACGGAGATAGTCCACGGCATCACCAAATCCGGGCCGCCCGATGAATGAGAGGGGATGCTTGCCGGGCGTTTTCCGGAACCGGTGCTGATACGCCAGAATATTGCGGACCAAAATCCCCGTCTTGTGGGGAATCATGACCGTCGGGGCCAGTTCTCCGAGAAACTCCGCCACTGCCAGGTCCAGGCTCTGTTGCGGGGGGACACCCGCCCTCCTGTGGTGTTCACCCTTTTCCTCGATGTACCGGCCGGACATCAGGGCAAGGAAAACTTGCGGAGAGACCTTTTCACCCATCCGAATTCGGTCGTCGATCCAGTCAAGGGCCTGGCCCACCCTGGTGTGGGGGAATCCGTCCGTTTCTTCCGCAAGCCAGTTGTTAAAATGGGGGAAGAGCGCGGCGAAGAGGCCTGTTTGCCGCAAAAGCTGGTAGGTCCTTTCTCCACAGCCTGCGAGAAAAAGTTTCAGGACTTCCTCGAACAGCCGCGCCGGGGCAGCCCTGGTAATGGTGTCACCCAGCTCCAGGATTGCGCGCCAGGTCAGATTTTCGATGTTAAAGCCGAGCATGGCGGCAAAGCGCACGGCGCGTATCATCCGCACCGGGTCTTCGGTGAAACGCTCAAAGGGATCATCTATAATGCGGATGATGCCGCGCGAAAGGTCTTCCATCCCCCCCGCATAGTCGATGATGGAGAAATCCGCGATGTTGTAAAAGAGGGCGTTAACGGTAAAGTCGCGGCGCAGGGCGTCTTCTTCCGGCGTGCCGAAGACATTGTCCCGCAGAATCATCCCGTCAGCGCTTTTCAGATGTTCCGGGTGACGGCGTCTTGGTTCGGCGGCATCCGGCGCCGGCGTATCAGAGGCTTCCGGCTGCGGCTCGTCTTCAGTTTCGCCGGGTGCTTTCGATCGAAAAGTTGCCACCTCGATGATTTCGTCCTGAAAGTGGAGATGTGCGAGCCGGAACCGACGGCCGATCAGACGGCAGTTGCGAAAGAGCTTTTTTATCTGGTTTGGCGTGGCGTTTGTGACCACGTCGAAGTCTTTGGGTTCACGGCCGAGCAGCAGATCACGGACGCATCCCCCTACAAGATAGGCAATGAAACCGTGATCGCTCAACCGGTACAGCACCCGGACGGCGTTGGGGCTTAACAGGCTGCGCGAGACAGAATGCTCCGCGCGCGGGATAATCACAGGATTGACGGGTTTCATACCTGTTAGAAATAGCATATCCGGCGGGGAAAAGCAAAGAAAGGCGGCAACCTTGATGCCGATCTGGTATAATTTCATTGCATTTAAAGGAGTCACATCATGTTCGGCTGGTTCAAAAAGGAAGCGGAGCTCCACGTTTTCGAGAGCAATCTCGCCGCGTTTGAATACGCCTGCGAGCATCTGGAAAATCGCCCTTTGCTGGAAGCGGTCATCCCTGCCATGGTCGAGGAAAAAGGGAAGGTAGGGGATGAAGGAGAGCAATATTTCCGGCTCCGCCTGGCCGGAAAGGGTGGCGGGAGGGAGCTGTGGGCCTGCACCCTCAAGGAGGCGACCGACTATCCCGAGGTGGGCGACCTTGTCGGCTTCAAGGTGGTAAAAGTCGCCTCGGACCTCCCCGAAGAAGCAAACATCATCGGCTTTATCGCGTTCACGCTGGAACCGGTGCTGGCGGAGAAAAAGGGGTGGCGGATCGCAAAGAGTTACGTACCGCAGAATATCAGGCCGACGGTGAGGTTTTGAGAGTTGGCTTAAGGAGTTTCTCGACGAATACGCAGAACGGGGAGCGGTCCGCTTCGCTGAACGTCTGCAGGGGAGCTACAGGACCATGGTCGGGCATATATCCGACTTCGAAGAGATGGCGCCGGCCCGTCGCCGGTCGGTCAGCGGCAAATCGGTTACGGTAAGGTTTCCTCAACCTATTGATTATCTGGACTATTCCTGTATAATGCCAGCATATTTTAAAGAAAAACGTTCTCCGCTCGAAAAGGCGGATGCTGACAGGTCTTCACTACGAGCTGTGAGGAAAAGGGACACCATATGAGGTTATACCGATGATTGCCGTTACGGAAGCTATTCTCAAGGAAATGGCCGAAAAAATCGTTGCGGCAGTGAACCCGCGGATGATCATTCTTTTCGGTTCCCATGCGCTTGGAACGGCACGCCCCGATTCGGACCTCGACTTCATCGTTGTCGAGGACGGGCCTTTTGGCCCCGAGCGAAGCCGTCGCGCCGAGATGGTGAAGCTGTGGAGACTTCTGCGGGAGGTCCGTATTGCCAAGGACTTCCTGGTATTCACTCCCGAGGAGGTGGAAAAGTGGCGAGATGCGCCGAACCATGTGGTGGCCCATGCGTTGCGGGAAGGACGGATACTGTATGAGCGCCATTGATAACGCCCGCATGCTTCTGGATATGGCTGCCAAGGATATCAGGGCAATGACGGCACTTGCCGATCCGGAATCAGTGGATGATGAGATTTTCGGTTTCCATGCTCAGCAAGCGGTGGAAAAGTCGTTGAAGGCATGGCTTACATCGATTGGCGGTACATATGGCAGGATTCATGACCTGAGTCAGCTTTTCGCACTTCTTACGGACCTGGGATGTGAAGTAAAGCGCTTCGAGGATCTGGATATGCTGAATCCATTTGCCGTCGAGTTGCGGTACGAAGCGCTGGAAACCGGGGAACCGAAACTTGACCGTTCTTCCTGCATGATCCGGGTACAGGAGCTGTATGACCATGTCCGGCAGATTTTTGAGCGAATAGCATAGAGAGTCTTTAGAAGGCCTGATAACGGCTCTCGGTGAGGCGCGGTTCGAAAAACTCGTTGAAAGCCACGCCGGCCGTTGCTGCCAGGAGCGTTGCTACACTCAAAAAAAGAAAGACCGCAACCCAACCCATGCGCACCCTCATTCTGATCGTCACTCTCCTCTCCCTGTCCACGCCGCTTGCCGCCGGTTCGGGGAAGATTCCGGAAAAGCTGACCTACGACCTGACCTGGACCGGCATCCCCGTGGGGTCTGCCAGCCAGAGCATCACGGCAGATGGCGATACCCTGCATATCAGCGCCCTGTTCAAGTCCAATGCCTGGCTTTCCGGCTTCTATCCGGTGGAAAACCGCATTGAAACTACCCTGGTCCGGAAACCAGATTACTTCCCCGGTGAGGTGCGCCAGTTCCGGATGCGCTTTCGCGAGGGGAGCAGAGTGCGCGACCGGAGCATTACCTTCAACCATGCCACCAACACCGCCCAGTATAAGGACCACCTGACCAACGAAAAGGCAATAGCGGCCATTCGGCCCGGCTCCGCCGATGTGATGACCGCCTTTTACCATGCCCGCCACCTTCCCATAGCACCGGGCGACACGATAAGCCTGCCGGTCATGGACGGCAAGGAACCCTACCTGCTGGAGGTGAAGGTGCTGCGGATGGAGAAACTGCGCACCATCCTCGGCAAGGTGGAAGCATTGGTGGTACAGCCGCTGGTGCGGCCGGAGGGGACCTTCGAGGGGAAGCGGGGGATCACGCTCTGGGTCACCAATGACCAGCGGCGCATTCCGGTAAAAATGCGGACCAAAGTGACGGTGGGAAGTGTGACCGCTTCGCTGGCGGCCATGGAGTAATCCGGCACTTCGTGGAGCGGGTGTTCGAGAGTGATATCAACCGGCTGTCCCGCAGGATGGATGAACTGGACCGGAAGCGTTCTCGAGTCACGCCGGCCGGCTCGCTGAAAGAGGTGGAGCGCTCCCGAGAGCTTGCGGACTTCTACGAGCGGCTTCAGGGGAGGTACAGCAACGAGGCGGGGAGACTCCGGGTAGAGATCGGAGCCTATGAGGCGGAGCTGGCCGAGGTGTTGTCGGAGAAGAGGCGGTAGTCAACGCCCGGCTTCAGTGCTTCACGGCACAGGCCATGGCAGATAGCACAGCCTGCCGGATCTCTTCATTGTCTTCCGGGCTGTTGGATTTCAGTGCGTGGTAAAAGATCCCCTCGCTGCGAACTTTGCGCATCTGCGGCAGCGATGCCTCTCCTGACACCAGGATGATCTCGATTTTTTTGTTGCACTTTTTCAGCAGAGGGATCAACTCGGCGGCCGGTATTTCGTCGAGCTCGCTGCCCAGCAGAACTACCTTTATGACCTTTTTGAGCATGTCTTGCAGCATCATGCTGACGGAATCGGTGATGGTTACCGAATAGCCATCTTCGCCCAGCATTTTTGCTACCATGTTCATATCCTTGTCAGCTATCAATATCCCTTGCATGAGAGTTATCTCCTTTGCACTAAAGACGCCGGAAAAAGAGAGGGCCGCATCGTTGGTAATGTGGCCCTCGTCATTCTGGTATATGCTCGGACGTCCGCCAGTTAGTTATCAGTCTTGTGGATGTAGCGGTAGAAGGCCGGGAAGCCGCAGAAGAATGCGACACAAATCAGGTACTCTATGCCTTTGATGTACTGGTAAAAATCAACCATGGTGTACACGCCTTTTACTTCACCTATTGAAGAGAATATTTCAAGCATGATCGAACTCCTTCCTTAATTATGAGTTTTTGTTTCGGCGGTTTCACGGTTCCTGTTTTCCGCATACCCTTTGAGCATGCCGACCAGGGTCGTAATTGCGGGGATCAACTGGGCAACCACCACGAGTGCGCAGAAGCCGAGGAATACCAGTACCAGGACGCCACTCGAATATACCCGCGTGCTTGATGCTGCGAAGGCGGGGGTTACTGCTGCTAAACTCAGGGCCAATGTTGTAAGGATGATCCGTGCTTTTTCCATGACTTCCTCCTTTGATTTTTATGCCTTATAGGCGTTGCTTGATTATTTGTTTGCTACCGCACTGTTTTCTTTCGCCGGTGTTAGAACACCCTTGAGCATGGAATACAACATTACGATGCCGGGAATGAACTGTAGTGCGACGACAATTGATCCGAATCCGATGAACAGAATCAGGAGAACTCCACTACCTTCATCTTCTGCTCCGCTTGCCGCAAACGCAAATGAAGCGAACCCGAGGATTGATGCGATTGCCATTGTGATAGTTCTGCTTCTCATGATCGTCTCCTCTCTTCTGTTTTTTCTGCTGCATGGTTTGATTTTCTATAAAGCATCGACCATGCCTAAATGAAATTTTTTTTAGGTTTATCAGTTAATACATTGTAATGATTGGTTTTTAGTGAATTGAAAAGATTTGGCGTGAGGGGCTGAATGGTCTCAGGTGTATAAATAAATTGTACTAAAATGAAATAAATCTAAGGATGAGATTGCAGGACTTGAGAAATCAAGATAGTAAAATAAGGTAGTTAGTAGACAAAATGAGATGTATAAGAAAAAATTCATCCTGTATATTTACATAAAATTCTTGAAATGTATTTTAATTTGATATGAGCATCTTGAGGGGTCAAGTCTCAACTGCCTACATCTTCTTTCTTCTGTCTAGAGTTGAGACTTGACCCCTCTATCTTCTGCGTTCCTCTTGCAGCCATTTGGAAACTGAAGTACAACTAGGGTCAGGCTTGCACCCTTGCAATTTCCTCCCTTATTGCCTTACAATCCGCCAACAGCTGTGTATCCTTGCGCGCCCGGACCTGAAGCCGTTTTGCCCTAGAGCTGAGCGTGGAAAGATCACGACCCGTCATTTTTGCGAGCTCCGTGATGGTACATCCTGCCGATTCCAGTGCAATCCAGGCCGCCATAGCCCGTGCGTGAGAAGAATGATGCGTCCTTCCCTTGAGGTCATTTGCGCTGATTTGGTAATATCGGCAGACCGCATCCACCAGCTCGCCCATTCCAACCTGGCGGGCAGACACCTCTTCGCTCTGGGCCAAAACGCTCTCCACAAATGGTTCGTCTCCCAGCAGACGGCTGTCTATAGCTGCCAGACCATGAAACTCCGGGCGGTGCCCCTCATTGATTCCTTCAATCACGAACTGATGAAAATTCTTTCGCGCCACATCTCTCAGCTTCCCGAACGAAGACAGTGTCGGGTCGACCGTGACCCATGGGATGGCTTCTTTACCCAAATAGGCCCGGTGGCTGCTCCAGGCATAACCCAACGGTTCCTTTGTCATTCCCGCCCTTACCGGATTGAGGTGAAGGTATCGAACAAGCTCTGCAAGATACTCATCGGAGTCGATAACTACAGCCTTGTACCGTCCTTGAAAGAGATGTCCGGATTTACCGTGCTTCCAGTTGAACCAGCGCGTATACCGGAAGGAGACATTCTGCATGATCCTCGATAGTGGAACATCCTCCACCTGAACGAGGAGATGAACATGGTTGGTCATGAGGCAGAACGCATGGACAAGGTGGCGGTAGCGCTCGATCCCCTCCTGGAGAAAGAGGGAAAAGCGATAACGATCGTCGTCGACAATGAAGATGTCCTGCTTGCCGTTTCCACGAAGCATTACGTGGTAGAAAGCGCCGGTATAATGAATTCTAGGTTTTCGTGCCATATGGGGAATATACCATTAAAGTCAAATTATGCAAGCCTGACCCCAGGCTTTTTCTTGAGGCGCATCCGCGTGCCACGTATCTTTCTCCTGATAATATCGGTAGCTTGATAATGGTTCTCGACGGGGATCAGGACTGCCCTCTCCAGAAAATCTATGAGCTGCTCTTTTGTCGCCTTCATAGTCTCTCCTGATTCAACGGCTGAGAGCACAGCGGGTTCACCGCTGCTGCGTATGGTTATTACCCTTTCAATGACTTTACTAAGTTTCCAAGCTGATCTATTCCATCAAAGGTACTCGGTAGCTTTTCTGGATCTGCAAGTATTCCACTGAAAATTAGATTCTCAAATTTTTCAAGAGCAGTTTTATCTTGCTTCTTTATTTTCTCGGAATATTCGGCGTAACTTTGTATGAACTGACATAATGTTTGTCTCAGTTCAATTTGCAGTTTCTGAGCTTTTACTGAATTAAAGTTGTGCAATATAACTCTGAAATAATAAATAAAAATCACTTCAATGGTAATTAAAGGTATAATAACTACTAAATGGTCTAAGCTTAATGCTCTATTTTGATATACTCCATTGACAGCAATTATTATTTCAATTATTAGCGGCAATACTATAATGATACCCATTACGATTAGAGACCAAAATAATTTTGAAGCCTCACTTTCTTTTTGTTCACCCAATCTTTCGAACCCTTTATAAAGACCAACAAAATTAAAGCCTGTTTTATATTCGCTTAATTTCTCTTTTATGGCATCTGTTTCAGTCTTTTTGACATTAATCTCTTCATCCCACTGCTTCTTAAGTTTTTCTGCCTCGCTTTTTTTAGCCTCAAATTCACGAAAACTTCCAATATTACTATCATTTATAAACTCTTTTGCTATGTTGGCTGGCATGATATAAGAGGCATAGATTATTTGCGATCGGACATTTTCATCCATTTCCGCTACATCAGATTCGATTTGGCCCTTGATACGCCGAAGCTCCATCCCTAATTCTTTTCCTGGACCAACCAAAAAGTCGAACTCACAAAGAAATCGATAAACTATGCAATAGATCTGATCTATATGGTCATTCTTTGTTGAATCAAAGTCGCGCAGCCACTGTAAAAACTGATTACCAATGTGCTTTATATTAAAGGTACATCGTTCATCCCATCCTTCTGGAGACTTGTAGATATATCCTACAATCTCCCTTGAAACAGATAGCCGTTTCGCCCTTGCTTCGTCTTCAATATGGGCTGCTTCTGCTTTACGCAAAAATTTGCCCATAACTTGCGCGTTATTTTCATCGCCGAAAAACATATTATCTCCTGTCTATTCCTTGCATTTTCATTTACTAAGTAGTACAAAAGTAACTCGACATGTGCTATACTGCCACCATGGAAAAAACAGACGGCAGGAAAATAGATCGCAAGAGCCGCGAGGCAATA
>WSYB01000006.1 GCA_009773645.1 Geobacteraceae bacterium
TGGCACATAATAGCATATTTAATTAATTATTGCTAATAATATGTGGCAATTTTGGCATGATTTTACATGCTAATTGTCTTAAACTAGTGCCATTCGGGTCTGATCTCTATTCGGCACAGGCTTACACCAGGAAATCGACCACGAGTCCTTTCAGCAGCATGATCTTGTTCGTGATCGCAAGATGGTCTTTATGTTCGCTCATGATAAGGCGATACAGGTCATCGGCTTCCTTGTTTATCACCTGGATGATCTCGTGTTCGTGGGGGGTTATCCCGGAACTCCTCACCAATTCCACCCGGTATGCTTCGGTCGTAACCTTTTTTGTCAGGGCGCCGATCAGGTCGCGGAATATTTTGAAATTCGAGATCGTCTGCTCCCTGTCGAGATTGTCCCCCGCCCGGTCGATCTCCTGTTTCAACTCTTCGAGTTCCAGGCGATAATCGGCAATCTCCTTTTCACTTTGACGGAGTTTAGCCGCAAAAGGAGCCGAAGCTCCGCTGTTCGTCCGGGAAGAGGATGCTTTTTTCGACTTCTTGTCTATCTCCCGAGAGGGGAGCTTGTCGTTTATCCGCATTGCACACCTGCATTCTTAAATTAAATATGTTGTAAATTATGTTCATCGCCGGCTTGGCTTTGTTATTCAATTGATTATGAGAGAGAGGGCAGAGCTGCCGCGTTTCCAAACAAGGCCGCGTCAACAGATGCGCGGCAGCTGTTCTCCCGCCAGCATCTCCACTGCCCTTACCCCGCCCACCGCTGTCTCCATCTGCACCCTCCCTTCGCCACCCGCAGTCACCTCGCCGATAATGGCAGACTCTTTCCCCAACGGATGATGGCGCATCCGTGCAAGTACTTGTTCGGCTTTCTCCGGCGCGACAATGGCCAAAACCTTACCCTCGTTGGCCACGTAAAGAGGGTCGAGACCGAGAATGGCGCAGACCCCCTTGACTGCACTTTTCAGCGGCAACGCCGCTTCCCGCAAGGTAACGGCGACCTGTGACTGACGGGCAATTTCCTTGATGGTGGTAGCGACCCCCCCCCTGGTCGGGTCGCGGAGCACATGGACCGCCTCCCCCCCCTCCGCAAGGACCTCCGCAACCAACCCGTTCAAGGCAGCACAGTCGCTCTCGATGCCGGTTTCCAGCTCAAGCCCCTCCCGCGCCGCCAACACCGCGATGCCGTGGTCGCCGATGGTGCCGTTGATGATGACCTTGTCCCCCACCCTGGCTTGGCAGCCGCTGATCTCCAGGGCATGCTCCAGTACGCCGACCCCGGAGGTGTTGATGAATATCCGATCTGCCTTTCCCCTCGGGACCACCTTGGTGTCGCCGGTTACGATGGCAACCCCCGCCTGGTCGGCAGCCTGCCGCATGGCGGCAAGGATCGCCCCCAGCTCCTTGCGGCTGAACCCCTCTTCCAGGATGAGTCCCACACTCATGAAGAGCGGTCGCGCCCCCATCATGGCCAGGTCATTGACCGTGCCGTTCACCGAGAGGCTTCCGATGTTGCCTCCGGGGAAAAAGACCGGATCGACCACGTAGGAATCGGTGGTAAATGCAAGGCGCCGACCGTCATGGTCAAGGACCGCCGCGTCGTTCTGCCCGGCGGGGAGAATGCCGGAGAGGGTGGGAATGATCAGGTCGTCCAGCAGCTGATGGGAGAGCTTCCCGCCGCTGCCATGGCCTAGCAGTATCAAATCCTTATTCACTGTTCCTCCATGAACGGCTCCGGCAAACGTCCATCTGCGGCGTTGCGCTTCGTCGCGTGGCGCTCAACGTAGCGCTGCTACGCCTCGCGCCCCGCTCCTCGCGCGCCTTGCAGCTGGAGCGTTTTCCGAAGCCGGCTAGTTTTTTTGTTCACCAGGGGAACGTCGATTTTTCGTCCCGGCAAGGCTGTCGAGGGAGTGCGCGGAGGCGTGGCAGCGCCACGCCGCACAAGGACTCCCGAAGACTTACGCAGCCGGGGCGTAAAAGCGGCGTTCCTACCGTCCGTATTTGTAGGCTGCCGCGCAGGTCCCCTCGCTCGACACCATGCAGGCGCCGACTGGCGCTTCGGGAGTGCAGGCCTTGCCAAAGAGCGTGCAGTCAAAGGGAGTAACCTTACCCTTCAGTATTTCGCCGCACAGGCACCCCATGTGCTCCCGCGGTTCTTCCACCTCGACCGGGACGACACGTTCCGCATCAAAGGGAGCGTATGTACCGGCAATGGCGAGACCGCTCTCGGGGATGGGGCCGATACCGCGCCACTCGGCATCGCACGGGGTGAAGACCTCGGCCATGATCTCCAGCGCCTTTTTGTTGCCTTCCCACTTCACAACGCGGCTGTACTGTATTTCAACCGTGCTCCGCCCTTCCGCCAGCTGGCGGGCGAGCATTTCGACCCCCTGCATCACGTCGGCAGGCTCAAAGCCTGTCACCACACAGGGAATTCCGCACTTTTCAGCGAGAACCCGGTAAGGCGTGGCGCCGATAATGGCGCTCACATGGGCCGGACAGAGGTAACCGTCGATCTCCAGTTCCGGATCGGAAGTCAGAACCTCCATCGGCTTCGGTATGGTCTTGTGGCTGGCCAGGACAAAATAGTTGTCGAGCCCCAGCCCCTTTGCGGCGAGGATGCTTCCGGCCACGGTCGGCGCGGTGGTCTCAAACCCGACTCCCATGAAGATCACCCGCCGGTCCCTGTTTCTTTCCGCCAGCTTTACCGCATCGAGGGGCGAGTAGACGATCCTGACATCACCCCCCTTGGCTCTTTCCTCCATGAGAGAGGAGCTGGAGCCGGGAACCCGCAGCATATCGCCGAAACTGGCAATGATGGTGCCGGGAAGCCTGCTGTAGGCAACCGCCTTGTCCACGTAACCGATGGGAGTCACGCAGACCGGACAGCCGGGACCGGAGATGAGCCGCACCCCGGGAGAAAGTATCCCCCGCAAACCATACTGGTAGATGGCCATAGTGTGGGTGCCGCAGACCTCCATGAAGGTCATCGGCCTGGTCCTGCCGGCAGTAAGCCCTTTGATCCTCTCTGCCAGGCCGAGCACCACCTCTTTGTCGCGAAATTCATCCAGATAGTTCATGCCAGGTCCTCCGGCTTGAACGCCTCGCGCATTAACGCCAGGGTCTCTTTGGCATCCTCTTCATCCAGCCTGGAAATGGCAAATCCTGCGTGGACGATGATAAAATCCCCCACCCGGACCTCTTCTCCCATGAGCATAAGGCTCGCCTCGCGTCTTACCCCGTCGATCTCGGCCACCGCATCGCTGCCGTCGATACTGATCACCCGCATGGGGACCCCAACACACATAAAATAGCCCCTCTCGATTAATTTGTTAACAAATCCGCGAAAACTGAATCAACTCATCGCCTTGTTTTAGCAACGTGTATTTTTCGCAAGGTCAAGGCGATCGAGGGATGACGCGGAGGCGTACAGATATGTACGCCGCACAAGGAATCCCGAAGATCAACGCTGAGATTGCGGAAAAGACGCGTTGCTGTGTCCCGCTATTACCGCCTGCCCCAGCGCCAGACCGCCGTCGTTGGGAGGAACCAGCCGGTGGGTATAAACCTGGAAATTCCTTTCCTGGAGAAGGGCATAAATACGCTCGGAAAGCAGCTTGTTCTGGAATACGCCGCCTGAGAGAACCACCCGTTCCACGCCGCTTTCCCTGCGGATCTTTCCACATATATCAGCCGTTACGGCAGCCAGGGTGTCATGAAACCGCAGGGCAGCGTCCGCCCCGGCATCTCCTGCCAGCAGGTCCTGAACCAGCGCCGCAATCATAAGTCTGAAATCGGCGACCAGCATGTTATCCCGCTTTACGATCGCATAGGGATAGTTCCAGGTCAACCGGCCTTTTTCAGCCAGGGCCTCAAGCTCGATGGCCGCCTGTCCCTCGTATGAGATACTGTTGCGCAGGCCCATGATGGCTGCCACGGCATCGAACAGCCGTCCGCAACTGGAAGTGAGGGGAGAATTTATGCGACGCTCCAGCATTCTGCAATACAGCTTTCTCTCGTGCTCGTCGATAGAGGCCAGGAAAGGAAGAGGGTGCGTGAAAGCCTCCTCCCCATACGTCTCGTAACAGTACGAAAGCGCCATGCGGAACGGCTCGCGTACCGCAGCGTCTCCCCCCGGCATGGGGACATAGTGGAAATGCCCCATTCTTTGAAAGCCGCGGTAATCGCCGAGCAGAAACTCCCCTCCCCAGGTCTCCCCGTCCAGGCCGTAGCCGGTCCCATCAAAGACCACCCCAATGGCATCCCCCTCCAGACCGTTTTCCGCCATGCAGGAAGCCATGTGGGCATGATGGTGCTGGACCGCCACCTTCGGCAGGTCGGGAATATCCGCCGCATACCCCGTGGAGAGATAGTCGGGATGGAGGTCGTGGGCCACGACTTCCGGCTTTATCTCCAGGACCCGCGAAAGGTGAGTTACGGTCTCCTCAAGGGAGCGGAGGGTGGCGGCGTTCTGTAAATCGCCGATATGCTGGCTCATAAAGCCCTTATCCCCTCTGGTCAGGCAGATTGTGCTCTTCAGTTCCGCCCCGACGGCCAAAACATTCTGCTGCCGGAAAGGGAGGAGAATTCCGCGCGGAACGTATCCTCTGGAACGGCGGAGGAAGAGGGGGTTCCCCAGAAAAACCCGGATCACCGAATCGTCAGTGCGGGTCTGTATCTCCCGGTCGTGGGACAGGTAAAAGTCCGCTATCTCAGCCAGCCTCTCCAGCGCCTCGTCGTCTCGATAGGAGATCGGCTCGTCCGAAAGGTTGCCGCTCGTCATGACGAGGGCGATGAAGTTGTCCTTCAGAAGCAGGTGGTGAAGGGGCGTGGAGGGGAGCATCGCCCCGAAATAGCCGTTGACGGGGGCTACCGAGGTAGCAATTACTTCCCGCCAGTCCCCGGTCCCCGGTCCCCGGTCCCTTTTCTTCAAGAGCACGATGGGTCGCTCGGTGCCGGCCAATAAACGCCCTTCCGTCTGGCTGCACAGGGCGTACCGGCTGATCTCCCCCAATGTGGGCGACATCAGGGCAAAAGGTTTCTCGTCCCGTTTTTTGCGCCGCCTGAGTGTACTTACCGCAGCTTCGTTACAGGCGTCAACCGCCAGATGATAGCCGCCGGTCCCTTTGACGGCGAGAATGTTTCCTTTCTTCAACAGGGAAATGGCCATGTCCAGGGGATCCCCGGCAACCGCACCTCCCTTCGCATCGACCAGCCTCAAGCGCGGCCCGCATGCAGGGCAGGCGTTGGGCTGGGCATGAAAGCGGCGGTTCGCCGGATTCTCATACTCGGACAGACAGTCCGGGCACATGGTAAACACGGCCATGGTGGTCAGCGGCCGGTCGTAAGGGATACCGGTGATTATGGAGTACCTGGGGCCGCAGTTGGTGCAGTTGATGAAGGGATAGCGATAGCGGCGGTCGGCAGGATCGAACAGTTCCCGCAGGCAGTCAGGGCAGACGTCGCTATCCGGAGAAATCTGCGCGCCGGCCTCTCCACCGCCGCTGGCAAGGATCACAAAACCCTCCCCCCCATAGGGAGGGATATCCTCCCTCTTAATGTCGTTTATGACTGCAAGTGGCGGCGCCTCCCGCTCTATCCCCAGGAGAAAGAGGTTGAGAGCGTTCTCATCCCCCTCTGCCTCCAGCAGCACGCCGGCAGGGGTATTGCGAACCCACCCTGTCAAAGAGTGCATATCCGCAAGCCGGTAGACAAAGGGGCGGAAGCCGACCCCCTGGACGATCCCTTCGATTTCAAGTCGGATACGTTTCATGGGAGACACATTCTCCGGCGCTTCATGGTATGGTTTCACCCTTCACGGTTTTGATCCTCTCCCCCAGCCATGCATACCAGTCATCCATCCCCGTGCCGGTGGCGGCAGACACCTCGAAGATCGTGATGCCGGGATTGACCCGGCGGGCCATCTCCTTGCACCGTTCCATATCGAACGCCACGTACGGTGCAAGGTCTACCTTGTTGAGAAGCATCACATCAGCCGCCCGGAACATCTGCGGGTATTTGAGCGGCTTGTCCTCTCCTTCGGTAACTGAAAGCACCACCACCTTGTGGTGCTCACCCAGATCAAAAGAGGCGGGGCAGACCAGATTGCCGACGTTTTCGACAAAGAGGCACTCAAGGCTGTTCAGATCGAATTCATCAGCGGCGTGGCATACCATGTGCGCGTCGAGATGGCAGACGGCGCCGGTATTGACCTGCACGACCGGCACGCCCGTGGCGGCAATCCGTACGGCATCGTTGTCGGTCTGCTGGTCTCCTTCAATGACGGCACAACGGTATTTCTTCGAAAGGTCCGTAAGGGTCCGTTCCAGGAGGGTGGTCTTCCCGGACCCCGGAGAGCTGACAAGGTTCAGCACGAAGAGCCCCTTTGCTGCGAACAGCTCCCGGTTCCCCTTTGCCAGCCGGTTGTTCTTGGCAAGAATGTCCATCTCCACGGCGATCTTTTTCGTCCCCTCCCCCTCTTCCCCATGGTGATGCCCGTGGTCGTGGTCATGCTCGTCGGTGCCGCAGCCGCATGTTGTGCACATCTTCTATTCCACCTCCAGTTCTCTTACCCTCAGTTCTTCGCCGGATACAACGCTGATGCCGTAATCACCGCAGGCGGGGCATGGGTCGTAACAGGCATGAACCGCAAAATCCGCACCACAGCCGGAGCAGCGTCCCATTGCCGGAATTCGCTCGATAATCAGGCGCGCGCCGTCCAGAAGCGTATCCCTGACGCACGCCTCAAAACAGAACTCCACAGCTTCCGGCACAACGCCGGAAAGATCCCCGACCTCCAGTGTGACCGAGACGACCCGCCGGCCGGCCGCGCTTTTTTCGCAAATCTCCACCACACTCTGGGTTATGGCCATCTCGTGCAATCGATCACCTGTTGAAAGGGAAATCTTTTCGGTCTCCGGTTTCGGACATAGTAGCAAATATTACTCCATAATTGAAGCTGTATACCATAAACAGCGGAATAATTAATCTGCTGGCGGACATACTCCTTGTCTACCTTACCGCGCTGTTGTATAATTCCGCGGATTGCGTAAATTTTGCCGGAAAAGGTTGATCCGTGAAGCTTAATGCAAAACTGGTGATAATCATGCTTTCCCTCCTTGTTATCGCCATGTTGACGCTTTTTGTCATGAACCAGTACAGCCAGAACGACCTGGTTCACGAGATACAGGAAAGCTCCACCGAAGTCTCCAAAGCCATCCAGTTGAGCGTCGAAGACCTCACCTCCGAGACCGTCGAGTCCTCGCGGCTCAAGGAATACCTGAAAGAGGCAAGAACCAAGGGGATCAATGAAATTAACATCATCAGCAATGAAGGGGAAATCATCAATTCGTCAGACCCCGCCAAGGTCGGGAAACGGCGCGATATCAAAAAACTGGGAAAGGGGCTGAAGGCGGCGCGCAAATCCAAGGATCCCTCCGGCTCCTCCATGCGCCCCTATGACCTGTTGGTCCCCGTCATCGTCGGTGACGAGCAGCTCGGTTACGTGCAGGTCAATCTGCTCCTCGACAACATAAGTGAAATTCAGCACCAGAATTTCCTGCGCAGACTGGTTGCCACGAGCATGGTTTTCATGCTCGGCATTTTTCTCACCATCTTCCTCGCCAGGAGGTACACCCATCCGATCCACAGGCTGGCGGAAGAGGTTAAAAAGGTCTCAGCCGGTGATCTTTCCGTAACGTTTCCGGTAAAGAGCACGGATGAGATCGGCGAACTGGCCGAGAGCTTTAATGAAATGGTGGAGCAGCTTCGGGAACGGGAACACCTGGAAAAACGACTCTACGAAGCGGAACACCTGTCCAAGGTGGGGCAGCTGGCATCGGGGATTGCCCATGAGATCAGAAACCCCCTAAACTATATAAGCCTGGCCATAGATCACCTGAAAAGCGAGCTGCTTCCCGGATGCGGCGAACGGCGCACTGAGCTGGAGGCGCTCACCGACAAGATCAAAGAGGAGGTGCGCCGGGCCAACTATATGGTCCTTAACTTCATGAACTACGGGAGACCCCTGAAGCTCCGTATCAATGAAATCTCTTATCCCGACCTGATTGCAAAGGCCCTGCCGCTGTTGCAGGACAAGCTTGTCGAACAGCGCATCACGGTTGTGACGGAACTGGCGCCTGACCTCCCGCCGATGCAGGCGGATCAGGAACTGATGCGCAACTGCCTGTTCAACTTCATCACCAATGCGGCCCAGGCCATGCCCGACGGGGGAACAATAATCGTAGGGGCACGCTTCGACCCCGATGCGGGCGCATTTCGCCTGACCTTCGCCGACCGTGGAAAGGGAATAAATCCGGAGGATATGGCCAAAATCTTCCAGCCCTACTTCACCACCAAAGAGGCCGGAATCGGCCTGGGACTGGCCATAACGGAACGGATCATAAGAGAGCACGGCGGGGAAATCATAGTGGAGAGCCGGGCAGGCGAGGGAACCACCTTTACCGTTGTCCTGCCCATGCAGGACAACAGGTAGAGGCAAAGATTGACGCAGGAAAAAGAGAAGGAGACATATGACCGGCAGCATCCTGATTGTAGATGATGAAAAGGGGCAGCGGGACATACTTACTGCCATCCTGCACAAGGAAGGGTACCGGATCGGTGCGGTGTCAGGCGCGCGAGAAGCTCTGGAGCAGCTCGAAAGCAAAGAATACGACCTGATCCTGACCGACCTGAAGATGCAGGGGATGTCCGGCATGGAGCTCCTGGAAAAGGTGCTCGCCGAAAACCCGCAGCAGTGCATCGTCATGATGACCGCCCACGGCACGGTCGATTCGGCTGTGGAGGCCATGAAAAAGGGAGCTTTCGACTATCTGGAAAAGCCGCTGGAGCGGGAAGATCTGCTGTTAACCCTGCAGCGGGCTTTCGAACATATCATGCTCCTCCGAGAGAACAGGCTCCTCCACAAAAAACTGGAAGAGACCATGACGGTCTCCACTATCATCGGCGATCATCCAAAAATCAGGGAGGTCTTCCGGATCATCACCAAAATTGCACCAACCGCTTCAACGGTGCTCATCTACGGCGAATCCGGCACCGGCAAGGAACTGGTGGCCCGAGCCGTTCACGACCAGAGCCCCAGGAAGGACAGGCCGTTCTTTGCCATAAACTGCGCAGCCATCCCCGACACCCTCATGGAATCGGAGCTGTTCGGTCATGAAAAGGGCGCTTTTACCGGCGCCAGCAGCAGGGAAATCGGCCTGTTCGAAGCGGCCGACGGCGGCACCGTCTTTCTTGACGAGATCGGTGAAATGAATGTAGCCATGCAGGCCAAGCTCCTGCGGGCCATCCAGGAAAAAGAGATCCGCAGGGTGGGGGGTAAGGTCAATATACCGGTTGACGTGCGTATCATCTCGGCCACCAACAGGGACTTGGAAGCGGAGATAAAAAAGGGGACGTTCCGCGAAGACCTCTTTTACCGGCTCAATGTCATGCGCATAAATCTTCCCCCATTGCGAGAGCGGGGGAACGATATCGCCACGCTGGCCGACTTTTTTGTGAAAAAATACGGCTCGGCCTCCGGGCAGCAGGTCAGAGGATTCTCCAAACCGGCCCTCAAGCTACTGATGGACTATACCTGGCCCGGCAATGTGCGTCAGTTGGAGTCGGTTATTGAACGTGGCATCCTGATGGCCGAACACGATTACATCCAGCCGGAAGACCTCCCCGCCGAAATACATGAAGAGGCGACCCTGAGCGGCAGGCTGCCGTTTGAGTTCCCGCCGGAAGGGATATCCATTGAAGAGCTTGAGCGGGAACTGATTCTCAAGGCAATGGACCGCACCGGCTGGATTATAGCCAAGGCCGCCCCCCTGCTGGGAATGAGCTACAAGACCTTGCAGTACCGGCTGGAGAAGTTCGGCATAGAAAAACCATAACCCAGGCGAAAGGCTCACGGCAAAGGACGAAAGGAAAAACTTTTCCACCCGGACCTTTGGCCTTTAGCCCTTCGCCCTGAGCCAAGGAGTTTGTATGGATTTCAGCAAGATCATCCACAGGTTTACCGTTGTCCCATCCCTGACACCCGAGCTCACACGGCTGCAGAAAATCGCCTACAACCTCTGGTGGACCTGGGAACCGGAAGCGCGGGAGCTCTTCAAGAGGATCGACCTGGAGCTCTGGCACACCGTACGGCATAATCCCGTGGAAATGCTCGGCACCCTCCAGCAGACGAACCTCGAAAGCCTGGCGACCGATGAAGGGTTCATGTCGCACCTGGCACACGTCGATGAGAAGCTCAAAGAATACCTCTCCGGCAAGACATGGTATGAAAAGGCTTACAACAGCGAAAAACATCTGAAGGTCGCATATTTCTCCATGGAGTTCGGTTTCCATGAATCGCTCCCCATTTATTCAGGAGGTCTGGGGGTTCTCTCCGGCGACCACCTGAAATCAGCAAGCGACCTGGGGATACCCCTGGTCGGCATCGGGTTGCTGTACCGGCAGGGGTATTTCCGGCAGTACCTCAACATTGAAGGGTGGCAGCAGGAATATTATCCTGAAAACGACTTCTATAACCTCCCCTTGCGTCTGGAACGGGATGCCAACAGGGTACCGCTCTATGTTGAGCTGGACTTTCCGGGGCGAAAGATAAAAGCACATATCTGGCGGGTGCAGATCGGCCGCATCCCTCTCTACCTCCTCGATACCAACCTGGAGGAAAACACCCCCGAAGACCGGGAGATCACCGCCCAGCTTTACGGCGGCGATCAGGAATTGCGGATCCGCCAGGAAATCCTGCTCGGCATTGGCGGAATACGGGCATTGCACCTGCTGGGGATCGAGCCGAATATCTGCCACATGAACGAGGGACATGCGGCTTTTCTTGCCCTGGAACGCATCAGGCTCCTCATGGAAGAAAAAGGGGTGAAGTTCCACGAGGCAAAGGAGGCGGTCAGGGCCGGCAACGTCTTTACTACCCACACTCCCGTAGAAGCCGGAATCGATCATTTCCCCGCAGAACTTCTGGAAAAATATCTGGGACGCTACTATCGCACTCTGGGGCTTTCCCGCGAAGAATTCCTGGGGCTCGGCCGGCAGAACCCCCACAACCACCTGGAACCCTTCTGCATGGCGGTCCTGGCCCTCAAGCTGGCAGAACACAGCAACGGGGTGAGCGAACTCCACGGTGAGGTCTCCCGCAAGATGTGGAAGAACCTCTGGCCCGAACTCCCCGACGAGCACCTGCCGCTCGCATCTATCACCAACGGCGTCCATGCAAAAACATGGCTCTCCTACGACATGGCCGGCCTTTTCACCCGCTACCTGGGGACCCGCTGGCTTGAAGACCCCACCAACCACGGCGTATGGCGGAGGGTATCACGTATCCCCGACGCGGAGCTCTGGCGGACGCACGAGCGGGGCCGGGAACGTCTCGTGGCATTTGCGCGGGAGCGGCTCAAGGCCCAGCTCACCCAGGTGGGGGCGACCCCCAAAGAAATTGCCGCCGCCGAAGAGGTCTTCGACCCCGAAACATTGACCATCGGCTTTGCCCGCAGGTTTGCCACCTACAAACGCGGCACCCTCCTCCTCCGTGACACGGAACGGCTGAAGAAGCTCCTCAACAATTCGTCACGGCCGGTGCAGATCATCTTTGCCGGCAAAGCCCATCCCGCCGACTATGAGGGGAAGGAACTGATCCGGCAGATCGTCCAGCAGTCCAAGGACGAGCAATTCCGCCACAAGGTGGTGTTCATCGAGGATTATGACATGTCGGTGGCCCGCCACCTGGTTCAGGGTGTCGATGTCTGGCTCAACACCCCGCGCAGGCCTATGGAAGCCAGCGGCACGAGCGGCATGAAGGTCGCATTCAACGGCGGCCTCAACATGAGCGTCCTCGACGGCTGGTGGTGCGAAGGGTACCGGGGGAATAACGGCTGGGCCATCGGCAAAGGGGAAGTCTACGAAGACATCGAATATCAGAATGAGGTGGAAACCCGGGCCATGTACGACCTGCTAGAAAAGGAGATCGTCCCGCTCTATTACGACCGCGGCCCCGACGGCATCCCGCGCGGCTGGATAGCATGGATGAAGAATTCCTTGCAGAGTCTCTGTCCCGTCTTCAGCACCGACCGGATGGTGCAGGAGTACACGGAGCGGTTCTATCTCCAATCCTACACCCAGTGGGACAGACTCTATGAGAATAACCTGGCCCTTGCGGCAGACACGGCAAAATGGAAGAGCGAAATCCACAAGATGTGGCCGAAAGTCCGGATTGAAGGGGTGGAGACCAACCTGACCGATGAGGTGACCATCGGTTCGAAAATTGCCGCCAATGCTCGGGTATTCATTGGCGATATCCCCCTCCCCTCCCTCTCGGTAGAGCTCTACTTCGGGGTCCTGGATTCCCGCGGGAATATCGTCGGCGGTGAACTCATCCCTCTTGAACCGCTCGATGATCTGGGAGGAGGGGTGCACCGGTTTGGCGGCAAACTGGAGTGCCGATTCTGCGGACGGCACGGTTTTCTGCTAAGGGTAATGCCAAAGCACAAGGAACTTGGTCCGGTTTACGAACCGGGGCTGGTGCTGTGGGGGTAGAAAAGAGGATCGAGGTGCGAGAATCGAGGGTCGAGGTTCAGATTTTAACGTTGAACATCGAATGTTGAACAAAATATGTTGCTTCTCGGCGGATTCTATTTTAAAAGTATGCCTCATGCGTCCCTGTATTCTCTTACTGCTCCTGTTCTATTCCCTGGGGATGACCGCCTGCACCGGCATGGTCTCCCGTGAAAAGCTCCCTTATCCGCTCACCAACGAAGGGTTCGGCGACCCGGTAAAGGTGGTCACGATTCCATTGCCGGTAATCGCATCAACCCCCAATGAGGGGGTCATCTATGGCGCCCTCACCGCCTTTCTCCTCCACGACAAAAAGGACGAGGTAAGCACCCTCGTGGCGCCCCAGGTAAACTTCAACAAGAACTTCGGCACCACCGTTTCCTTTTTCGGCACGTTCTACCCCTCCCCCGACCGGAACTGGGAATTCAACATTTCCAGGTCCACCAAGGTAAACGAAGACTACGAGATGAAATTCCGCGACAAAACTCTCCTGGACAAGAAGCTGGAGATGAACGCCTTTATCTTTGCCTACACCGACGGATCGGCACGGTTCTTCGGCTTCCAATCCGACAGCTCAACACAAAACGAGACCAACTATGGAGATAAGGAGATCGGTTTTACCTTCTCCGCCGGCTACGAGTTCTTCGATCACCTGCAACTGGTTGTCGGCGAACGGTTCAAAGACGTCAGCATCAAGCGGGGGGCCGTGACGGTCGTACCGTTCATCCGGGACAGGTTCACCGCCGATCAGGTTCCCGGCATCAACGGCTTCACCGCCCACGCCCAGAAGCTCTCCCTGGTGTACAACTCCCTCGATTCCCGGGACATGGCCACCAAGGGATTTTATGCCAAGGCCTCCATCGAGGGGAGCGCAAAATGGCTCGGCAGTGCCACCAGCTACCGGCACTACGAGGCTGAGGTAAAGCAGTATTTCCCCCTGGACAACGCCCGTTACATCACCGTGGCCCGGCTCGCCTACAACCAGACTCTGGGAGGAGATGTCCCCTTTCTGGAGAGGAGCGTTCTCGGCGGGGAAACGACCCTCAGAGGGTACGGCCGGTACCGTTTCATCGACAGCAGCTTCTTTCTCTGCAACCTGGAAGAGCGGATCAGACTCTTCCGCTGGGCCGTGTTCAACGTCAACACCGACTGGGAGGTGGCCCCCTTCATCGATCTCGGCGCCGTCATGGAATCACTCGACAAGGCGACCTCAAGAAACTTCGAATTCAACCCCGGCATCGGGTTCCGCGCGGTGGTGCGCCCCAATATCGTCGGCCGCGTCGATATCGGTGTCGGCAAAGACGGGCCGCAGGTGTTCGTGGGGCTGGGGTATCCGTTTTAAAGGTTCGAGGTTCGAGGTTCGAGGTTCTAGGTTCGAGGTTACAAACTTTGGACGTGGAACATTGAACAAAAATTCTCCTCGCCCCTTACTTCTGCAACTGGCTCCCCTGCCGTGTCCCCCGCCGTTCCAGCTCGACATCTACGGCATTCAGCACCTCGAACTTGGCCAGCGACCAAAGGGGCGCGACGAGATGGTCCCTTCCGCCGTCGCCGGTCAGGCGCTGCACGCATATTGCCGGATCGAGCCGTCCCAGGAAGTCGCAGACCAGCCCCACGTAGTCGTCCCGCTCCATCACCCGAACCGCTCCCCGCCGGTAGAGTTCCGCCAGGGGAGTCTCCTTCATCACGTGGAGGAGGTGGACCTTCACCCCGTCCACACGGAAATCGTTCAGGATCCCGGCGGTCGCCAGCATCTCCTCCCTTGTCTCCCCCGGCAGCCCGAGAATCACATGGGCGCAGAGCCTTATCCCCCGTTCCCGGCACCCTTTCACCGCGGCGGTAAAGGCGGCGAAGTCGTGCCCCCTGTTGATGAACTCCAGTGTCTTGTCCAGCGGCGACTGCAGCCCCAGCTCCAGCCAGAAGTAGGTACTTCGGGCGTAATCGGCCAGAAGGTCTAGGGTCTCCGGCGGGAGACAGTCCGGACGCGTCCCGACGATGAGACCTACCACGTCTCTGACCGCCAGCGCTTCGTCATAAAGGAGGCGCAGCCGCTCCACCGGCGCGTAGGTGTTGGAATAGGGCTGGAAATAGGCGATGAATTTCTGCGCCTTGTACTTCCTGACCATCACCTCCTTGCCGTGCTCGATCTGCTCCGTAACCGACAATCCCCGTGCAATGCCGAAGGAACCGGACCCCTCCCCTCCGCAGTATATGCAACCGCTCCTGCCGACCGTCCCGTCCCGGTTCGGGCAGGTAAAGCCGGCGTCAACGGAAATCCGGTGCACCCGGCAGCCGAACTCCCGTTTCAGTTCCTCGGAAAATGAATTGTAACGTTTCTCGGTCATTTATGAAATATGTGGCAGATTACGAAGATTACGCCGCTTTTTCAAAGATTTTCTCTTGAATAACCCGGGCCGACCATTTAGACTGCACCGCAAATGACGAATCTCTCAAACAGCAAAAAATACGGCAGTTACGCCCTTATTCTCCTGCTGGCGGTCAATCTCCTCAACTACATCGACCGGCAGGTCCTCTACGCCGTTTTCCCTCTGATCAAGAGCGACCTGCACCTCTCCGACACCGCCTTAGGCTTTCTCGGGAGCGCCTTCATGCTCTGTTACATGATCTCGGCCCCCTTCTTCGGCTGGATCGGCGACCGCGGCAGCCGGGTCAGGCTGGCCGCAAGCGGACTGGTAATCTGGAGCCTTGCCACCGCCATGGCCGGATTCGCCCCCGGCTACCGCACGCTCCTGGCGGCCCGGACCGCCGTGGGGATAGGCGAGGCAAGCTTCGGCACGGTATCGCCGGGACTTATTTGCGACTACTTCGGAAGAGAAAAGCGCGGGCGGGTTCTCTCCTGGTTCTACCTGGCGATACCGGTGGGTAGCGCCCTCGGCTACCTGCTGGGAGGGCTCCTGGGACAGAAATTCGGCTGGCACGCCGCATTCCTCATGGTGGGGGTGCCGGGTCTTGCGCTGGCCCTTCCCGTCTGGTTTCTCAAGGAGCCTGCGCGCGGCGGGAACACCGAAATAATTGGGGATGCCGGGCAGTCCGGCACCGGCTACGCCTCCCTCTTCAAGAACCGCTCCTTCGTCCTCAATACCCTGGCCATGGCCGCCATGACCTTTGCCCTCGGCGGCCTCGCCCAGTGGGTCCCTTCCTTCCTCAACCGGATGCACCATCTGGATGTGGCCCGGGGAAACACCCTGTTCGGTGCCATCACCGTGCTGGCAGGAATCTCGGGAACTTTAACCGGCGGGTGGCTCGGCGACCGCCTCCAGCAGCGAAGCGCCAAAGGGTATCTGCTCGTCTCCGGCTGGGGCTTTATCTTCGGGGCTCCCATCGCCGCCTACGCCATTCTCACCACGGACCTTTCACGCTCCCTTGCCGCCATGTTCCTGGCCGAATTCTTCCTCTTTCTCAACACCGGCCCCCTCAACACGGTCATCGTCAATGTGACCGGACCGGCCGTACGCGCCATGGCCTTCGCCGTCAACATTTTTTTCATTCATGCCCTGGGAGACGCCATTTCTCCAACCATCCTCGGCTGGTTCTCCGACCGGTGGGGACTGCGAACGGCCCTTCTGATCACCCCGGCGGCCATCGCCCTGGCAGCCGGCTTTTGCTTCCTGTGCAGCAGATTCATCGAAGCCGACACGGCGCGGATCGAGTAGCTAAATAGGGAGCGATGTCCATGGAAAAGGTCATTTGCTGAGGGTAACGGCCTATTCCTCGCTCCGGTTCACGGTTAATCCTCGGACTGTTCACCGAACCCGCGAATCACCTCAAGAAACACGGCCCCGTACCGGCCGAGCTTGTGCTTCCCCACGCCGTTGATGCGCAGGAGCGCCTCCGCGTCCATAGGTCGGTAGGCCGCCATCTCCACAAGGGTGGCATCGCCGAAAACAACGAACGGCGGCACCTGCTGCTCGTCCGCCAGTTGTTTGCGCAGGGAGCGCAGAGCTTGAAACAGCTTTTCGTCGTAATCAAGCCCGCCACGCCCTTTCTTTGGCTCCTTTTTCGGAGCAACCGCCTTGACGCGCGGTCTCGCCAGGGTGAGGGTTACTTCACCGCGCAGGAGCGGCCGCGCCACCGGAGTCAGCCTGAGCACCGAATAGTTGGCCATGTCCTGCTCCAGGTAGCCCAGGTGCACGAGCTGGCGAATGAGGCTCCCCCAGGCGTCCTGGGAGAGTTCCCGCCCGATACCGTAGGTGGAGAGCCGGTCGTGCCCCAGTTGGGCGATGCGCTGGTTGTGGGAACCGCGCAGCACGTCGATTACGTGTCCCATGCCGAAGCGCTGCCCCACCCGGTAGACGCAGGAGAGCGCCTTGCGCGCCTCTTCAGTGGCGTCGAACCGTTCGGGGGGACTCTGGCAGATATCGCAATTGCCGCATTCTTCTTCCAGAGGCTCTCCGAAGTAGCCGAGGAGCACCCGGCGCCGGCAGGTCCGGGCCTCGGCGAAGCCGACCATGGCGTTCAGCTTGTGGAGCTCGATCCGGTTCTGCTCCACATTGTTCCCCGTCTCGATGAGGCCGCGGGCAATGGCGATGTCGCCGTAGCCGAAGAGGAGGAGTGCCTCGGCCGGAAGACCGTCGCGCCCGGCCCGGCCGGTCTCCTGGTAATAGCTCTCGATATTCTTTGGGAGGTCGTAGTGGACCACGAACCGGACGTTGGGCTTGTCGATCCCCATGCCGAAGGCGACCGTGGCCACCACCACCCTGAGGTCGTCACGCAGAAAAGCTTCCTGAACCCGCTTGCGCTCGCAGCCTGCGAGCCCTGCATGGTATGGAGCCGCCGCAATACCGGCCTCAGCCAGGCGCCCCGCCACCTCCTCCACCCGCTTGCGGCTCAAGGCATAGACGATGCCCGGATCATCGGGACGGGTCGTGAGAAACGCCATGAGCTGGTTGAAGGGCTTCTGCTTCTCTACCACGGTATAACGGATATTGGGGCGGTCAAAGCCGGTCACATGGCAGGCCGCCCGCGCGAGCCCCAGGCGTGCCATGATATCGGTGCGGGTCTGGGCGTCGGCGGTGGCGGTCAGGGCGATCATCGGCACCTGCGGGAAAAGTCCGCGCAGGCGGCCGAGCTGGACGTATTCCGGCCGGAAATCATGCCCCCACTGGGAGACGCAGTGGGCCTCATCGATGGCAAAGAGAGCGATCTGCAGCTCATTGAGGCGTTCCAGGAACGGTTCGCTCATGAGGCGCTCAGGCGCGATGTAGAGGAGATCGAGCTCCCCGTTGTGCAGCTCCGCCAATACCCGCCGCCCCTCCCTTTCGGTCAGGGAAGAGTTGTAAAAGGCCGCACGCACTCCGTTTGCAGCGAGCGCGTCCACCTGGTCCTTCATGAGAGAGATGAGCGGCGACACCACGATCCCCACTCCCGTCCGGTGGAGTGCCGGGATCTGGTAGCAGAGCGACTTCCCTCCACCCGTCGGCATGAGGACAAAGGCGTCCTCTCCCCGGATCAGAGCATGGATTATCTCCTCCTGATAGGGGCGGAATGCGCTGTAGCCGAATACGCTGCGAAGGGTTTCCAGCAGGGTTTCATGCATGTGCCGCGTTCCTCTTCATGAAGAAAATTTCGCCTCTCGTATTCCCGCTACATATCCCTTGCCAGGCGGAAACCCAGGTAGACGTAACGGCCTGCCGGATGGCCTCTGCCGCGGGCGGATGACCGCACATAGCGCGGTTTGCTGCCAAACGATCCGCCGCGCTGGACGCGCCGCCCGTCTTTGCCCCCTTCCCAGGCACTCCCGTCGGCCGGCGCTCCCTCATAGTTTTCATGCCAGGTATCCCGGCACCATTCCCAGACATTGCCGGCGGTGTCGTACAGACCGAAGGGATTGGGTTTGAAAGAGCCCACCGGCGCGGTCTTTTTGTTGTCCCAGGGACTTCCGCATCCTTTGCAGCCGGCCCTGTTTCCCCCCACGCTGAAACCCCACCAATAGCGGTCCTCACCACCGCCTTTGGCGGCGTACTCCCATTCGGACTCACTGGGGAGACGGTATTTCCTGCCGGTCTGCTCCGACATCCATGTGGTGTAAGCCACCGCGTCATCCCACGTAACGTTCATTACGGGACGCCGACCGCGCCCCCATGAGGAAAAGGGGTTATACCTCCTGCCGTCCTCGGGCTTATCGCGGCCGGTGGCCTGGCAAAACCTGTCGTACTCCTCAAAAGTGACCTCAAACTTTCCCATGGCAAAGGGCCGGGCAATGGTGACCACGTGCACCGGCTTTTCGTCACTGTCGCCGCCGCCGTGCACAGCCCCCATTTTGAACCGGCCGGCAGGTATCACCATCATTTCCGGACCGGGAGTGCCATCCATGAGCCGGTCGCGAAATGAGCTGGCCGGGAACGGCTTACCATCTGCACCTTTGTCTGCAATCCGGGCCTTGCCTTTATCGGGAAGCTTCTCCCGGATCGCTGTCTTATCGCTGGTTGTGCCAGCGTGCCCCTCTTCCGCCAGGGCCCCAACCAGGAATACCAGCAGACCAGCCACCCACAACAGTTTCTTCATCGTCCGGATTTCTTCCACATTCAATACCGACTCAATAAAATAGATGGTTTCGTCAAAAAAAAAGAGGCTGGAAATCCAACCTCCTTTACTCGACTCTCTCCACCATGCCGTTGGTCTAAGGACCTCACAGCGAGTTCCCTATAAAGTGGGCTCCTTTGTATCGCTTCAGGCAAATCCCGCGGGGGGGCAGCACACCACGATCTAAAAGGCTCCCGTGCAATGAGTATTCCGCTTGGGTTTTACAACCTCACGCACATGGCAGAGAGAATCTCTTTGTGAACTCAGTTTATCTCCGCTCCGGAAATAAATCAAGTGGCTTTTTGCGGATCAATAGCCAAGGAAGCTGTTGAGCTTTCTGATCTCTCCCATCAGTTTTTCAAACCCATGAAAAGTCAATGACTGCGGTCCGTCGGAAAGCGCCTTCTCCGGCTCGGGATGCACCTCAATCAGTACACCGTGGGCGCCTGCCACGAGGGCCGCCTTTGCCATGGGGGCAACGAGGCTCCTCTTGCCGGTGGCATGTGATGGATCAACCATGACGGGGAGATGGGAAAGCTCCCTGATGAGCGGCACCACAGACAGATCGAGGGTATTGCGCGTGGCCGTCTCGAAGGTGCGAATACCCCGCTCACAGAGTATGACATGGGGGTTTCCTTCCGCCAGGATATATTCGGCGGCAGCCAGAAACTCTTCAAGGGTGGCGCTCATCCCCCGCTTCAGGAGCACCGGTTTCTTGATCCTCCCCAGTTCCCGCAGCAGGTCGAAATTCTGCATGTTTCGGGCGCCCACCTGGAGCAGGTCGGCGTATTCCGCCACCAGACCCACATTTTCCGGACTCATCACCTCGGTGACTATGGGGAGGCCGGTCTCTTTCTTGGCCAGGGCCAAAAGCCTCAAGCCTTCCTCTTTTAACCCCTGAAAGGTATGAGGGCCGGTCCTCGGCTTGAAGGCTCCGCCCCTCAAGAGGTCAGCCCCGGCAGCCTTGACGCATTTCGCAGTCTTTATGATCTGCTCCTCATTCTCCACGGCGCAAGGTCCGGCAACGACAACGGGACGCTCCCCCTCGCCGATCTCAACCCCGCCAACCTTCACCACGGTCGCCCGAGGATGAAAATCCCGTGAAACCAGCTTGTAGGGCTTGGATACATGGATTACCTCCTGCACCCCCGGCAGGTCCCTTATATTCACGTCATCCACGTATCCCTTATTCCCCAGCACACCTATGGCGGTCCTTTCGCTGCCGGGGATGGGAGCCGCCGTAAAACCCATATCCTGAACGGCCTTGATGACCGCTTCAATCTGTTTCTGCCCGGCTTTGTGGTTCATGACTATAAGCATATCTTCCTCCGCTGTCAGAGTTGTTCGGTTGTAAACAGCTCAAAGATAGCAGGCTGACCGTAGCTGGTCAATATTTCCTTCATGCGAATTTTCGTTGCAGGAAGATAGTTGCAATTTTGCAGAGATAAAGTACAATGCGAAGGCGAAATCAAAACGAGGCCCACGCAGGTATTCCGCAGTGGCGACTCATGAATAGCCCGGACAGTGAGTCGGCAAGGAAGCCAACTCCGTTAGCGTTTGAGTGCGACTTTGCATAAAAGGAGCCGGAACCTATATGCGACTCAAGGAAGATCAGATCAACAGGCTGGCCGAAAAGGTCCTCGGAGATTTGACCGCAGCAGGCCTCATCCTTCTGAAAAAGGAGCGGGGCACGGTCCTTGCCGGCATAAGAGAGGCCGTAACAGCCGACATCAAGGCGGAAGAAGCCTTGGAAAGGGACGCCGAAGCCCTCCTGGAGCAGACTCTCCGCTCCATGAAAGGGAGCGCCGACATCGACCGGCACAAGATGCTGAGGATGATCAAGGAGAAGCTGGCCAAGGACAGGAAAATCGTCCTCTGACGAATCCGTTATAATTCTCCGAATTACGCCAGATTCGTTTTTTGTTTTCCGGTTCCCGGTTCACTATTCACGCTTCACGGGGGTTCCATGCATATCTCCGAAGACCGCACCTCCCACATCGCCCACAAGATCCTGGACAAACTCTGGCGGGACGACCTGGCCGACTTTCCCGATGAAGGGGGGGCGCTGAACGCCATAAAGGGCTCCATAGCCGCCTATTTTTCCGTTGCCGGAGAGATAGATGAAGCGGTCAGAAAAAAGCTCGCCTCGTACGCACAGGCCAAGGTGCAGGGAAGCAGGGACTGGGAAATCCTCTACCAGAAATTCTACAAGGAAGAGATGGCAAAAAGAAAATGGTAATACTCGGCATTCGCTTTAGATATAAGGTTTTTTTCTCCTCACTCCTCACCCTTCACCTCTCACTGTTTTTGGCCGGCTGTGCCCCTGCGACCAGGGTCTCCATGGCCCCTGACTTCAACCCCTCCCCTGAGCAGGAAGTCATCTATGTACTTCCATTCGTAAACACCCTGGTCCCTGAAACGTTCGCCGAAACCGTCTTTAACGGTTTTGTGGATACCCTCAACGACAGCCGCGCACGGACCGGCGGGAAATGGTTCTTGATCATAAAGGACGAGCCTAAGGATGTGGATTCTGCCTGGCTGGCGAAGCATCTCTATATCTCCGGGGAAGTCTGGGGCTATATAGAAAATTCCGGCTGCTGCGCAACCGAGCTCCGGGTTAAAAGCAAAATCTTCTTCCATAAACCGGGGCAGAACGAGCCTTCTCTCGAAATTTCCGTGCCGATGGAAAGTTTTTTCGAACATGACCGTTCAACCTTAGAGGATGAGCGCGACAGACTTGCCAAACGGCTTACCAGGGAACTGGCCGACCAGCTCATCAAGGCGCTGGCAACGAGCAGCTGATATATTCCCGCCTCTTACGAGGTGCAACGGCTGAATTCACGCACGCTGAGCATAGCCCGTTGCACGCATTTCACGAAATCATAATTTTTTTTCGATTAATGACTTGATTTTTACCACCCACGTGGTTATATTTACTTCGCGATTAGCACTCGGCAGTTTTGAGTGCTAATATTTTTTCGCCCGTAATCAAATTAATTCACACCACGAAAGGAGAATGTAGGTATGAAGCTGAGACCACTGCAGGACCGTATCATCGTAAAGAGGGTTGAGGAAGAAACCAAGACCGCCGGTGGGATATTCATCCCGGAGACCGCCAAGGAAAAGCCCCAGCAGGGGGAGATCATCGCCGTGGGTAACGGCAAGAAGACCGAAGACGGCAAGGTTCTCCCCATAGACCTGAAGGTTGGAGACAAGGTGCTGTTCGGCAAATACGCCGGCACCGAGATCAAGCTGGACGGAGAGGATTACCTCATCATGCGCGAAGACGACATCCTCGGCGTACTGGAGAAGTAACGGCTCGTGTTTTATTGAGCGACATCAGTTAATGGCAAATTAAAGAATATATCCAAGGAGGATACCGAAAGATGGGAGCAAAAATAATTAAATTCGACCAGGAGGGCAGAAACGCCATCCTTAAAGGGGTGAACACCCTGGCTGACGTCGTAAAAGTGACCCTCGGTCCCAAAGGGCGCAATGTAGTCATTGAAAAATCGTTTGGCGCACCGCTGATCACCAAAGACGGCGTCACCGTCGCCAAGGAGATCGAGCTGGAAGACAAGTTTGAGAACATGGGGGCACAGCTCGTCAAGGAGGTTGCCTCCAAGACTTCCGACGTGGCCGGTGACGGCACCACCACTGCTACCGTGCTTGCCCAGGCCATTTACCGTCAGGGGGCCAAGCTGGTGGCTGCCGGCCACAACCCGATGGAAATCAAGCGCGGTCTCGACCAGGCGGTGGAGACGTTGGTCGGCGAACTGAAGAAGATATCCAAGCCGATCAAGGATCACAAGGAGATCGCCCAGGTAGGGACCATCTCGGCCAACAATGACAAGACCATCGGCGACATCATCGCCCAGGCCATGGAAAAGGTCGGCAAGGAAGGGGTCATCACCGTCGAAGAAGCCAAAGCCATGGAGACCACCCTTGAGACCGTCGAAGGGATGCAGTTCGACCGCGGCTACCTCTCCCCGTACTTCGTCACCGATCCCGAGCGGATGGAAGCAAACCTGGAGAACGCCACCATTCTCATCCATGACAAGAAGATCTCCAGCATGAAGGACCTCCTCCCCGTTCTGGAGCAGACCGCCAAGTCCGGCCGCCCCCTCCTCATCATCTCCGAAGACATCGAAGGCGAGGCTCTTGCCACCCTGGTGGTCAACAAGCTGCGCGGCGTACTGAACGTCTGCGCCGTCAAGGCTCCCGGCTTCGGTGACCGCCGCAAGGCGATGCTGGAAGACATCGCGGTTCTCACCGGCGGCAAGGTGATCTCGGAAGAAATCGGCTTCAAGCTGGAGAACACCACCATGGACATGCTCGGCCAGGCCAAGCGGATCACCATCGACAAGGACAACACCACCATCATCGACGGCGCCGGCGCCGAGGCTGAAATCGCAGGGCGCGTCAAGCAGATCCGCGCCCAGATCGAAGAAACCACCAGCGACTATGACCGCGAGAAGCTCCAGGAGCGCCTTGCCAAGCTGGTCGGCGGTGTTGCTGTAATCAAGGTTGGCGCTGCGACTGAAACCGAAATGAAAGAGAAGAAGGCACGGGTCGAGGACGCCCTCCACGCTACCCGCGCAGCCGTCGATGAGGGGATCGTCCCCGGCGGCGGCGTTGCCTATCTCCGCGCAATGTCCGCATTGGACGGTTTGAAACTCCCCACCGAGCAGCAGTTCGGCGTTGACGTCATCAAGCGCGCCCTGGAAGAGCCGATCCGTCAGATCGCCCAGAACGCCGGGGTGGACGGCTCCATCGTAGTGGACAAGGTGAAGAACGGCTCCGACGCCTTCGGCTACAACGCCGCAGACGACGAGTATGGTGACCTGATCAAGGCCGGCATCATCGATCCGACCAAGGTTTCCAGGTACGCCTTGCAGAACGCCTCCTCCATAGCCGGCCTCATGCTGACCACCGAGGCCTTGATTGTCGAGAAGCCGAAAGAAGAAGGAATGCCTGCAATGCCCGGGGGGATGGGCGGAATGGGCGGCATGGGCGGCATGATGTAAGAAACGCGGCTTTTTCGCAATCTCGTCGTTGCCCTTCGGGATTCCTTGTGCGACGTACAATCATGTACGTCTCCGCGTCATCCCTCGGGCGCCTAGAGCTTATCGAAAAATCCACGTTTCTGATTTTGCCGAAAACAACAAAAAGGGAGTGGACAAATTGTCTGCTCCCTTTTTTTATCTACAAATATGTTGCGGCGAAAAACTAGCCCGCGTACAGATTCAGTTTTGTTCGCCGTTCCTCGAAATCCGGCAATAGGCGTTCCATGTGGCACCCCTTTTACATCTCAACTCTTGTCACCACCCCTTGCAGCTTGCTCGCCGGCAGTTTGTTGAACTGCACGAAGTTCGGGGTCAGCTTCTTGATGACTGAGAATATTCGCCAAGCCGGATTGTATGTGGCGATATCCTCAATGCCGTAAAAAATGACCTTTTCCTGGATCTCATGCTTTTTCAGGAGCTTCTCGATATCAATCACATCCATGTAGCCCGCCCTTATTTCGAAGGCGTCCAGTCCCGGACCGAGGCCGGTTTTCAGATGGCTCTTCACCCCGAACGGGTCATCGGTCCTGACGATGGAGATAAGGATGTTGCGCTCATAGATGATGTTGCTCCGGATGATGCAGTGGATCACGTACGGAGGGATGACGTTCCACTCACGGGTGAAAAAGAGCCCGGTCCCGGGGATATTCTTTCCCTTGGCATAGATCTGCTCATAGCTTAAAAGAAAAGTCTCCAGATCAAGGGGCTTGAGGGAGCGGTAGAGGGCGCGCTGCCCCTTAGTCCAGATCAGAATGGTGACGAAAGGGATGGCGGCGAGGATGATGGACCAGTAACCACCATGGGGAATCTTGTTGAAGTTGGCCGCCAGGAATGCAAAGTCCACCAGTGTCACTGCCGCAGCGATAGGAACCTTCCACTTCTTGGTCGTATGGGCATAGATCATGGTCATCATGATGCCGGTGATGGTCATGGTGCCGGTGACGGCCAAGCCGTAGGCCGCAGCCAGATTCTCCGATTTCCTGAAGATGAGCATGATAAAGATGACCAGCAGCATCAGGAACCAATTGACAGATCCGATGTAAATCTGGGATTTCAGGTGGCTGGAGGTGTAATCGACCTTCATGAGAGGCATGATGCGCGTGGTTATTCCCTGGTAGACAATGGAAAAAACCCCGCTGATCAGCGCCTGGGAAGCAATTACCGTGGCGATGATGGTAAGGATGAGAAATGGGATGTAGAGTATCTGCGATTGTCCCTGGACCATTCCGAACAGGATGTTCTTTGCATCTGGATGCATTATTACAAAGGCACCCTGCCCCAGATAGTTGATAACAAGGGCGACAAAGACAAAGTACCAGGCCCTGATGATCGGCCGCCGACCGAGATGCCCCATGTCCGCATAGAGCGCCTCACCTCCGGTGGCGCAGAGAATCACCTCGGAGAGGACAAAAAAGCCGGAAAAGCCGTTATCCAGAAAAAATTTTATGGCATAATAAGGGCTGACGGATTTGAGTATCTCCGGGAACGAGGCGATGGATATGAGGCCGGTAACGGTTAACGCGATGAACCATACGGTCATCAGCGGACCGAAGGCCGCCGCCACCTTGTCGGTTCCCTTGAACTGAAAGATAAACAGGATAACGGCTATCACAGAAGCGATAAAAATCAGGGTCCCTTGATGCACGCTAGCCAGAGCGGGGATGAGAAGCATACCTTCCACGGCGGAAAGGATACTGATGGCCGGGGTAATAACGCCGTCACCCAGCAGCAGAGAGACGCCGACAAAGGAGAGAAAGCCGACAAACACCATCCGCCGCCCCGACTTGAGGAGCCTGACCAGGATCTCCTTGAGAACGATGGTCCCCCCCTCCCCCTTTCGCCCCAGACTCATGGCGAGCCAGGCGTATTCCACGGTGACCAGAATGATGAGGGTCCAGACCACGAGGGAAATAATGCCGAAGACATTGTCATGGGTCGGCTTGGTAAGGGCGAAGAGGACCGTGAGGGTATAAATGGGGCTGGTGCCGATATCGCCGAAGACCAGCCCCATCGACTTTACAATCCCCCCCCAGTATGAGTCCGCATGCTTTTGATCCATGGCTGTGCTACCTCCGGTGTGACCAGCGAGACTTTATACCATTTACCCCTTCCTAATACAACCAAAAACCCCCTTTATCCTTGACTTTTCAATGGGTTCCTTGTAGCTTAAGATGTTTTTCGCTCTACTCCTGCCATGGCATTTTACTTGTCATTCATCTTATTCATACCCCTGTGGAGGCTTTTATATGGACTACAAAGACACCCTCAACCTGCCGGCTACCGGATTTCCCATGAAAGCCAACCTGGCCCAGAAGGAGCTGGAAATCCTCGACGACTGGAGAAAAACCGACCTGTACGGCAAGCTCAGTGCGGCCGGCAAGAGCAAGCCGCGCTACATTCTCCATGACGGTCCGCCGTACGCCAACGGCCACATCCATATCGGTCACGCCCTCAACAAGATCCTCAAGGACATCATTCTCAAGAGCAAGCGTATGAGCGGGTTTGACGCCCCCTACGTCCCCGGCTGGGACTGCCACGGGCTCCCCATCGAGCTGCAAGTGGAAAAAAATCTTGGGAGCAAGAAGCACGAGGTATCCAAGCTGGAGATGCGCAAACAGTGCCGGGAATACGCGGCAAAGTTTGTGGACGTCCAGAAAAAGGAATTTGAGCGCCTAGGGGTGCTGGGAGAATGGGACAATCCCTATCTTACCATGCACTTCAGCTATGAAGGGATCACTGCCCGGGAGCTGGCCCGTTTTGCCGAAAACGGCGGTCTCTACAAGGGGAAAAAGCCGGTCCACTGGTGTTCCTCCTGCGGCACGGCCCTGGCCGAAGCGGAAGTGGAGTACGCCGACCACAAGTCACCGTCCATCTTCGTGAAATTTCCGCTCAAGGACGACATCTCCGGCGCAGTGCCGGTCCTGGCCGGGAAGAAGGTTTCCCTGGTGATCTGGACCACCACCCCCTGGACCCTCCCCGCCAACCTGGCGGTCGCCATGCATCCGGAATTCGATTACGTGGCGCTGGAAGCGGAGAACGAAGTCCTTATCGTAGCAGAGGGGCTCAGGGAATCGTTCCAGAAGGCGACCGGAGTGGACGGGAAGGTCATTGCCACCTTCAAGGCGGATATTCTGGAGAAAAAACTCTGCCGGCACCCTTTTTATGAGCGGGATTCGGTGATCCTCCTGGGGGAGCACGTTACTCTCGAAGCCGGCACCGGCTGCGTCCACACGGCTCCGGGCCACGGACAGGACGACTACGAGCTCGGCCTGCAGCACGGCCTGGACATCTACAATCCGGTGGACAACCGCGGCCGCTTCCTGGAAAACGTCGAGTTTTTCGGCGGTCAGTTCGTCTTTGACGCCAACCAGAACGTCATTGAAAAACTCAAGGAAGTTGGAGCCCTGATCGGGTCGGGGGAGATCACCCATTCATACCCCCACTGCTGGCGCTGCAAGAAGCCGATCATCTTCCGCGCCACCGAGCAATGGTTCATCTCCATGGAGCGGAACGACCTGCGGAAAAAGGCGCTGGAGGAGATCAACCGGGTCACCTGGATTCCCAAATGGGGGAAAGAGCGGATCTACGGCATGGTGGAAAACCGTCCCGACTGGTGCATCTCCCGCCAGCGGAGCTGGGGGGTTCCCATCACCGCTTTCTACTGCACCGCGTGCGGCGAAGTCATGGCCGACGCCAAGGTCATGCACCATGTGGCCGATCTCTTCGAAAAAGAGGGATCCGACATCTGGTATGACCGGGAAGCGCAGGAACTGATCCCCCCCGGAACCGCCTGTCCTTCCTGCGGCAAGAGCGCATTTGAAAAGGAGATGGACATCCTCGACGTCTGGTTTGATTCCGGGGTCTCCCATGCGGCAGTCCTGGAAAACCGCCCCAACCTGGGATCGCCGGCCGACATGTACCTGGAGGGGAGCGACCAGCACCGCGGCTGGTTCCACTCCTCGCTCCTTGCCGGCGTCGGCACCCATGGCGCCGCCCCCTACAAAAGCGTTTTGACCCACGGCTTCGTCGTGGACGGCAGCGGCCGCAAGATGAGCAAATCGGTGGGGAACGTGGTGGCGCCGGAGGACGTCATCAAGAAGTACGGGGCAGAGGTGCTCCGCCTCTGGGTGGCAGCCCAGGACTACCGTGACGACATCCGCATCTCCCAGGAGATACTCACCCGGCTCTCCGAGGCCTATCGCCGCATCCGCAACACCTGCCGCTACATTCTGGGAAATATCAACGATTTTGATCCGGCAAAGGAGAGCGTCCCATTCAACGAGATGCCGGAAATCGACCGCTGGGCACTCCATCAGCTTGAACTTCTGAAGGAGAAGGTGATGAAGGCCTATGAGGAATCGGAATTCCATGTCCTCTATCATGGCGTCAACTCCTTCTGCACCGTGGAGATGAGTGCATTTTACCTGGATATCCTCAAAGACCGGGTCTATACGAGCAGGAAGGAGTCGCTGGAACGGAGAAGCGCCCAGACCGCAATGTACCAGATACTGGAAGCACTGGTGAAGCTCGTCGCCCCGGTCCTCTCCTTCACCTCCGACGAGGTCTGGCGTTACATGCCGGGGAGGCGCGAGGAAAACGTCCATCTCTCCCAGTTCCCGCCGCTCAAGCCGGAAAACAGGGATGACGCCCTCGTGGAGCGCTGGGAGAGGATCATGCAGGTACGGGGTGAGGTCTCCAAGGCCCTGGAACTGGCCCGTGTGCAGAAGAGCATCGGCCATTCCCTTGACGCCGCCGTTGCCATTTCCGCTCCGGCGGAGCTACAGGTTTTCCTCAAAGAGCATTCCGGAGAACTTTCGAGCATTTTTATCGTTTCCAGGGTAGACCTTGTGGACAGCATATCAGGCGAGGTTTTCGCAGCCGAGGGAATCGAGGGATTGAATATCCAAGTGACCGCCGCGCCGGGGGTAAAGTGTGAGCGCTGCTGGTGCTATGACGAGGAGATCGGCAAAGACCCGGAGCATCCGACCATCTGCCCGAAATGCCTGAAAGCCGTAAAATAAATTTAAAAATCCTGAAAATCTCACCACGGAGACACGGAGGCACGGAGAAAACCTCAAAGAGAATTGAACAGGGATATACAGGATAAAACCGAAGTTCATTTATTAGTGTTAAAAACCAAAAGCCTTAAATCCTGTCCATCTTTTTAAATAAGTTTTTCCTCCGTGTCTCTGTGTCTCCGTGGTGAAGAAAGTTTTTTCTTCATGAGAACCAAATACATCATCCTCCTTGTTATCTCGACCGTCGTGCTTTTCCTCGACCAGGCGACAAAGATTTACATCGACCGCACCATGGACCTGCACAGCTCCATCACCGTGGTGGAGAATTTTTTCAATATCACGTACATGCGCAACAGGGGGGCAGCCTTCAGTTTCCTGGCTGATTTCAGCTACCGCCTTCCCTTCTTCATCCTGGTCTCGCTGATCGCTATCGGGGTGATTATTGTGGTTTTTCGCAGGCTCCGCGCCGAGCAGAAATTTACCGCACTTTGCCTGTCACTCATCTTCTCCGGGGCGCTGGGTAACCTGATCGACCGGGTCCGGCTCGGCGAAGTGATCGACTTCCTCGACGCCCACTGGTACGAGCACCATTGGCCGGCCTTCAACGTGGCTGACTCGGCCATCTGCGTCGGGGTATTTCTCCTGGCCATTGACATGTTTATGGAAGAGCAGCGCCAGAAGAGTCAGAAAGGTTAGCCGCTCAACAATCGGGAGGTATCATGAAACGGGAGGTCAAGGCAGCCGCCGTGCAGTTCAATATCAGGATGGGAGACATCGACGCCAATGTGGAGTATGTGCGGGACGCCCTGGCTCGGCTTGCCGCTGAAGGGGTCCAGTTGGCTGTTCTGCCGGAGATGTGGAGCTGCGGCTTTGCCTACCGTGAACTGAATGAGCTGGCGAAGCGCACGCCCGAGGTGGTGGAGGAAATGGGACGGCTTTCCGCTCAATACGGGATGGTGCTGGTGGGGAGCCTGCCGGAGCCGGACGGCGACAAGGTCTGCAACACCGCATATGTCGTGGACCGGGGCGAGCTGGCCGGCAAGTACCGAAAAATTCACCTGTTTTCCCTCATGAACGAGGACCGCTCCTTTACCGGCGGCGACTCCCGGCTCGTGGCCGACACTCACTTGGGGAGGGTCGGCGTGTTCATCTGCTACGACCTCCGCTTCCCGGAACTTGCCCGCCGCCTGGCGGTGGAGGGGGCGGAAATCCTGGTCGTTCCCGGTGAATGGCCGAAACCTCGGGAAGAGCACTGGCGGACGCTTCTGAAGGCAAGGGCCATCGAGAACCAGATGTTCGTGGTCGCCGCCAACTGCTGCGGCGTCTTGGGGAAGCTTGACTTTTTCGGCTCCAGCCTCATCATCGGTCCGAAGGGAGAGCTGTTGGCCGAAGGGGGGTATGAGAACTGCGAACTGACCGCCACCCTTGATTTCGCGGTAATGGAGAACTGGCGGCAGCAGATCACCTGCTTTCAGGACAGAAAGCCGGCGTGTTATTGATGCATTTTTCCCGTAGGGGCGGCCCCTGCAAAACCGAATACCAAAAATCGTATTGACTTCGTCCGTCGTAAGGAATATTTTTCCCACGTTGCATCAAATAAATGCTGGAGGTAGCTACCTTGACATTCTTCGCCGGGACCGGCCTGGTCGTAAAACTCGTGTTGATTATCCTGATCTACTTTTCCGTGGTTTCATGGGCCATCATTTTCTATAAACTGCTCCAGGTTCACCGTGCCAACAGCGAATCGGAGCGGTTTATGGAGTTTTTCTGGAAAGCAAAACGCTTTGACACCATAAACGCCCAGCTGGACCGCTTTGCCAACTCACCCCTTTCCGTACTCTTCAGCGAAGGATACGGCGAGCTGAAAAAGCTCATGGAAAAGGGAGAGACGAAGGAAGATCCTGACGTGATCAGCACCGATCTGGGAGGGATCGACAACATTGCCCGGGCACTCAGACGGGCAACCACCTCGGAAATAACCCGACTGGAGAAGTACACCACCTTCCTGGCAACTACCGGCTCAACTGCGCCGTTTATCGGCCTGTTCGGCACGGTCTGGGGAATCATGACCGCGTTCAAGGGGATAGGAGAGACCGGTTCCGCATCCCTGGCGGTCGTAGCGCCCGGCATCGCCGAAGCGCTGATCGCAACCGCCATCGGCTTGGTTGCCGCCATTCCCGCGGTCATGGGGTACAACCATTTTCAGAACAGAATCAGGGTCATAATTGCTGAGATGGACAATTTCTCCACTGAGTTTCTCAACATCATCCAGCGCACCATCACAAATAAATAGGGGAAAACGATGGAAATCGGCAGCAGAGGAAACGGTGACCGCAGCACCATGTCCCAGATCAACGTCACCCCCCTGGTGGACGTCATGCTGGTGCTCCTGGTGATCTTCATGGTAACCGCCCCCATGATGCAGCAGGGGGTACAGGTCAACCTTCCCAAAACCCAGGCAAAGTCCCTCCCCAGCCAGGAAGAAACCGTCATAGTCTCCATTGACAAGGGAAACCGCATCTTTATCGACAAGAACGAAATCCCCCTTGGGGATCTGCAGTCCAGGCTCTCCGGCATCTTTGCCAACAGGGCCAAGAAAGAGGTCTTCCTCAAGGCCGACAGGGATGTTCCCTATGGCGATGTAGTTAAAATCATGGCCGAGATCAAGGGCGCGGGGATTGAACGTCTCGGCATGGTTACGGAGCCGGCCCAGAGGAAATGAGCCGCACGCTCCAACGAAAAAACGGAGGAATATGGCAGTTGGTCGTCTTCTCGGCCATCTGCCATCTGACCTTTTATATCGCGCTCGTCAAGTTCCATTTCACCTGGCTCTACACCCCCAAAGAAGAGCAGGTCTACTACGTGGACGTCGTGAACCTGCCGGTGGCGAGTCCCCAGGCAGGAAGCCCGACTGCTGCGGGACGCGCTCCCTCCCCCCCGCCTTCAGCCGAACCGGCACCCCAGGAAATGAAGCTGCCGGCCAAATCCGCTGTGAAACCGACTCAAAAGCAGGCGCCTGCGCCCCAGCCTGCAAAATCGGCAAAGAGTGCCCCGGAGACCGCCACGGAATTCGAGGAACGGATAGCCCGACTGGAACGGGAAACCGAGGCGAAACACGCGGCGGCTGCACTGGAAGCCTTGAAAAAACGGACTTCCGGAAGCGGCGCCGTGCAGACGGGAATGCCTGGAGGAACCGGCAGAGAAGCCGGCAGCGATTATGCCAGCTACGTCCAGTCACGACTCAGGGATGCCTTTAAAACTACCATAGCTTATGCAAGCAAGGCCCCTGAAGTGGTAATCAGACTCTCCATCGACAGAAACGGTCATATCATCAAATCCCGCATCGAACGGAGTAGCGGGGATACCGTGTTTGAAGACGCCGTGCTCAAAGCCGTCAGCAAGGCGGAGAAAACCTTCACTCCGCCGCCGGGCGGCGGAGAATTTGAACAGGGCTTTATCTTCAAGCCGCAAGGAGTCGGAAAGAAGTGAAACGAGCGTTTTTTACCTTGTTATTTATGCTTTTCCCGGCTTTGGTCCATGCACAGCAGGGATACCTTGAAGTCACCGCGCAAGGCTCCCACCAATTGCAGCTGGCCATTGCCCCGCCGGTTTCCCTTGCCGGAGGGCAGAGCGCCGAGGTTTCCCAGGAAACCACGGAGGTGTTTCGGTTTGACATGTCCCTGGCCGGTCCGTTCACCGTCGCATCACCCCGGGTTACCGAAGGAAGAAGCGGCATCAGACCCGGAGATTTCGATTTCGTTCCATGGAAATCGGCAGGGACGGATCTTCTCATAAAAACCGGCTACTCCCTCACAGGCGATAACCTTACGCTTGAATGCAGACTGTATGACGTGATGAAGGAGAGGGAGCTGACCGCGAAACGTTATACCGGGAAACGCAAAGAGCTGCGCAGGATGGCGCACACCTTCTCCGACGAGATAATGCGTGTGATCACCGGCGAGAAGGGTCCCTTTACCGGGAAAATCGCCTTTGTATCCACAACTACCGGCAACAAAGAAATCTATCTCATGGATTACGACGGTTTCAACGTGCAAAGACTCACCAGAAACGGTTCCATCAACCTAAATCCTGAATTCTTCCCCGATGGCCGGGAAATTATCTTCTCTTCGTATAAAAAGGGAAACCCCGACCTGTACCGCAGGGAGATTTTCAGCGGTGTCGAAGCCCGCGTCTCCTCAAGCCGCGGCATAAATGTCACCGGCGCGGTCTCGCCGGACGGCAAAAGAATCGCTCTTGCCATAAGCAAGGACGGGAACTCGGAAATCTACACCATTGATAAAGACGGCAAACATCCCACGAGGCTCACCAATAACGGCGCAATCGAAGTTTCTCCCGCCTGGTCGCCGGACGGCTCAAAACTTGCCTTTGTTTCCGACCGGCTGGGAAAACCCCAGGTTTTCATTATGAACTCCGACGGTTCGAATGTCCGCAGACTTACTACCAGCGGTACTTACAACGTAAGTCCGCGGTGGTCCCCCAAGGGAGACCGGATCCTTTACTGCCGTCAGGAAGGAGGCGGCTTTCAGATTCACGCCATAAACCCCGACGGGAGCAACGATTCTCAGCTTACCAGCGAAGGAAACAATGAGCATCCGCGCTGGTCGCCGGACGGCCGATTTATCACCTTCGGCTCTAAACGGGGGGGGAAAGAGGCCATCCACGTCATGCGCGCCGACGGCGCCGGTCAGACCAAGGTTTCGCGCGGTAAAGGAGAGGACTCACACCCGACGTGGTCCCCACGCTGGTAGCTCGGACTATTTATAATTCGTTATAAGAATGCATTGAAAATGACCGCATCTTATGTATAATGTGTCATGTTTCTTCTGTGAACTTGGGAGAGTCGTCTCCCAACGAACAGCTTCATAATTCACTTGTCGAAAAGGAGAGGGAAAATGCGTAAGGGTATGGTGGGTTTCTTCATGGTTCTTTGTTGTGGAGCGCTTCTGGCAAGCGGCTGCGCCAAGAAGGAGATGATGAAGGGAGAGGAAGGTATTTCTCCGCCCTCAACTGCTAAGCCTGCCGAACAAATTCCTGCCAAGCCATCGGTAAAGGAAGAGGTGGTGCAGGAGCAACCGATTAAAGAGGCGCCCGCTTCGGTCAAAGAAGAAACCATGAAATCTGCCAAAGCCGGCGAGTCAGCCCTGGAGAGAATCTACTTTGATTTTGACTCCTTCGTCCTTACCCAGCCCTCCCGTGATACCCTGTACAAAGACGCCGAGTGGCTGCTGAAGAACAACCCGGTTAAGGTGCAGATAGAGGGACACTGCGATGAGCGCGGCTCCGACGAATACAACCTTGCCCTCGGCGAGAAGAGAGCCAAGGCCGCCATGAACTACCTGGTAACGCTGGGAGTTCTTGCTGACAGGCTCTCCATTATCAGCTACGGCAAGGAAAAGCCGCTCGACCCGGGGCACGATGAAGCCGCCTGGGCAAAGAACAGACGGGCGGAGTTTGTCATTATCTCAAAATAATTTATCGTTATGGTCATTAGTGAAAAGGAGCCGAAACGGCTCCTTTTTTGTATTGCACCTTTGCAGGGGGCGTATGTCCATACGCCCCCTGCAAAGATCAGGGAGGATTTTGAACCTATGGGGTTACTGAAAAAAGGTGTGCCCGTCGCTTTTTTGCTTGCGCTGTCCGGATGTGCAAGCCAGGGTGATATGCAGAACACGCAGCGCGACATGGACGAGGTAAAGACCCGCATCTTCCAGATGGAAAAGGATTTGGGAGGAGTGAGAAGCGAAACCAAAGAAGGTATAGAGAAAACCATCAAAGGGTTTCAAACGGATATTGAAACCCTCCGTAAAGGGACTGCCGATCTGCAGGCAACCCTTGACAGCGCTAAAGTCGATATGCAGGTCCTGACCGGCAAGGTGGACGATGTGGCGCTAATGGCCAAGAAGCCGACCGAAGATATCTCGTTAATGAAGGAAGATTCGGACCGACGGCTGGCAACCATTGAAGACAGGATACAGAAGCTGGAAAAAGGGTTTGAAGAGTTCCAGAAAAAAGTGGTAGAAACCAGGACGAAAGACTTGGAGAAGTCTCCTGACGTCCTGTATCAGAAGGCGTTGGACACCTTCAGGGGGGGTAATCCGCAAAAGGCGAGAGAGCTTTTTACGCGGTTTATCGAGCTTTACCCCAACCACGAATTGGCGGCCAATGCCCATTACTGGCTGGGTGAAACCTTTTACGGTGATAAAAAGTACGATCAGGCGATCCTGGAGTTTCAGCAGATAATCAAGAATTTCCCCGGCAAGGAAAAGGTGCCGGCGGCCATGCTGAAACAGGCTATGGCTTTCAAGGAGTTGGGAGATGTGAAAAGCGCCCGGTATGTGTTGAAAAAGCTGATAGACGATTTCCCCTTTGCAGAAGAAGTCAAGACTGCCAAGGAAAAGTTAAAGGAGTACAAATAAAGAAAGGCGGGGACAACCCGCCTTTCTTTATCTCTGCCGCGTATCCGAATCAGCCCTTAACGTTCTCTTTGCTTTCTTCCTTTGCCTTGTCAGCCGCCACCGCTTCTCCCTTTGCGGCGGCTTCCTGAGGAGCCTTATCCTTTTCATCCAACGCTTTTGTTTCTTCCTCGATATTTTGCTTAAAATCTTCCGTGGCACGTTTGAATTCGGCAAGCCCTTTGCCGAGCGATCTGGCAAGGTCAGGCAGTTTCTGTGGTCCGATGACGACCAGCGCAATAACCAAAATGATGATCAGTTCCGGCATCCCTATCCCAAACATATCGCACCCCACTGCCGATGTGCGGCCCCCTTGACGACAAGGGAATCCGGCCATCGGTAATTTTCCCTGGAATCTTCTCAGATGATGTAAAAATAATAGATGTTTTGCCGGTTCGTGTCAAGCAAAGGGTTTGACATAAAGCGGAACATTGTCTAATATTTGCCAAGCTATCCACTCCTGTAAAGGGGCGGAAGGCAAAAAGCTGCGAGGACGACATCTTATGTATACCGACGAAATCAAACAGGAGATCGGGGCTCTTTTAAAGAAGCGGAACGGTGTGCTCCTGGCTCATAATTATATGCGCGACGAGGTGCAGGAGATTGCCGACATCACCGGCGACTCCCTGGCGCTCTCCATGGAGGCGGCAGAAGCTTCCGCGGAGGTGATCGTATTCTGCGGCGTCCACTTTATGGCGGAATCGGCGGCCATTTTGGCCCCGGAAAAAACCGTGCTCCTGCCACGGCTCGATGCCGGGTGCCCCATGGCGGACATGGTCACAGAGGCGGGGCTCCTGGAGATGAAGGGGATGTACCCGGGAGCACCGGTGGTCACCTACGTCAACTCCTCGGCGGCGGTCAAGGCCCTCTCCGACATCTGCTGCACCTCGGCAAACGCGGTGAAAGTGGTCGAATCGCTGCCGGATCGGGAGGTGATTTTTGTCCCGGACCGGAACCTGGGGCGCTATGTAGCCCGCTTTGTCGGCAAGAAGTTCCACTTGTGGGACGGCTTTTGCCCGACCCACGAGCGCCTGAAGGTCGATGATGTCATCCGCTTGAAGGCCGAGTATCCCGATGCCCCGTTCGTTTGCCATCCGGAATGCAACCCGGCAGTGGCGGCACTTGCCGACCATGTCTGCTCAACTACGGGAATGTACGGTTATTGCAGCAAGAGCCCTGCCAGACGTTTCATCATCGGCACCGAGGCGGGGATACTCTACCGGCTGCGGCACGAAAACCCCGGCAAGGAGTTCATCCTCGCCTCTCCTGCCCTCATCTGCCCCAACATGAAGCTGACTTCGCTGGAGGATATCCTGGAAGCCCTCCAGACCATGTCACCGGTAGTGAGGGTGCCGGAGGAGATCCGCATCCCTGCCAAGCGAGCGCTCGACCGGATGCTGGCGATTCCCAGGGATTAGGAAACGCGCCTTTTCCGCCCTGGCTGCGTAAGTCTTCGGGTTCGCTTGTGCGGCGTAGCGCTGCTACGCCTCCGCGCTCTCCCTCGACAGCCTTGCCAGGACGAAAAAAATCGCGTTTCCGGAGAAGTTTATATACGTTGAAAGGACACGGTAAAATGATTAAGCCATTCCAGGGGGCTCACCCCCAGATCGACCCGACCGCCTTCATTGCCGAGACCGCCGTTGTCATCGGCGACGTGCAGATCGGCCCCCGGAGCAGCATCTGGTACAATGTCGTTGCACGCGGCGATGTGAACTTCATCCGCATCGGCGCCCGTGCCAACATCCAGGACCTCTCCATGCTTCACGTGACCCACAAAAAGCACGCGGACGACCCCGGTGCGCCGCTTGTGATCGGCGACGACGTGACGGTAGGCCACAACGTCACCCTCCATGGCTGCACCGTCGGCAACGGGGCATTCATCGGCATGCAGGCGATCGTCATGGACAAGGTTGTCGTGGGAGAAGGGGCGCTTATCGGCGCCCGCGCCCTGGTCACCGAAGGGACCGTCATCCCCCCCCACACTCTCTGGGTCGGCGCGCCGGCCAAATACAAGCGCGACCTCACCCCTGACGAGATCGCCTGGCTGCAGAAATCACCGCAGAATTACGTGAAGTACGCCCAGCAGTACATCGATGACGGGCTGAATGCGCTTTCCGGTCGGCTCTGAGTTGCAAAGGTTTTCACCACGGAGTCACAGGGGACACAGAGAAAAGCCATAGGATTTGGATAGTGACTTGGCGGAACTGAAAAAGGGGTTCGGAAATATATCCGAACCCCTTTTTTACAATGAAGCCGGCCGCGCCTCAAAACTCCTGGGGCATCGCCTTCACCTGCTTTGCCGTAAAGACCGGCCCGTCCTTGCAGACGTAAACGTTTCCTACGTTGCAACGGCCGCACTTGCCCAGTCCGCACTTCATGCGGTTTTCCAGGGTAGTGTAAATGGCATCGTCGGAGAAACCCAGCTTTTCCAGGACCGGCAGGGTGAACTTGATCATGATGGGAGGGCCGCAGACGAGGGCGATGGTGTTCGCAGCAGCAGGGGCCGCCTCTTCCAGCACCGTCGGCACGAAGCCGACCTTTCCGTCCCAGCCGGGGGTATTGCCCCCCGGATCCACGGTCTTCACCAGGCGCACGTCGCTACGTTCCTGCCATTCCTTCAGCTCGTGCTTGTAGACGAGGTCGGCCTCGGTGCGGGCGCCGTAGACGATGGTAATGTCACCGAACTTGTCGCGCAGGTCCAAGCAGTTCCAGATCACCGTCCGCAAAGGAGGGAGGGCGATCCCCCCCGCCACGAAGACGAGGTTTTTGCCGTAAAATTCCTCAATGGGGAAGGAGTTGCCGTAGGGACCGCGCACTCCGACGGTATCACCCACCTCAAGGCCCCGCAGGGCGTCGGTGACCCGACCCACTGACCGGAAACAGCACTCGATGTAGCCTTTCCGGGTGGGGGAGGAGGCGATGCAGAAGGTGGACTCGCCGGCGCCGAAGGCGGAGTACTCGGCGAACTGCCCGGCCCGGAAGGCGAAGTTTTCCCTGACCTGCTCGTCCTGGAACACCAAGCGCAGGGTGCGGACGTCCGGCGTCTCGTCGTTGATTGCCTCGATGGTGGCGAGGTGGGGGAGGTAGATGTTTTTGCTGTGGTCGCACATAAAAATAGGTCCGAGGAGCGAGGTTCGAGGTCCGAGGAAAAGGCCTTAACCTCGGTCCTTTAACCTCGCTCCTCGGTCCTTTAACCTCGCTCCTTTATCCTTTCTGTATTTCTTCCAAAACCGCCTTGATGTCGATGCCGACCGGACACCACCGTATGCACCTGCCGCAGCCGGTGCACAGGGTCTGGCCGAATTTGTCGTCGTAGTACTTGAATTTATGCATGATCCGGTTGCGGTAGCGCTTGGGCTGCGCGTCACGGGGGTTATGGCCGGAGGCGTGGTCGGTGAACTTGCCGAAGCCGCAGGCATCCCAGAATTTTCTGCGGTGTCCTTCGGCTTCGGTCCCCTCGTCCACGATATCGAAGCAGTGGCAAGCGGGGCAGAGGAACGCACAGGAGCCACACCCGGCGCAACGGTCAGCGATCTCCTTCCAGATGGGGCTTTCGAAGTTCTCATCCAGCCACCCCTTGATCTTGTGCAGATCGAGCTTTACGCCCGCAGGCTCGTTCAGGGAGAGAGGGGCCGCCGCGGACGTTTCGGCGAAGAGCCGGGCATGGCTGGTGATGAGCGTCTTCCCCTTGTCGGTCAGCGCTTCACAGAGGTAGCCCCCTTCCCGGACGGGGGTGAGGAAGAGGTCCGCACCCTTGCTGTCGGCCGGGGAAAGCCCCACTGCGCTGCAGAAACATGCGTCGTCGGCCGTGGTGCAGGCAAGGCCGATGACCGTGGTCTTGCGCCGCCGCTGGAGAAAAAACTCGTCTTTGTAGTCCCAGGAGAAGACCGAGTCCAGAACCGGCGCGGCTGCCGCGTCGCAGGGGCGGGCGCCGATCAGGACCGTTTCCGGGAAGGCGCAGGGGTCGATGTCCGTGACCTTCACCCCCTCCTCGCCCCGCTGGAAGGAGAGGATGTTCTCGCAGACGGGAAAGAAGACCTCCTTGGCGGAGCGGCGAGGCAGTTCGTTCAGGTCGAGCTCCTCGCCCCTGGCGAGCGGCTCGTACAGGGTAATGGTGCCCGTCCGTCTGGGGCCGATGACCCGTGTGCCTTCCTTGATAAGGGAATCAATGAGGAGACGGAGATTCTGTTCGGTAATCGTTTTTGGCATATGATCTCGCTTGGATTTTGCCACAGAGCCACGGAGACTCAGAGAAGACCGTATAGCGGATTAAATCTGAAAAAGTGGATTTAAACAAAAACTGGTTTTCGATTTTGTTTTATCCAACTTGATCCGATTTTTCCGTCTTTCCGCGTCCCACTGGTTTTCAGCCTTTCTCTGTGAATCTCTGTGTCTCCGTGCCTCTGTGGCAGAATTGCTGTTATTTTATAAACGACTGGTCGTCGTCTTCCCGGTATATGACCAGCGGTCCCTTTTCCACCGGCGTTAAGCCCGCCTCATGGCCGTACAGTTCTTTGAGCTCCCTGGCCATCTTGCGGTTCAAGAGGTTCAGCGGGATGTCCATGGGACAGGCACGTTCGCACTCGGCGCAGCCGGCGCACCGCCCGGCCAGGTGCATGGCCCGCACGATATGCCACGCCATGTTCCCGGCCGGACGCGGAGTGGTCTCCACAGCCTGGGGGCGGTTCCGGTCACAGAGGCACTGCTCGCAGTAGCAAAAGGGGCAGACCTGGCGGCAGGCAAAGCACCTGATGCAGCGGGCGAAGTTCTCCTTCCAGAACGCCCACCGCTCGGCCGGCGTCATGGCTTCCAGTCGTGCCAGCTCTTCCGCCTCAACCGGCGAAAGCTCCGGCAGGGGAGGAAGGGTGCCGATGACGATGTCTGCGCCTTCGGGGGCACCGACGGAGCACTCACGGCATTTGCCGGCCAGATTGCCGGCTGACAGGGGCTCCCTCCGGTCGGCGCCGCTACCGAAAACGCCGGCGCAGGCCACGCCGATGATATGGAGGTCCTCGCGCCTGATTTGGGATTCCGCCATCAGTCCGGCCAGTGCCCGCAGGTCGCATCCCTTGGCCACGATGGCGATCTTCCCCGTGCCAGCCACCCCTTTCTTGGCCTTGGTCAGGTAGAGGGCGAGGTTGTTGACGCAGGCGGCGGAAAAGATCAGCTCGTTCGCCCGTGCCGGGTCGACCACGATGGCAGGCCCGGCTGTGCCGTGCCGGCGCCCCTCTTTGTACCCGATCACCGCGGTCACCACTCCTTCCGAGAGAAGCCTGGCCGCTTCTGTGCGGAGCGCGTCGGTAACGGCGGCGTAGTAGCTCTCGGCCACCAGCGGAGTTGCATCATGTTTCTGTGCCGTATTGTTCATAAAACCAGAACCTTTTTATGGGACACGGATAAAATCTGATGAACACGGATTTAAAAGCATAAGGCTTTTGGGTTTAATCCGTTTCTTCCGTGTTCATCCGTGTCCTATTCAGATGTTGTTGTACGCTTCTTTAAGCTCCGCCGTCTCCAGCCGGCCGGACCAGTGCTCCTCAGTTTCCAGCTCCTTGAACTCTGCAAGCGGCCCCATGGTCCTGATCCGCTCGGTCAAGTCGGTCACCACCTCGACCCATTTCCCCCCTTCGGCAGCGGAAACCCAGGAGAACTCGAGCCTTGCCAGATCCACGCCGACAAACTCCAGGAGTTTCCTGAAGGCGGCGAAGCGTCGGCGGGCATGGAAGTTGCCGGCCATGTAGTGGCAATCGCCCGGATGGCACCCGGAGACGAGCACGCCGTCAGCGCCTTTCTGGAAGGCCTTGAGGATGAAGACCGGGTCGATCCGGCCGGTGCAGGGAAACTTGAGGACCCGCACATTGGCGGGATACTGCATCCGGCTGGTCCCGGCCAGGTCCGCCCCGGCATAAGTGCACCAGGTGCAGACGAAGGCAACTATTTTCGGTTCAAAGTCGTGTTTCATAAGAATCCTGTTCTAAGTTCTACGTTCTAAGTTCTACGTTGAAAGGCATAAGGTCTAAACCTAGAACGTAGAACATAGAACGTAGAACAGGTTTTATAGCGCCTCGATCATCGCCATGATCTGCTCATCGGTGTAGCCATCCAATTCCACCGACTTCGACGGGCAGGTGGCCTGGCAGGTGCCGCAGCCGCCGCAGACGCCGGGATTCACGTAGGCCACGGTTTTGATCAGGTTGCCGTTTCTGTCCCGAATCTCCTTCTCTTCTACGGCGCCGTAAGGGCAGACCTTTTTGCAGGCAAGACAGCCGGCGCAGTTCCGCTCGTTGACGCGGGCTACGATCGGCTCCCGCTCCAGCTGGTCTTTGGCAAAGAGGGTCATGACCTTGGCCGCCGCCGCCGATGCCTGGGAGACGGTGTCCGGAATGTCCTTCGGCCCCTGGCAGGCGCCGGCCAGGTATATGCCGGCGGTGGCGCATTCAACCGGCTTTAGTTTCGCGTGGGCCTCGGAGTAGAAGTTGTACCTGTCATAAGATATCCCCAGCTTCTGGGCAAGGAGGTCGGCGCCGGTTCTGGCCTGCACGGCGGTGGCCAGCACCACCAGGTCGGCCTCGATCTCCACCTGGACACCGACCAGGACGTCGCTCCCCATGACCACTACCTTGTCCCCCTTCTGGTAGAGACGGGAGACCATGCCGCGGATGTAGACCGCCTCTTCTTCCTCCACGGCCCGGCGCCAGAACTCGTCGTAGTTCTTGCCGGGGGTGCGGGCGTCCATGAAGAAGACGTAGGCCTGGCCGTCGTGGATCTTGTGCTTGTAGAGCATGGTGTGCTTGGCTGTGTACATGCAGCAGATCTTGGAGCAGTACGATATCCCCTTTTCCCGGGCCCGGGAGCCGACACACTGGATGAAGACCACCTGCTTGGGTTCCTTCCCGTCGGAGGGTCGCAGAATCTTCCCGCCGGTAGGTCCGGAGGCGGAGGCAAGCCGCTCGAAGGTGAGGCCGTCGATGACGTCGGGGATGGCGCCGTAGCCGAACTCGCCGTAACCCTCATAGGGGGAGTCGGCGGGCTTGGGACCGATGTTGTAAAGGTCGAAGCCGCTGGCGACGACGATGGCGCCCACCGGCTCTACGATGAGCTGGTCCTGCTGCCCGTAGTCGATGGCACCCGGTCCGCAGACTTTCTCGCAGACGCCGCATTTGCCGGTCTTGAAGCGGGTGCAGTTGTCCCGGTCGATGACCGGGGTGTTGGGAACCGCCTGGGGGAAGGGAACGTAGATGGCGGGCCGGGTTCCCAGGTTCCGGTCGAATGCATTGTCGATCTTCTTCTGGGGACATTTGGCCATGCAGACCCCGCAGCCGGTGCATTTATCTTCATCCACCGAGCGGGCCTTCCTGCGGACGGTGACCTGAAAGTTGCCGATGTAGCCGGAGACCTCTTCGATCTCGGACCAGGTGTAGAGCTTGATGTTGGGGTGGTTGGCCACGTCCACCATCTTCGGGGTCATGATGCATTGGGAGCAGTCGAGGGTGGGGAAGGTCTCGGAGAGCTGGGCCATATGGCCGCCGATGGAGGGCTCACGTTCGACCAGCACCACCTGGTGGCCGGCGTCGGCAATGTCCAGGGCCGCCTGGATTCCGGCAATGCCGCCGCCGATGACCAGCGCCCGCTTGGTGATGGGAACGGTGATGGGGGCGAGGGCCCGGTCTTTTTTCACCCGCGATACCGTAAACTTCACGATGTCAATGGCCTTGGCGGTCGCCTCTTCCCGGTCCTCATGAACCCAGGAGCAGTGCTCGCGGATGTTGGCCATCTCGCAAAGAAATGGATTCAAGCCTGCTGCCCTGGCGGCGTTTCGGAAGGTCTTCTCGTGCATCCTGGGAGAGCAGGCCGCCACTACGACCCCGTCCAGTTTATGCTCGGCCACCGCCTTCTTCAGCAGGTTCTGCCCCGGGTCAGAACACATGTACTTGTAGTCAAGGGCTATGGCCACCCCTGGCAGCCGGGCAGTGACCTGCGCCACCCGCTCCACATCCACCGTCCGGGAGATGTTCTCCCCGCAGTGACAGATAAATACGCCGATTCTCGACATCGATTAATTCCTTGATTTTTGCCACGGAGTCACGGAGACACGGAGAAAAACCTAAAACCTGAATGGGACGCTGATCAAATCTGAAAAGGCGGATATAAAGCATTTAAAACAAAGACTAACTTTACGATTTTTGGTTAATCCGCATTTATCCGATTTTTCCGCCTCTTCAGCGTCCCATCATTTTTCAGCCTTTCTCTGTGCTCCTCCGTGTCTCTGTGTCTCCGTGGCAGGTTATAAAGGTTATAAAAGGTTCTTCTCCCGCAGCAGCGCCGCGGGACTCACGATCATGCTCTCCAATCCCAGCCGCAAGGGGGATACCCCGCACGCCAGGCCCACCAGCTGGGTGATGTAGAAGACCGGCATCCCGTACCTTCGGCCGGTTGCCTGTTCAATCTCCTCCTGCCTGATGTCCAGGTTGCCGTGGCACAAGGGACAGGCTACCATGATGCAGTCAGCCCCGGCGTCCTTGGCCGAAGCGAGGATCTCGTTGGAAAGCTTGAGGATCACGCCGGGGCGGGAGAGGGTGAAGTTGGCGCCGCAGCACTCGAGTCGGTGACTCCAGGCAACAGGCTCACCGCCGACCGCCTTTATCACGTTTTCCATGATGGTCGGAGCCTCGCAGTCATCCAGCTCAGGCACCTCGGGAGGACGGGTGAGGAGACAGCCGTAATAACAGGCGATCTTAAGCCCTGTGAGGGGTTTTTGCACCGCCCCTTCAAGCTTGTCCAGGCCAAAGTCCTTGGCCAGTATCTCCAGGAGGTGCTTGACCTTTTTGCCTAGGGGGACAGGGCCGTCAATGGCGGTTTCCACCTGCTTCCTTTTGATGTCGTTTTCCTTCAAACGGTGCTGGGTGGTCTTCAGGCGGGAAAAACAGGCGGCGCAGGCGACCGCCAGGTCCCCCTCCACTTTTCCCGCAAGGGAGAGGTTTTTGGCGCAGAGGGCAAGGGACAGGAGTTCATCCACGTTATGGGCGGGGGTTGCGCCGCAGCAAAACCAGTCAGGCACTTCCTTGAGCCCGATCCTGAGGGCGTTGAACACCCCCTTGGTGGATACGTCGTACTCCTTGGCCGATGCGTGGAGCGAACAGCCGGGATAGTAGGAATAACTGAGCGCGAACTTTCTGTTGGGGCTCACGGCGCTTCCCCTTTCTTCCGCATCTCCTCGATCCGGCTGAAGATCCGCTCAATCTCGCCGACGTTCTGGTTCTTGGCATGGAACATCTTGAGTTTCCCCTTGGTGATGAGTTTAGGGCCCAGCATCAGGTCTTTCAGGAACTGGCCGCTCTTCATGTTGAAGACGGCGGCCAGCCGCATTTCGTACTGGCGGCCATAGGTGCGGATGTTTTCCATGAAGAGCCGGTTGGCGAGCTGGACATAGCTTTCCTTGGAGGGTCCGGCCGCATCCCAGGAGAGCTTGCGCAGGGCGTCCATGATGGCCGCCAGGTCGACCTTGTTGGGACAGCGGGTGGAGCAGGTCTCGCACGAGGCGCAGTACCAGATGGAACGTCCGGCCAGAACCCGCTCCCACTGCCCCAGCTGGAGAAGCCGCACGATCCGGTTGGGGGGGTGCTCCATGAAGCTGCGCATCGGACACCCTGCCGAGCACTTGCCGCACTGGAAGCAACGACGCACCGAGCTCCCCGACAGCGCCTCAACTTTCTTGACGAAACCGAGATTCATGGTCTCAGTGGAAAGATGCATCTTTGCGTTCTTCACGAATTCTCCTTTCCTGCCCCTTTGCAGGTATTACACTGTGCCTTTTGAACGACTCTGGGAGGGGGAAAAATCAGACCAAGAAACCGGAGGGCTTACGCGGCAGAACCTTCTGTTGTATTTCGTAATTAACGCAGGCATCGATTTTAGTTACGGTAAAAAATTAGTAATCAATAACACTGTTATTATCAGCTAGTTATATGGCATTTTTTATTATTGTTAAAATTTTAATACCACAAATAAAACGTTGTTGTCAAGAAATATTCTTGGTGCGCCGCATGGTTGCAGCCTCAATATACCCCATATGCGGTTGCACTAAAGAACATCGCTCATTTTTGCCCAAAACCCGGGCAATGATTTGACACCCGATATAAAATGGACTAAAAATAGGGGCAATTGTAAATTTGTTCTGTCAATTTACCGAGGGGTATTCCATCAGCGAACTCTCAATATTATACCGTTACATGCTCTCCTGCAGACGCACCTATCTGCTGGGAGCCTTGTGGCTCATAGGCACCAACGGCTTTGCCCTTCTTATCCCCTGGCTGTTGAAGCTGGCGGTCGAAAGCCTGCAATACCCGGCACGGGCACTGCACTCTTCCGCCTGGTACGCCGCCCTGATCATCATGGCAGCCCTTGCCCAGGGAGGAGTCCGTATCTTTTCCCGCACGACGCTCCTTCATGCCGGCCGCCGCATTGAGTACCAGATACGGGAAGATCTCTACGCAAAGCTGCTCACCCTCGATCTCCCCTGGTTCGACCGTGAGCGGACCGGCGACATACTCTCCCGCTTCTCCAACGACCTGACCAATGTCCGGATGCTGTTGGGATTCGGCATGCTGAACATCATCAATACCGTTATCGTCTATCTGGCGACCCTCTATCTGATGGCCCGGATCAACCCTTCTTTGACCCTCTACGCGGTGATCCCCTTCCCTATCATGATCCTGCTGGTAAAACGGATCAGCTCTTCCATGTTCCGTCGCTCCAAGAGGGCGCAGGAAGAGCTGGCGCGGCTCTCCAGTCACGTGGAGGAGAATGTCTCTGCCGCCACTGTGATAAAGGCCTATTGCCGGGAAGAGTCGCAGATCGAGTCCTTTCGTGAAATATCCGCCCGCTATTTCGACTGCAATATGGGGATGGCCAGACTGCGTGGCCTGATGATCCCCATCATGGCCTCTACCGGCGGGGCAGGAACCCTGATTGTCCTCTTTATGGGGGGAAGCAGGGTCATTTCCGGGGCGATGACCCTTGGCGACTTCGTCGCATTCAACGGCTATCTCGCCATGCTCATCTGGCCGACCATCATCATGGGGTGGATATTGAACCTCATGCAACGGGGAGCCGCATCCATGTCAAGACTGAACCACGTGTTGAAAGCTAATGCCACCTTAACGGAACCTTCTCAGCCGGCCATGATCCAGAAGATTGCAGGCGACATCGAACTGCGCAACCTTTCCTTTTCCTATAACAGCGAACCCCTTTTAAAAGGAATTTCACTGCGGGTCAAAAGGGGAATGCGGCTGGGGATCGTCGGCCCGGTGGGAAGCGGCAAGTCCACCCTGATGAGGGTTATCGCCAGGCTTTATCCCATTGGGGAAGGCATGATCTTTATTGACGGCGTGGACATAAATCGCATGCCACTGCGCACGCTGCGGGATGCCATCGGCTTCGTCCCCCAGGACAGCTTTCTCTTCTCTCGCACCATTGCTGACAATATTGCCTACGGTAAGGAAGGTGCTGAAGCTGGTAAAATCGAGGCGGCTGCCCGCTTGGCCAGCCTTGAACGCGATGTGCAGCGCTTTCCTAACGGCTACGAAACGTTGGTGGGAGAACGGGGTGTGACCCTTTCAGGCGGACAGAAGCAACGGACCGCCATCGCCAGGGCGCTCCTCAAGGACCCGACCATCCTTATTCTCGATGACCCCCTGTCGGCGGTGGACACAAAAACCGAAGAAGAAATCCTGGCGGGTTTCTCGGACTATTACGGCGACCGGACTGTGCTGATCGTCTCCCACCGTCTCTCGACGCTGCGAGGGTGCGACCTGATCATTGTGTTGGGAAATGGACGGATTGTTGAACAGGGGGCTCATGAGGAACTCCTCGCTCTCAATGGGCAGTACGCGGCAATACACCGCGAACAGCAGCTGCGTGCGGAAATTGAAGGATACTGATGCACTTCGGCGGATTATACGAAGATGAAATAGTAGGCAAGGCTTACGACCGGCGGCTCATGGGGCGTTTTTTCCGTTACCTGCGACCCTACCGCTGGATGGTGGCCGGCACCCTGTCGCTCTTGCCTTTTATCGCTGCGTCCAAACTGGCCCAGCCCTATCTCCTCAAGGTGGCCATCGACAACCATCTGGTGAACGGACAAATGGCGGGGCTCCCTTTGCTCGCCCTCTACTTCTTCCTTCTCCTCCTCGCCGATTCGCTTTTGACCTATGTGGAAGTGTATTTTCTCCAGCTCATGGGGCAACGGATCATGCAGGACCTGCGTATGGAGCTGTTCGCCCACGTGCAGCGACTCCCCGCTCCCTTTTTCGACCGGACCCCTACGGGAAGCCTGGTGACACGGTTGACTTCCGATGTGGAGGTACTGGGCGAGATGTTCACTGCCGGCATCATCACGGTGGTCGGCGACATTCTCGTGCTGGTCGGCATCGTCGGCATCATGCTCTGGATGAACCTCAAGCTTTCGCTCGTCACCTTCTCGGTGCTGCCGGTCCTTGTCTGGGTCGCCTTCACTTTCCGCAGACGGATGCGCGAAGCGTTCCGCGAGGTGCGATCACGCCTTGCCAACCTCAACTCATTCCTTGCCGAGAGTATCGGCGGCATTGCCGTCGTACAGCTCTTTAACCGTGAGGCAACCGAGCGGCGTGAATTCACTCGTCTGAACGCCGCCTACCGGGACGCCAACCTCCCGGTGATCACGTGGGACGCCTCCCTTTACGCTCTCGTGGAAGCGCTCTCCTCGGTGGCGGTTGGGCTGATCGTCTGGTACGGAGGGGGTGAAATCGTGCAGGGAGCCCTCTCTTTCGGCGCGCTGGTGGCCTTTATACAGTACATCGAGAAGTTCTTCTCCCCGATCCGCGACCTGTCGGCCAAGTATTCGATCATGCAGGGAGCCATGGCGTCGCTGGAGCGGATCTTTCATCTGCTGGATACGGAGACTGCCGAATCCCCCCCCTCACCCCAACCCTCTCCCACCAAGGGAGAGGGGGCATTTTTGTCTACCCCTCCCTCGCCTTCCCCCATCGAAACCATCGAATTCAAAGACGTCTGGTTCGCCTATCAGGGCGATGATTACGTCCTGAAAGGGTTCAACCTGCGGCTTCAACGGGGGGAAAAGTTAGCACTGGTAGGTGAGACCGGCGGCGGCAAGACTACGGTCACCCGGCTTCTTTCCAGGCTCTACGAGCTGAACCGCGGGAGCATAACCTTTAACGGCGTCGACATTCGCGACATACATCTGCAAGAGCTGCGCAGACGGATCGGAGTGGTCCTGCAGGAGCCCTATCTCTTTACCGGCTCCATCGAGTACAACATCTCCCTGGGAGACGAGGCGGCACGGCAACGGGTTGAGGAGGCGGCGGCCGTTGTCGGGGCAAACCGGTTCATCAAAAACCTCCCCAACGGCCTCAACGAAGAGGTGAGAGAGCGGGGGGGCAATTTCTCCGCCGGAGAGCGACAGTTGATCTCCTTTGCCCGGGCTGTGGCCTTCGATCCAGAGGTTCTGGTGCTCGATGAGGCGACCGCCAGTGTCGATACCACCAGCGAGCGGCTGATTCAGGAAGGACTACGGGGGCTCATGGCCGGCCGCACCTCCCTGGTGGTGGCGCACCGTCTCTCCACCATCCAGGACGCCGACCGGATCGTGGTGATCCACAAAGGGGAAAAGGTGGAAGAGGGAAGCCACCAGGAGCTCCTGGCGAAAAAAGGGCTCTATTACCGGCTCTATCAGCTGCAGTTCAAAGACTAGCATCTTTTTTGGCCACAGAGGACACGGAGGAGCGCAGAGGAAAGCTTAACTTTACTCTGCGCTCCTCTGAGGTCTCTGTGAAATATGCTTTTGAATTTCACGGGAGCATCTCATGAAACACCTCATTCTCGGCACCGCCGGCCACATCGACCACGGCAAGACCTCATTGGTCAAAGCGCTTACCGGCATTGACACCGACCGCCTCAAGGAGGAAAAAGCGCGGGGGATCACCATCGAACTCGGCTTTGCCCACCTCGATCTTCCCGGCGGGATCGAATTCGGCATCATCGACGTGCCGGGTCACGAGCGGTTTGTCCGGACCATGGTCGCCGGGGCGGGGGGGATGGACCTGGTGATGCTCGTTATTGCCGCGGACGAGGGGATCATGCCCCAGACCCGGGAGCACCTGGATATCTGCCGGCTTCTGGGCGTAAAGAAGGGGCTGGTGGCGCTGACCAAGAGCGACATGGTGGACGGAGAGTGGCTGGCGCTGGTGGCCGAAGAGGTGCGGGAGTACCTGGCCGGAAGCTTTCTGGAAGGGGCGCGGGTCGTGCCGGTTTCGGCAAAGAGCGGCGCCGGGCTTGAAGAGTTGAAGGCGGAGCTGACCAGACTGGCCGCGGAAGTGGAAGAAAAGAGATGCGAAGGCCCGTTCCGTCTTCCGGTAGACAGGGTCTTCACCGTTACCGGCTTCGGCACGGTGGTAACCGGCACCCTCCTCTCCGGGGAGATCAAAGTCGGCGACGAGGTGGAGGTCCTCCCGTCCGGCCTGACCTGCCGGGTCAGGGGAGTGCAGACCCACGGCAGGAAGAGCGACAAGGGGAGCGCCGGACAGCGGGTGGCGGTAAACCTCCAGGGGGTGGAGTATACCGAGATTATACGCGGCGATGTGGTCGTGCCGCGGGGTGTTTTCCATGTCACCCGTGCCGTGGACGTCCGTCTCGATTACCTTTCCTCAGCCCCAAGGGAGCTCAAACACCGGTCAAATCTGCGGTTGCACTCAGCAACCTACGAAGTGCCCGCCCAGGTCGTTCTCCTCAACCGCAACTCCCTAAAGCCTGGAGAATCCGCTTTTGTCCAGCTCCGCCTGAAAGAGCCGGCGCTCCTCCTTACCGGCGACCCGTTTGTTCTTCGCAGTTTCTCTCCCCCCGCCACTGTCGGCGGCGGGAGGGTTCTCGACCCTTCGCCGCCACGGCGGCGCCGTCGCTCGGCCGAAGCCCTGGAACTTTTGCAGGTTCTCCGCGAAGGTGATGACACCGAAATGATCCGGCTATTGGCGAGGGAAACCCTTTTTTCAGGTCTTTCGCTGGACGATGTCGCCTTCCGCAGTGGCATGTCTGCAAAAAGGGTTGAAGCCGCGTTGACAACGCTTCTCTCAAAGGGACTGTTAGTGCAAGTGGTAAGGGAACCGCGGGTTTTTGTGGCCAGAGACCAGTTTGACAGCCTCAAATCGCACCTCATAACAGAACTGGAGGGGTATCTCAAAGAAAATCCCATGAAAGACGGGATGGGAAAGGAGGAATTAAAGTCACGACTTCCAAAGAGAAGCGACCCCCGCTTCTTCGGCCCTCTGCTGGCAGCCATGGAAAAGGAGGGAAAGGCAGTTACCGAGCGGGACCTGGTCAAAGTGCCGGGGAGAAAGGCGGCGACAACCATCGACCAGGCCGGGCTCTTAAAGAAGATCGAAAGCGCCTTGAAAGAAGGTGGCACAGAGCCCCCCACCATTAAGGAACTCTCCGACTCCTTCCGCTGCAGGGAAAAGGAGCTTCTCGAACACCTGAACCTTTTGGCCCGCGAAGGGAAGTCGGTGAAGGTAAAAAACGATCTCTATTACGCACCGGAGCCGCTGTCGTTAATTAAAGAAAAGCTCGTCTCCCACCTCAAACAAAAGGGGGAGATAACCCCCCCGGAATTCCGGGAGCTGACCGGACTCTCCCGTAAATTCATGATTCCGCTTCTGGAGCACTTCGACCAGGAAAAGGTGACCATTCGGGTGGGGGACAAGAGGGTGCTGCGGAAGGGATAGTTGGCGCCCTACCAGACATAATCCTTGGCAATCTCCCGCTTGTCGCGGCCGAACAGGACATGAAACACCCGGAGCTTTTTCAGCTTGACCGGCGACAATGAGCCTATCGGAACGTAAACGATCTGTTTCCCAAGCCTGCTTGCCGTCTGTTTGAAATAGCTTCTCGGAGGGCGGGCTGCCGCATAGATCACATACTTTTCCGGTGAGTAATCCAGGGCCGCCAAGAGCAGCACCTCCGCCTTTCCATTGGCGAAGGCGTAGTCTCCGTCGCGCCAGACGTCCAGCATGCGGCGCGGCGGATAGGAGAGGAGGAAGCCGCCGTATTCGCAACGGGAGATGCCGGGACCAACGATATTGTCGGCGGGGGGAGTGGCGTAAAAAGCCATGTCCGACTCCTGCTCGTGTTCCCCGAGCCAGGTCATGAGATAGGGGAACCGGCTGCCACCCCGGTCCTCATCGAAGATCACCACCACGGCACCGGCCTCACCCTTGATCCGCTGGTTTTCCCGCACATAAATACGCCCTTCGTGCAGGTTTCTGATGGTTTCCCGCATGTCGATGCCGTCCAGCATGGAAACGGTAAACGGCTCAACCCGACTTTGCTCTTCGGAGAGCTGTTTTGCTCCTTTCTTTTTCAGAAATCCGCCGTAATCTTCGATTAACAGGTCTTCCGGCGGATAGGAACAGACTGCGGAATCGTTGAACCCCTCCAGCCATTCGCCCGGCCGCTTTTCCCGGCGTCTCTTCAGGAACCTGAGATGAGAAAGCCCCTTGGCCTGGCGCTGGGCCCTTGGCCGGAACCTGATACGGCGGCTCCCCCCACAGATGTCCTCGGGTCTGAGGCGGAGCGTGGGGATGTCGGCGGACTCCCGCTGCCAGGGAGAGAAGGTCGCCAGTCGAAAAAGCGCGTAGGCAAAATTGTCATCAACACAGCCGCGCGCAGAGGCCAGCAGCTGATACAGGTCCGGCAAAAGCCGGCCGGAGGCCAGTGCATAATTGCGTGAAAACCGGGAAAAGGCCCTTTTCTGCCAGATATGCACGGGTTCGCCGGTCTCCTGCCGGTAATGCCGGGAAGATTCCTGAAAGAGCCGGAAATTTATCCGCTGGCGGTCCGGCATCTCCCCTTCCCCTCCCACGCGGCGGGCGCTCCTGGTGACCGACGCACGCAGCGCCTCCTCTTCCGGGATATCCCGCTTCCCACCGGCGATCAGCTCCAGGACATTGAACCTCTTGCGCAGGGAAACCCCTCCCTCTGGCAGCTCTTCCGGCAGAGGCCCGCGGCGCATCTCGTATACGGCGGAGAGAAACGGGTATTCCGCCAGCACCTCGCCGCACGAATCCGGATGGAGGTTGAAGAGACGGACGTTCTCACGCTTTACCCGTTCCAGCGGCGCCGCCTGCCGGGTTAGAAAGAACTTTTTCACCCGCCCGAGATGGGCCATGCCACAGACAAAGAGGACGCGCTCGCAGGTTTTTGAAAGCTGTTGCAGGCGGAAGGCCATCCCCTTTTCCCGGCGCAGGTCCTCTCTCCCCGGAATGGAGGTGCCGCAGGCCCTGACGAACTCCTCATAGTAGCTCTTGATGCCGATGCGCTGGACGGCATAGGAATCCGGCAGAGACTCAGAATGCGCCGGATAGTCATCCAGGTCCACATCAACGAGGCTCAAAGGGATATCCCGCTCCAGCGCCAGCCGGCCCGCCTCCACGAGCGGGTCAGCCGGCTCGATCAGCAGATACACGGTTTGCGTATCCTCAGTCCCCACCGGTTTAGCAGGCTTCACAACGTAAGTGAGCACCGAAACTTCCGGGAGTCTCCTGATCCCCCGCAGAAATGGGGCTTCCAATGTTGCCGGAAGCTCGATGGCAATGCAGTCCGGCTTAACCCGCTCCACCGCCTCACGCACCAAATGGGCGAACTCCATCCGGTAATGGAGGACCGGGAGAGCATGGATATTGCCGAATTGTTCAAGATAGAGTCTGTGGGACATGGTTAAATCCGTCCTCCCGCCCGCCTCACGGCGCCAGCAGGAAATCGAAATCCTCCTTTGACAGCGCAGCGCCCCCGGCGCCCATGGCGTCGTCCAGGAGCGCCTTGTAAAGCTTCAGCTTGCGCTCCTTGAGCGCCATCATCTTCTCCTCGACCGTGTGCCGCATAAGAAGCCTGGTGACGGTGACCTTCTCGGTCTGGCCGATTCGGTGGGCACGGTCGGAGGCCTGGTTCTCCACCGCCGGGTTCCACCAGGGGTCGAGGTGGTAGACGTAGGTGGCCCGGGTAAGGTTGAGCCCCTTCCCCCCGGCCTTGAGGCTGATGAGAAAGACCAGCGGCTCGTCGCTTTTCTGGAACCGGCTGACAAGTCCCTTCCGTTTGGCGACCGGCGTGGAGCCGTCGAGACGGAGAAAGGGGAGTCTGTGGTGTTTCAGCCCCGCCTCGATAATGTCCAGATAGCTGGTGAACTGGGAGAAGACGAGGACCGAGTGCCCTTCCTCCTTGAGCTCCAGGAGCTGTTCGGCGAGGCACTCCAGTTTGGGGGAGTCGGCCTTGGAGCCGGAACTGACGAGGGTCGGGCAGAGACATATCTGCCGCAACCTCAGAATAGCGGTAAGGGCGATCATCCGTGCCTGGCCCGGACTCTTAACGCGGAACGCCTCGTCCACGGCCCCCCTCACCTCTTCGACGGTCCGCTGGTAGAGGGCCCGCTGCTTCGGGGTCATCTCCAGGTAGAGGTCGGCCTCGACGCGGGGTGGCAGCTCGTCGGCGATCATCTGCTTGGAACGGCGGAGGATGAATGGGCGGGTCCGGCGGACCAGGGTGTCAACCCCGCCGAAGCCCCGGATGTCGGTACGGCGCCGGAACTCCTCGTAGCTCCCCAAGAGTCCCGGCACACAGAGGTCCATAATGGCGAAGTATTCCCCCAGGTGGTTCTCCATCGGCGTGCCGGTGAGGGCAAGCCTGAACCGCGCGGTGATCCGCCGGGCCGCGCCGGTGGTGGCGGCATGGATATTCTTCACCTGCTGGGCCTCGTCGAAGACGGCCACATGGAACGGGATGGAGGCGAGGATGTCGGCGTCCCGCTGGAGGATACCGTAGCTGGTGAGGACGATGTCGGCGCCGGCGAAGTCGATAGACCGCTTCTGCCCGGCGTAGGTGACGACCCGGAAGGCGGGGTAGAATCGGGCGATCTCGCTCTCCCAGTTGAAGAGGAGCGAGGGGGGAACCACGACGAGATGGGGGAGCCGTTCCGTTGCGGCGGACGGGGTTGTACCCTCGGCCAGCCCGGCGAGGAAGGCTATTGCCTGGACGGTCTTGCCGAGCCCCATGTCGTCGGCCAGGCAGGCGCCGAAGCGGTGCTCGTGGAGAAAGGCGAGCCAGTCGCCCCCTTCCTTCTGGTAGTGGCGCAGGTCGGCCTTAAGTCCCGCCGGGAGGGGGCGCTCGGGGATCTGCTCCAGGCGGGTCAGGCCCGCCAGGAGCTTTTCCTCCTCCGGCGGGAGCCGGAGGCTTACGCCGTGAGCCCTCAGCTCCAGCCAGTCGAGGATCTGCAGGCGTGGAATTCGGACGATCTCCCCCTTTTTCTTCCGCTTCCCCTTCCCTCCTTCAAAGGCGACGAGGAGCTCCAGGATGCGGCGCTGCTCGTCCCCCAAAAGATAGCAAGCACTCCCCTGCCTCACTATCCCCCCCTCAAGGAGCTGCCGGATTTCCTCCAGGGCGAGCAGTTCGCCATTGCAGCGAATCTCGGGCCTGAGCTCGAACCAGTCGATGCCGGCGGCATTGGCGGTGACGGTGAAGTCCCAGTTTGCAGCGGCCAGGGGCTCTCCCCGGAGGTGCAGGTCGAACCCCTCACGCCCGAGGGCCACGGCCAGCTCCCCCAGGCGAGGGAGAAGGGTCTCGCGACGGAGTTCCAAGGAGCACGGCGCGTCACCATCGACAAAGGGGTCGATTCCGAAGCGGTCGTAGAGGAGCCTGATCAGCCGGGCCTGGGTGATCCGCTCCTCGATGCCGAAGCGCCAGCCGTCAGGGGTGGCGAAGATGAGGAGCATGTTCTTCTCGCAGCCGTGGGCAAAGGCGTTCACCAATTGTTTGGCGTCGGCTTTCACGGCCCGCCTGGTGAAATCGGGACCCCCGAGTCCGCGCCGAAGCAGAGCGTCGCGGGCCGTGGTGGTGGTTGTCTCCAGCAGGGCAAAGCCCGTCTCGATCATGGCCGTCACCCGTTTTTTCGCCCTGAGGGGCTGGGGAAGGCCGGAGCGGAAGCCGGGTATGAACAGCCGGAACGTATCCATGGAGAACGGAAACGGTACCCCGGCCAGTTCCCCCCAAGGAGCCAGACCTATGACCTCTTCGTCGGGCGCGTCCTCGATCTCCAGAAAGTACAATGGGGAATGCGTGACGGCCGGGTCCGCCTCTTCTCCGTTAGCAATGAAGCGGCAGCGGTTACCGAGCTTTTTAAGAAGGACCGGACTCACCCTGATGGCGGCGTAATTGAAGGCTTGGGCGCCCGTGGTCAGGGTCGCCCCGGCGTAATCGTAAGGCTCGCCGGTCAGTTCGTAATGCGTATCCGACCCGTCCAGCACCGTGTCCCATAGCTTCCACGGCTCCAGGTCGGAAACCTGATGGATCGTCTTCTCCGCCGGATCTATCAGGCATTCTCCGGCGACAACCGCTTGCGCAGGGAGCGGAGAGCCGTCGGCGAGGCATCTGGTTACGCGGACGCTCCCCTGGTCGAGGGAAAAGGTGATCCCCGCCCGAAGGGGCGCATCGTCACGAAACGCAAGGGGTGTCTCGCTGCCGTTCCCCTGCCGCAGGACGATGGGATACTTGCCCTGCAGCGCGGAAAAGTCCTTGAAGAACCTCCCGGTGGGTTCAAAAAAATAGTGCCGCGACATGAAGATGCGCAGGTCGGCCGGCAACACCCCCCAGCCGTACAGCTGCTCGCTCCCCTTGCGGATTGTGCCGAAGATATGCCCGTCCCTGATTTCCAGCACCAGGCGGATGTTGCCGTTATACGGTTTCGCCGCCGGCTTTTTCTCCTTGAGCGCCGCTGCCCGTACTGCCCGCGCCTCCTCTAGCCGATTTATCAGCGTTGCGCGGACCGAAGGCCCCGCAGTCGTGGGAGGCTTCTGTTCGTCTTCCAACCCCACCAGGCGTTCGACGTTGCGCAGGAGTCGGTCGCTGAAGCGGAACGTGGCAAAACTTTCCGGCGAAACGGCCCGTTTGAGGAGTGCCCAACCGGTCACCACATGGGAGCACTGCCTGCCGGGGCTCCACTCCCTGCAGGTGCATTCCGTAGTGAGTTGTGAGCCGGCGGCGGCGAAAGTGACCCTATGGCGAGCCTGCAGGTCGAGGACAAAGGCATTACGACCGTCGAGCCACTCCGCATCGGTCACGAAATAGCGCTGGCATGCGGCAATACCTTCGAGCAGATGGTTTTTGGATGCCAGGGCATAGACCGCCCCGGCAGGCGTGTCGCGCAGGATGGCAAGGGGGGGTGGCAGGGCAGTGAGCGGCGTTGAAAAGGTCACTAGGTCAAACTCCGGTCGAAGACAACTCTATGGCAACGCAAACAAGGACGGTATGATAACCCAGGCAGGATTATCTAGTTGAATTTAAATTACTTTCCGTATAAAATTGCAAACATGAAAAAAATACGGAAAAAATACCATTGGATTGATACAGGTGAAGATGCCAGACGCCAATACATCGACGCTCAGGCAACGTTCACGGCTTGGGAAGATGCCCGAAAAGCTGCTTCCGAAGTACGTGGAGGCATGTATTGGAAGCGACATGGTGAAACGGAATACTTGATCCGGACTTCGCCCAGCAACGCTCAAAAAAGTATTGGTCCTCGCTCTGAGAAGACAGAGCAAATCTACCAAAATTTCACTGTTAGAAAAGCTGAGGCCGAGCAAAGGCTCGCAGACCTTACCAGCGCGCTTGAGCGACATCAGCGGATGAACCGAGCGCTTTTTGTCGGCCGGGCGCCTCGTATACTCATTGACATACTAAACAAGCTCGCCAAAGATGGGCTTTCGGACTATTTCACGGTCATTGGCACTCACGCCCTATACGCTTATGAAGCTGCAGCAGGCGTTGGTTTTGGAGAAGCGGCGGCATTGGCAACCCAGGACATTGACCTTCTTCTGGATACCCGGAAGCGCCTGAGCTTTATCGCACAGATGACCAATATGGGTACATCAATGTTGAAGCTGATCCAGAAGGTAGATTCCACCTTCAAAATCCGCGACGACCAGAAATACACTGCCGTCAACAGCAAGGGCTTTGAAGTCGATATCATCCGAAGGGAACCGAAAGACGGTGATCCCCACCCTCTGCGGCTGACTGATGAGGATGATGAGTTCTATGCAGTACCGGCACGGAATGCTGGTCTGCTGCTCGATGGGCCACGCTTTTCGGCGATGATCGTTTCTACGACCGGCCACATGGCAAGGATGAACACAATTTCTCCAGTGGCCTTCGTTAGGTTCAAGAGATGGATGGCTGAACAGCTTGACCGGGACCCTATGAAGCGCCAAAGAGACATCCTTCAAGCGAATATGGTCGAAGAACTGATAGTCGAATACCTTCCCCACCTCCAACAATAAGAAATACCTTTTTCAAACGCACAGAAGATTCTTACCTGCAGATTCCCTCCCCTGCTCCCGCCGCGCAACTGCGGCGCATTCGCCGCGCTACTTCAAATACCGCAAAGCCTCCTCCCCCAGTATCCTCTCCACTGCCAGCGGCAGCAACTCCTTGGGCTCCTTTTCCGCGGCAGCCATCATCTTCAGGGCGTAACGGGCGATGTTGATCCCGTCGCGCACCGAATAGAGCTCATCGGCAGCGTGGGCCCGCTGAAGGAAATCAACCACGTAGCGGAGGATGTGATCGGAGGCGAACGGGAGGTTTTCCTTCAGGATCACAAGCTCTTCGTCGGCCTCGGGGAAGTCGATGAAGATCTGGGGCTGGAGGCGGGAATGGATGTACTCCGGCACTTCAAAGGTGGAAGCGTCCTCGTTCATGGTGACCACAATGCGGAAATCCGGGCTTGCCGGAATTCTCAGGCCGGTGATGATCGATTCCACATAGCGCCGGTCGTCAAGGAGCGGCGCAAGGGAGGCCCACGATTTCTCGCTCATCCGGTTCCCCTCGTCGAGGATCAGGACCCCCCCCTTCAGCATGGCGGAAACGAGAGATGAGGCCGCATACTGGATCCTGCCGTCCGGACCGATCACCGGAGTGACGATCAGGTCCTCCGGGCGCGTATCCATGGTTGCCTGGAAGAGGTAGACCGGGCGATCGAGGCGTTTTGCCGCCGCGTACGCCAGGGTGGTCTTCCCCACCCCCGGCTTGCCGATGAGGCGGGGATTGAAAGGGATGTCCCGCTCGTCAATGACCATCCAGGCAGCCAGAAGCTGCTTCAGAAGCTCCCCCTGGCCGACCCATTTCAGTGACAGTCGCACCGGCGAGGCAAGGGTAAGTTGAACACCGTCTAACGTAATCTGCTCCATGCCGTCTCCAAAATCTTGTGAAAAGTGAATCGTTCGCTTCGCTCACTGTGAAAGGTGAAAAAGCCTTTTTTACCCTTCACTTTTCACCTTTCACGTGTTGTGTTCATGCAGATACATCATCGCCAGCCGCGCCCTGTTCTCCAGGCACTGCCGGCACAGTTCGCCGGCATCGTTCCAGACCTCGCCGGACAGCCACTTCCCCGCCTCGGTAAAGGCCGACTCCGCCCCCCCCTCTTCGAACTCCTTGCCACAGACTCCACAGGTTTTCACGGTTTTCCGGTTCCCGGTTCCCGGTCCCCGATCCCGGTCTTCCGCACCAGGTCCGCCAGACACTCGATGAAGGTCGGCGAGCTGTTGAGGGAGGGTGAACGGCGGAAATTGGCATAACCGAGCTTCCAGGCCTCTGCCGAGTACTGGATGTCGATCTCGTAGAGGGTCTCGATGTGGTCTGAAACAAAGGAGAGCGGCACCACCAGGAGGTTCTTGCACCCTTGAGCAGCCAGCTGTTTCAGCATATCCTCCGTTGAGGGCTCCAGCCACTTCACCGGCCCGGCCCGGGATTGAAAGGCCAGATGATGGGTAACATTGCCGAAACGCTCCATGACCAGACGCACCGTCTCCTCGATATGGGAGAGGTATGGGTCTCCCTGGTCAATGAACGATTGGGGGAGCGAGTGGGCGGAAAAAAGGATCTCCACCTGGGACAGGGGGTGGAACTGCTCCAGCCCCTCTCCTATCTTCTCCGCCAGTGCGGCAATATAGAGAGGATGGTCGTAGAAACGGTCGAGGTAAGAGACTTCGAACTGTATCCCTGCTTCGGCCAGCACCCGCTTCAGCTCATTGACGCTGGAACCGGTAGTGGCCCTTGAATAGTGGGGATAAAGGGAAAGGGCGACAATGCGGAAAATCCCCTCCTTTTTTATGGCGGCCAGTGCCTCGATGGTAGAGGGTTTCCAGTAACGCATCGCCACAAAGCAGCGGAAATCGCTTCCCAGTTTCTCTTCGAGGGCCTTTGCCTGGGACTCGGTCAGCTCCCTGATCGGCGACTTGCCCCCTATCAGCCCATAATAAGCCTCCACCTTCGGCGCGCGCCTTTTCGATATGAAACGGGCAATCAAAGGCTGCAGAAAAGCCGGCCCGATTTTAATGATGTCCCGGTCGGAAAAGAGGTTGAACAGAAACGGCTCCACTGCATCGAGCGAGTCGGGCCCTCCCATCTGGAGGAGAAGGACGGCTGTTTTATGCGACATGAAGTCCTCGTCTGGTGCGGTTAAAGTTACTCCCTTTCAGCATCGTGTTATCAGAATCCGGTGAAACCGCTTCGCTCTGCGGTCAGCCGCCGTAAAACCGGCACTCGGCTCCCAGGCATTCCCGGTTCAGGATGGCAAACTCGCAGCTTATCCGGTCTTCGGCAGGGAGTTCAACCGCGAAATGCTCCTTCACAAAATTGGCTGCTGCGCTGATCGCCAGGAAGGAGTCGCGCTTGCAGCAGCGGGGCCCGCCGTTTTCCGCAATCACCTGCAGGCTGGTTGCGCTCATGAGGTTGGAAAGCCGCCACTCCTGTTTCGCCAGCGGCGTGGCACCGGTAATCAGGCTGACAAAAATCCCCGTCCCGATTGCCGCACCGCATGCACCATGAAAGCCGCAAAACCCGCCCTTGACATCCTCCGACCTCGCGCGGGCCTTTGCGATTGCGCCTTCTTTCCGGCTCACATCACGGGTTGCGTTGTAATAGGCCGCCAAGAGCACCGCCGGCACCAGGAAATGGTGTTCCGGCCCGTGCACCTTTATCTGCGGGTTCTTCATGAGTGTGGCGGCAATCTTCAAAGGGTCCGTGAGCCGGGTGGTCAGGCAGCACTGTTCGATCAGGTCGTTGGCCGAGAGGCTGTGGCATCTGTCACACACGTAGTGGTAATTGATGCAGCAGACGTCGGTGGAAAACCGCTTGCCGCAGTACTCGCACGCCAGCTTCTCAGCCTCAGGCAGACAGGTCAGCTCATACCCGCAGATCAGACACCCGGTTTTATAGCTCATAGCGCTCTTCCTCTGTTTGCTCCATTCTTGCCGGCGATTGTAACGCGAAGCACGCCGGCCGCCAAGAAAAAAAGACAGATTACCAACGGCTATCCGTTTTTCTTTATATCAATACCCCGCTTCGGTCGCTGGGCCTTGGCGCCCTCTGCTTCCCGGATGGAAAGGGATATCCGCTTCCGCTTTGGATCTACGGCGAGTACCTTCACCTTTACCACCTGCCCCGCATGCACCGCCTCGTTCGGGTCTTTCACATAGCGCTCCGCCAGATGGCTCACGTGGACGAGGCCGTCCTGGTGCACCCCGATATCGACGAAGGCGCCGAAAGCGGTCACGTTCGTCACCACCCCCTGAAGCACCATTCCCTCCCTGAGGTCGGCGAGCTCCCGGATATCGTCCCGGAAGGCGGCCGTTGCAAACTCCTCGCGCGGGTCACGCCCCGGTTTTTTCAGCTCCTCGATAATGTCGCGCAGGGTGGGAAGGCCGACCGCGTCGGTCACGTAGCGGGTAAGGTCGATGCGGGCGACGAGGCCTGAATCGGATGCGAGCCCCGCGAGAGAGACGCCGAGGCCGGCGGCCATGGCCTCTGCCACCGGGTAGCGTTCGGGATGGACCGCCGTGCTGTCGAGTGGGTGGTCACCTCCTCTGATGCGGAGAAAGCCGGCCGCCTGCTCGAAGGCCTTCGCCCCGAACCGGGGAACTGCCATCAGTGCCTGGCGGGACGGGAACGGCCCATGCTCATCCCGGTAGCGGGCGATGGCCCTGGCCAGCGCCGCGCCAACCCCGGATACATAGGAGAGGAGCGCCCAGGAAGCGGTATTAAGGTCAACCCCTACGTAGTTCACGCACGATTCAACCACCGCATCGAGGGCCTTCTTGAGCTGGGTCTGGTTCACATCGTGCTGGTACTGGCCGACGCCGATGCTCTTCGGGTCGATCTTTACCAGCTCTGCGAGTGGGTCCTGGAGCCGGCGGGCAATGGAGATGGCGCCGCGCACCGTTATATCAAGCTCGGGAAACTCCTCCCGTGCGATATCCGAAGCCGAGTAGACGCTTGCCCCCGCTTCACTCACCATCACCACAGGAATCTGCCGCCCGGCCTCCGCAAGGGTCTCCTTGACGAACTGCTCCGTCTCGCGCCCTGCGGTACCGTTACCGACGGCGACCATCTCGATGGCATGCGCCTCGATGAGCCGGAGAAGCTCCTTTTTCGCCGCGGCGATCTTACCTTCCCCGGTGTGGGGATAGATGGCGACATGCTCGAGAAAGCGGCCGGTACCCTCAACCGCTGCAAGCTTGCAGCCGGTCCGCAGCCCCGGGTCGATACCGAGGACCCGCTTCCCACCTGCCGGCGGCGCAAGAAGGAGATTCCGCAGGTTCTGGGCGAAGACCCTGATCGCCGCCTCGTCGGCGCGCTGCTTCGCCTCAAGGCGAAGCTCCACCTCGATGGAAGGGGCCATGAGCCGTTTGCAGGCGTCCTCCGCCACATTTTCGAGGAGGGGGCGGAAGATGCTCTCTCCGCGCACCACCCGCGCCTTAAGTCCGGCGAGGATTTCCTCCACCGGGGCAATGACGGCAAGAAAGAGAACCTCCTCCTTCTCGCCCCGCCGCATGGCGAGCATCCTATGGGAAGGGACCTCCTTGAGCGGTTCCCGGTAATCGTAGTACATCTCGAACTTGGTGACTGTCTCCTTTTTGTCGGCGGCAACCCGGCTGGCGATGAGCCCCTGCTCCCAGGTGAGGCGGCGGACGAATGCACGCAGGTCCGCATCCTCACTGAACCGCTCTGCCAGGATGTGTCCAGCTCCCTCGAGGGCGGCCGCAGCATCGGAGACTTCCTTGTCCGGGTCAACGAAGGGAAGCGCGGCTTCCGCCGGAGTCCCTTCCGTCAGCTCCTGAGCGGCAATGAGGTCGGCGAGCGGCTCAAGTCCCCGTTCCCGGGCGATGGTTGCCTTGGTACGCCGCTTCGGTTTGTAAGGGAGATAGAGGTCCTCGAGATCGGTCTTCTGCCGGGACGTCTCGATCCGCCCCTTGAGCTCCGGGGTCAGCTTTCCCTGCTCCCCGATCGACTTGATGACCGTCTGCTTGCGCTCTTCCAGCTCCGCGAAATAGGCGAGACGCTCTTCAATGGTGCGGATAGACACTTCGTCAATCTCGCCGATCCGCTCCTTGCGGTAGCGGGCGATGAAGGGGACGGTCGCCCCCTCCCTGAAAAGTGCCACGGTGTTTTCCACCTGAAACTGCTTAAGCCCCGTCTCCTCGGTGATCCAGCCAAGGATGCGGGACAGTGTTTGGTCGGTCATGGATATGATGTCTCCGTGCGCATTGAATTCGTAAAAGGCTGGATCCTAGCACATGCAGGACGAGTTGAAAAGAGGGAAGAAACGGAAGAGAAGATAGTGTGACGACAGCACTACCGGGCTGGGACCAGCACCAGGGCGAATGTCGCCTGCTTCGCCCCTTTCTTCGGATAGTGCTGGGTGATCAGGCGCTGGAAGCCGGGGGCCTCCACGAGAATGTGGATGTGGGGAGGGCGCGTCCGGTACGCCGGAGGGAAATGGGTCTCCAGCCGGTATCTCCCCTTCTCATCAGAGAAGAGCGTTGCCCGGTGCGCGTCGTCGTACCGTCCGGCCGGCCCCGCCTGCCAGACCTCTATACGCGCCTGCGGAATCGGCGTGCAGTCGGGGGAGGAGAGGACCGTCCCCGCAAGGAGATAGCCGTCGCCGATCTGCGACCGCACCGGCGCGTTCGGCCGGTAGAACGGCCCGACCTCATCCGGCTCGGTCGGCGGACAGCCCGTCGCCCCGCTGGCCCGCGCGGCGAAGATGAAAAGGGCTGCGGCTGAGAGAAAGATTTTCGCTGACGCGTTCGATAAAGTGCTCATGCCGGAATTTTAGCGCAGTTTTTCAATGTTACAAGCGGCGGCGCTCTTCATCGACCTGAAATTTCGAATGCCCGTCCTCCTTATCCGGTTTTCCGAGCCCCTCATTTTCAGAGATTGACACGCCCTGATTCTGCGCGAAAATTGTAACAATTGCAGATTTTTCGGAGGTGCGCCATGAACCATTTCCTCAGAAATGCGGCCGCAACGATTTGCCCCACCAGGTTTCCGGCTGTTGCCGTTCTGCTCTTTTCCTGCCTTCTCCTCGTTTCCTGCAGCAGCGGAACTGCTCCGCCCTCCTCCCCGGTCGCTTCCGTGTTCCCTGCCATAACCCTGACCAGGGTTTTTTCGGGATTCACGCAACCGACGCACATCACCCACGCCGGCGACGGGAGCGGGCGGATCTTCGTCGTGGAGAAGAAAGGGACGATCAGGATTGTCAGGAACGGGACGGTTCAGGGCGCCCCGTTCCTCAACATTACCGGACTGGTCAGGTCGACGGGAAGCGAACAGGGGCTGTTCAGCGTCGCCTTCCCGCCGGGTTTCGCGGCAAAAAGGCATTTTTACATCGATTACACGGGACGGACCGGAATAGGTGACACGGTGCTGGCGCGCCATCCCCTCACCGCCAACCCCGACGTCGCGGATTCGGCCGGCGGGGCAGTTCTCCTGAACGTGGTCCAGCCGTTCGAGAACCACAACGGCGGGCAACTGGCGTTCGGGGCGAACGGCTTCCTATACGTTTCCCTCGGGGACGGGGGGAGCGGCGGGGACCCGTTCAACAACGGCCAGAACCTTGGAGTGTTCCTCGGAAAGATTCTCCGGATCGACGTGGAGAGCGGCGTATCCCCCTACGCCATCCCCGCGGGGAACCCGTTCGGCAGCGAGATATGGGCTTTCGGCCTGCGCAACCCCTGGCGCTTCTCCTTCGACCGCGCCACTGACGACCTCTATATCGCCGACGTGGGACAGGACCAGTTCGAGGAGGTCAACTTCCAACCGGCGGCAAGCAGGGGTGGGGAAAACTACGGGTGGAACATCATGGAGGGGCTCCACTGTTTCAACAGCCCCGCCTGCAGCCAGGCAGGTCTAACCCTGCCGGTCGCCGAATACATCCATGACGGGGCGAACTGCTCCGTCACCGGCGGGTTCGTCTACCGCGGCGCCCAGTACCCGGCCCTGCAGGGGGTCTACCTCTACGCAGATCTTTGCAGCGGCAGGATCTGGGGACTCAGGCGCAACGGCGCCGTCTGGGAGAATCGGCTCCTCCTCACCACCACTCTCCAGATCACGACTTTTGGCGAGGATGAGGCGGGCAATCTCTATCTGGCCGACTTCGGCTCCGGCGACATTTACAAGATCGACGTCCCCTGAGAGGAGGAAAGCCTGCGCCTTAACGGGCCTGGCGGAAGCACCGAAAGTCGTGGGCGGGTGAAGCCCCTGCTACCGGTAAGATGCCAGACGGATGTGCTTCTGTTCAGCAACACCGTTGGTGTGCCTCTGGACGGTTACCCCGTGATTGTCCAGCGTAGCAACAAATTCGGTTGTGCTGTCAAATCCCCTGAATATCGATGTTGAATTGCCGGTTTTCACATCCCAGGTGATCACCAGGCTATCAACGTATTTATTGGCTTTATAGTGATTGATGTTATAGCGCACGTTGTTTCCCGTCCTCGTCGCATTGACATGAAAATATTCGCCGTTATCAACGTAAAAAAAATCTTTTTCCTTTTCCGCAACGGGATTGTTGCCGCTCCAGAACTCGATCGTATTGAACAGGATAAAGTCTACGAAAGCGGATACACCGTAGACCGGGACGATAACAAATGCCCAGGTAACGAGACTTCGCAGATACTTGTCTTTCACTTCACCGTTAACGGCATAGACTTTTCTGGTGAGGGCAAACTTCCCATAACATCCGGCCAACGTGGTGAGGGCAAGGGATACTGACACCAAGAGCGCAATCAATCTTTTCATGGCGTACCTCCTTTTTGCTCATGCTTCGTGATTTTTGAAGGCTTTCTGACCGTTCCGTTCCCTTCTCTTCCCAAGTATACCAGTCAGCGGACAAACCGCCAGTATTTAAGTTTCTATCCGGGAACGGTCTTTTCCCGCCATGGGAGAGGGGAGCACGGTCAGTTGTGTTCACTGAGCGGATAAAAAAAGAGCGGCCGTGGCCGCTCTTTTCCAAACATTTTCGATAATAAATTTTTACTTCCTGGCAACCTTGGCCGCCACCTGCACCCTGATCAAGGCCCGTTCAAGGGCCGCCTCATATGTGCGGAAATCCTTGTCCTCTGCGGCAAGCCGCTTTAAGGCCTCCTCGGCCCGCCCCAAGGCGGCCTTGGCCCTTTCCAGGTCGATCTCATCGGCCCTTTCTGCGGTCTCGACCAGTACCGTTACCTTATCGTCTTCCACTTCAAAGTAGCCCCAGTTGACCGCCAGGTGGAAAAACCTGCCGTCCGCCTTGTACGCAAATTCACCTATCTTCAGGGAGGTGAGAAAGGGGGCGTGACCCGGGAGTACGCCGAATTCGCCAAGCGCGCCGGTCGCGGTGATCTCGTCAACCTCTTCCGTCAGGACCTTTTTGTATGGTGTTACCAATTCCAGTTTTAATTTCTCAGCCATCTATCTTCATCCTTTATGCAAAGGTAGAATCTGTCGTGAGATGGCTCGCGGGAAGCATTCCCCGCTGTTCACCATTCACAGTTCACCGTTCACAGCTTTTATACAGCCAGCTTCTTGGCCTTTTCAATGGCCTCGTCTATGGTCCCCACCATATAGAACGCCTGCTCCGGAATATCATCATGCTTGCCGGCCACGATTTCCTGGAACCCCTTGATGGTATCCTTCAGTTCCACGTACTTGCCGGGAGAGCCGGTGAATGCCTCGGCCACATGGAACGGCTGGGAGAGGAACCTCTGTATCTTTCTGGCGCGGGCAACAACAAGCTTATCCTCTTCGGAAAGTTCGTCCATCCCGAGAATTGCAATGATGTCCTGAAGATCCTTATACTTCTGAAGGACGTACTGTACCTGACGGGCAATGGCGTAGTGCTCATCACCGATGACCTGCGGGTCGAGGATCCTGGACGTGGAGTCGAGAGGGTCAACGGCAGGGTAAATGCCGAGCTCGGCGATCTGACGGGAAAGAACCGTGGTTGCATCCAGGTGGGCGAAGGCGGTAGCCGGCGCAGGGTCGGTCAAGTCGTCGGCAGGTACGTAAATGGCCTGGACGGAGGTGATGGAACCCTTGGTGGTGGAGGTAATACGCTCCTGGAGCTCACCCATCTCGGTGGCCAGCGTCGGCTGGTAACCGACCGCCGAAGGAATACGGCCAAGGAGTGCGGACACTTCGGAACCGGCCTGGGTGAACCGGAAGATGTTATCGATGAAGAGGAGAACGTCCTGACCCTCCTCATCACGGAAGTATTCTGCGATGGAGAGAGCCGAAAGGGCAACGCGGGCACGGGCTCCGGGAGGCTCGTTCATCTGACCGTAGACGAGTGCAGCCTTTTCAAGAACGCCGGACTCCTTCATCTCCATCCAGAGGTCATTCCCTTCGCGGGTCCGCTCGCCGACACCGGCGAACACGGAAAAACCGCCGTGCTGCATGGCGATGTTGTTGATGAGTTCCATGATGAGAACGGTCTTGCCGACGCCGGCGCCGCCGAACAGCCCGATTTTTCCGCCCCTGGCATAGGGAGCGAGCAGGTCAACGACCTTGATGCCGGTGGTGAAGGCCTCAACTTTTGTGGATTGATCAACGAAGGCGGGCGCCTCACGGTGAATCTCGTATTCCTTCTCGGCATTGACCGGTCCCATTTCGTCCACCGGCTCGCCGATGACGTTGAGGATCCGCCCCAGGGTCTTGCGCCCGACCGGCACGGAAATCTGCTTGCCGGTGTCTACGACCTCCTGACCACGGACGAGACCGTCCGTCGAGTCCATGGCTATGGTCCGTACCGAGTTTTCTCCCAGGTGCTGGGCAACCTCGAGAACCAGGTTGTACTCTTTGTCATCGATTGCCGGATTGGTCACCCGAAGCGCGTTGTAGATGGCGGGGAGTTTCCCCGGCTCAAATTCGACGTCAATGACCGCGCCGATGACCTGCGATATTTTCCCTTTGTTCTGACTCATTGAAACCCTTCCTCCTGCGGCCTGACGTGCGGCCTCTATTTTGTGAAGTCCTTAGATTATCTGACTGTTATCCTTTAATCGACTCGGCGCCGGAAATAATCTCCATGAGCTCCGTGGTGATGGCAGCCTGGCGGGCCCGGTTGTACACAAGGGTCAGCTTGCCGATCATTTCGGTCGCGTTCTTCGATGCGCTGTCCATGGCGGTCATCCTGGCGCCGTGCTCGGATGCCAGGGACTCCAGGAGCGCCTTGAACACCTGCACCTCAATGTGCTTGGGCAAGAGCTCTCCCAGGAGTTCCCCCTTGGAAGGCTCATAAATATATTCCGGGGCGTACTCCTCTTCGGCAGTCTGCGGCGGAGCGACCGGAAGGAGCTGCTGGAGGGTGATGTCCTGGGACATGACGCTTCTGAATGCGTTGAACAGGATATATACTTCATCGTATTCCGCATTGAGGTAGCCTTCGATAACCTCCTGCGCCAGCAGGGCAGCGGTCTGGTAGTTGAGGTTCGACAGGATATTGGAGTAGTTCTTGTAAATCTTCTGCCGGTTTTTGAGGAGCTCAAACCCCTTCCGGCCGATGGTCAGCAGGGAAATATCCGTATAATCGGTCTTTCTTTCCTTGACGAACCGGTCTGCAGCCTTGGAGATATTGGCATTAAATCCGCCGCAAAGACCACGGTCAGAAGTAACCACGATCAGGAGCGCCTTTTCGGCGCTACGCTTCTCGAGGAGCGGATGGGTGTCGGCATCCTGCTGTTTAGCCAGTCTCTCCAGCACTTCCCCGAGCTTCTTCGCATAGGGTCTGGCAGCGACGACATTTTCCTGGGCACGGCGCAGTTTGGCGGCAGAGACCATTTTCATGGCCTTGGTTATCTGTCTGGTGTTTTTAACCGAGACAATGCGCTTTTTTATACTTTTAAGGCTTGCCATAAATGAAGAACCATCCTTAGATTACGCAGTAAATTCTTTCTTGAATTCGTCGAGGGCAGAAACGATCTTGCCTTTAAGGTCATCATCGATCGCCTTTTTGTCGCGAAGCTCCGCGAGCACATCGGCTTTTCTGGTATCGAAGAAAGAATAGAGCTCGGTTTCATAGCGCCGCAGGGCGGAAACCGGGTAATCATCGACAAAACCGTTGTTGGCGGCAAATATGATGAGGACCTGCTTCTCGTTGGGAATCGGCCGGTACTGGGGCTGCTTGAGGATCTCCACGAGCCGCTCGCCTCGGGCCAGCTGCATCTGGGTCGCCTTGTCCAGGTCGGAACCGAACTGGGCAAACGCGGCCATTTCCCGGTACTGGGCAAGGTTGAGCCGCAGTGTACCGGCAACCTGCTTCATCGCCTTCACCTGGGCAGAACCGCCGACTCGGGAAACCGAAAGACCGACGTTGATGGCGGGACGCACACCGGAGTAAAAGAGATCGGACTCCAGGTAGATCTGACCGTCGGTAATGGAAATGACGTTGGTCGGAATGTATGCGGAAACGTCACCGGCCTGGGTCTCGATGATCGGCAGGGCAGTCAGCGAACCTGCGCCACATGCGTCGGAAACCTTGCATGCACGCTCCAGCAGACGACTGTGGAGGTAGAAGACGTCGCCGGGATACGCTTCGCGCCCGGGAGGACGACGGAGCAGCAGGGAAAGCTGACGATAGGCAACGGCCTGTTTGGAAAGGTCGTCATAGATGATCAGGGCATGCTTGCCGTTGTCACGGAAGAACTCGCCCATGGTAACACCTGTATATGGTGAGATGAACTGGAGCGGTGCGGGCTCGGAAGCGGTGGCGGCGACAATGATGGTGTAATCCATGGCGCCGTGCTCCTGGAGCTTGCTCACCACCTGGGCAACGGTGGAACGCTTCTGGCCGATCGCTACATAAATACAGACGACATCGCCACCCTTCTGATTGATAATGGTGTCGATGGCAACGGCGGTCTTGCCGGTCTGCCGGTCGCCGATGATCAGCTCGCGCTGGCCGCGTCCGATGGGAACCATGGAATCGATGGCCTTGAGGCCGGTCTGCATCGGCTGATGCACCGACTTGCGCTGGACGATACCGGGGGCCTTGACCTCGACCTTACTGAACTTGTCGGTAGCGATCGGGCCCTTGCCGTCAATGGGCTCGCCGATGGCGTTGACCACACGGCCGATCAGGGCATCGCCGACCGGGACCTCGACGATCCTGCCGGTGCGCTTGACGGTGTCGCCTTCCTTGATCTCGCTGAACTCACCAAGGATTGCCGCACCGACATTGTCCTCTTCGAGGTTGAGCACCATGCCGGAAACCCCGCCGGGGAATTCCAGCAGCTCGCCCGCCATTGCCTTGTCGAGTCCGTGGATACGGGCAATACCGTCGCCAATGGAGATAATGGTACCGGTCTCCGCAACTGCGACCTCTTTCCCATACTCCTTGATCTGCTTTCTGATGATCTCGCTGATTTCTTCCGCTCTGATTTCCATAGAAACGTCTCACCCCTTCTGTAATATATCTTCAATCCTGTCTAACTGAGTTCTTACGCTGCCGTCAAAAACCTTGTCCCCGATCTTGGTGACCACTCCACCGATAAGAGACTGATCAACTTCAACTTTCAGCACCACTTTTTTACCGGTAGTCTTTGCCAGTGCCGACTTGATTCCTTCCACCTGGCTCTCATCAAGGGGAAGGCCCGCAGTCAGTGTCGGCCGGATCACCCCGGAAAGCTCATCGGCAAAGATCCCGAAGCTTTCCGTGATCTGCGGAAGGCAATCGAGTCTCCCTTTGTCCAGGAGGAGATGGAGAAAATTGGTAACAGTCCCGGACAAAGCCATCTTTCCAATCAACCCGCTGAGGATTTCCTTTTTGGCCTGGATGCCATATGCCGGATTACTGAAAATGGCAGTTACTTCGGAATTGGCCTTTAACAGGGCATTAAATCGCGCCAGTTCGTCGTTGAACTTGTCCACCGCCCCTTCTTCGGTTCCCAGCTGCACGAGAGCCTTGGCGTAACGTCGTGATATAGCGTTCGTGATCAATGTAACTCCACCACCTTGGTAAGATATTCGCCAACCAGCCGATCCTGGTCATCTTTCCTGATCTTTTCTTTGAGGGTCTGCTCAGCCAGCTGCACGGCAAGCCTGGCCGCCTCTTCGCGGAGCTCGGCCCTGGCCTTCACTACTTCCTGGCCGGCAGCCAGTTTTGCCTGCTCCCTGATTTTTTCCGCCGTCACCTTTGCCTCGGCGATAATCCTTGCTTTTTCCGCCTCACCCTCTTGCCTGATGGCGGCCTGGATTTCGTCGATCTCTTTATTAGCCTTTGCCAGCTTGTCGCTGTACTCGGCGTACTTCCTTTCGGCAGACTCCCTGGCCTCCACGGCATCTTTCAACGCCTTCGCAATACCGGCCTGGCGGTCTGCCAGAACCCCTTTTACATTGGCTTTTTTCAAAGCCCAGACGGCAATGGCAACGAGGACGGCAAAATCGAGCACTCTCCAGCCGAAGTCCTTCAGCTGCTTGCCGGTATCCACATGATGGGCGCCTTCTCCACCCTCGGCGGCCCAGCCGGCTGCGGCCAGCATCACCAGCAGAAAGCAAACGGCCGCAGTTATCGTAACGGGTTTGGTCCACCCGATTTTTCGCACAAACTGTTTCATCTTACAAACTCCTTCCAAGAACCTTCTCACATATCTCCATGGACAACGAGCGGGCCTGCTCCCTCAGGAGTTCCTTGGCGTCGGCCGCCTCTTTGGCCACCTTGTTCTTGATGGTGGCCAGGGAATCGGAAGCCTCTACCCGCGCCTTTTCAATGATTGTGGCCTCTTCCGCCAGCGCCTCTTTTTTCCTGGCGTTTTTCTCTTCAGCAGCCTGAGCCTTCACTTCGCGGAGTCTCGCTTCATATTGGGCCATTTTTCCCTGTACGTCTCTATCCACCTCGGCGGCCCTCGCCTTGGCGCCGGACACCTCCGTATCCCTGTCGGCCAGAATTTTCCTGATCGGCTTATACAGGAAGACGTTCAGGACCAGCACGAGAACCAGGAAATTGACCATCTGAAAGACAAACGCTAAATCTAAATTAATCACCCTGCCACCTCTTGCCGTTCATTTGCATACAATATACAATTTTTGGGGTGCAGAAGAATATGCACCCCAGCGGTAAAACATGCGATAGCTATCATATGGCATAACACTTGTCAAGCTTTTTATACCTGCCCGCACATTTTCATGAGAGCTGCGCGCAACAGTGCATATTAAAGATTGAGCAGGTCAATGATCCGGGTGAGTTCATCGAGGTTATTAAAGCCGATCTCGATCTTCCCCCCTCGGCTTCCGTGCCTGATGGCAACTTTTGCCTTGAAATGCCGTTTCAACTGTTCCAGAAGGTCGCTCAGGTGGGGTTCCGGCTCTTTTTTCTGCTTTTTCACCCTGTTTGTCTTGAGCTTCTTGACGAGGCTTTCCGCGGCACGGACCGTCAGATGCTTCTTGACGATCTCCTCTCGCGCCTCCTTCACCTGTTCCGGAGAATCGAGGGCCAGGAGCGCCCGTGCATGCCCCATGGTCAACCGGTCTTCGACGATGTCCCGCTTTATTTCCGCCGGCAGCTTGAGAAGACGCAGCGAATTGGCGACCGTGGAACGCTCCTTTCCCACCCTTTTCGCCAGCTCTTCCTGGGAAAGGCTGAATTTCTCCAGCAGGGCGTGATAGGCCTCCGCCTCTTCCACCGCATTCAGGTCCTCGCGCTGGATGTTTTCGATCAGGGCCATCTCCAGGGCCGTGTCGTCCGACACATCCTGGATAACCACAGGGACTTCACGCAGCCCCGCCTTCTGGGCAGCCCGCCAGCGCCTCTCACCGGCAATCAGCTCATAATGATCGGACTTTTTCCTCACCACCAGGGGCTGGATGATCCCCTTTTCCCGGATCGAGGCCGCCAGCTCCTCCAGCTTTTCCGTGGCAAAGGTCTTGCGCGGCTGAGCCTTGTTCGGCCTTATTTCTTCAATGGGGCAGGAAAAATAGCTTTTCCCTTCCTCCTCCACAACCGGCAGAAGGGCCGCCATTCCCCTACCCAGTCCGGTCTTCTTAACCATGTTCGCCCTCTCTCTGCATGATCTCCTTGGCCAGCTCCAGATAGCTGGCGGCGCCCCTCGACGTTATATCATAGAGCAGAATCGGCTTGCCGTGGCTCGGCGCTTCGGAAAGCCTGACATTTCGCGGAATGACGGTATTAAAGGTCTCCCCCTTAAAATGGGTCTTGATTTCCTCGCTGACCTGATGGGCGAGGTTATTTCGCGCATCAAACATGGTAAGAAGAATTCCTTCTATCCGTAAGGAGGGATTAAGCCCCTTCTGGACCAGCTTGATGGTCTTCAGTATCTGGGAAAGCCCTTCCATGGCATAAAACTCGCACTGGAGCGGGATCAGCACCGACTGGGCCGCCGACATCGCGTTGACGGTCAAAAGTCCCAGCGAAGGGGGACAGTCGATCAGGATATAGCTATAGGAGCCTACAAGGGCTGCCAGCGCCTCCTTAAGCCGCTGCTCGCGACCCGTTGCCGAAACCAGCTCCAGTTCGGCGCCCGCCAGGTCCGAGGTGGACGGGAGAAGGTCGAGGAAGGGAAGGTCGGTTTTCACCACGATGGCGGCAGGATCAGCTCCGTCAATCAGGGCATCGTAGACGCTTTCCCGAAGAGTCCCCTTGTCGACACCCACCCCGCTTCCGGCGTTACCCTGCGGGTCCATGTCCACAAGGAGGGTCTTTCTCTCCGCAACGGCAAGGGATGCGGCAAGGTTAACCGCGGTAGTGGTTTTGCCGACACCACCCTTCTGATTGGCTATGCAGATTATCTTGGCCATACCACTCTGTTTTTTCTGTTATTTTTATTGATTTACTGTCGGGGAGGTTGGAAGTCGAAGGCCTTGAAAGGTTTGGAACTTACCACAAAATGCCGATTTTTGAAAGGAATTTTTAAGACTGCGCTGCCGGCGCCCCAGAGAGGAAATTACGGTTTTTTTGACTTTGGTCAATTCGGTTTTACCCCTGCGCCGGTATAGTGGTGAAAAAAACATTTTGGAGAATGGCCCCATGACAAGACCCGTTGCCCCGTTGGCCCTTTTTTTCTGGTTGTGCCTGTCTGTCCCGCCAGCCCGCGCATTTCAGTGCAACGTCTGCCACAGCAAGAATCCGGCGATGGTGCGCATGCACAAGGCCGTGCAGGCAAAAGAGATCGGTTGCTTCGACTGCCATAGAGTCGGGGAGAAGCTGATGGGGAAGGCCCAGCCCAAAGACCGGGAGTCGCTCCTGAAACGGCGGGTTGCCGAGCCCCTCTGCGTTGAATGCCATCAGCGAAGCACTCCCGCCGGCGGGTAAACTGGTTTCTGTCCGCAAACGTTAAGGAACAACTTTCCAACTTTCCCTTGCTTCTGCGGCGCCTCCGGGTATAATTTGCTGAATAAATCAGCGGATACGGAGGCGCGGATGTCCTGGTTCACCAACCTGAAGATAAACACCAAGTTCAACCTCATCATGTCACTCCTCCTCATCTCCCTTTTCCTCATTGCCGCCTATCTGACCTATGAACGCCAACAGACGCTGATCCTGAAAGTGGCCGTCGACAACGCGCGCACCATCGCCAAGCAGATCATCGAGACCAGGGATTACATGTCCAGCGTGGTTCATGATGAACCGTCACGCAATTACGCCCTTGTCCCTCAGGTGGTGGCCACGCAGGTAGCCAAAAGGATGACAAAAGGGAGTCCCTATTACGTTCGTCAGGTCTCGCTCCGTTACCGGAACCCCGAAAACCGTCCCGATGAATATGAAACCGGGCTGTTAAAGCAGTTCGCGACCAAAGCCGTGAAAGAATCGTACGATGTGGTAAAGGTCAAGGGAGAAAGAACGTTTCGCTATTTGCTCCCGATGGTGGCGGAAAAATCGTGCCTCGAGTGCCACGGCACCTACGACGAGGCCCCGCAATTTATCCGTGAACGTTTTCCCCGTGGGCACTATTCTTACAACTACAAGGTCGGCGAGGTGGTCGGAGCGGTTTCGGTCAGGATACCGATGACAGAGCTGTTCCGGGAAATCGGCACCAACCTGAAACTAGACCTCCTCATCAGAGGCGGGATATTCTTCATCATGATCTTTATCATGGCGTCCTTAGTCCGCCGCGCGATCATAAATCCCATCAGGAGCGTGTCAGAGGCCATTGCCAACGTGACAAAGACCGGAAACTTCAGCGAGAGGATACCGCAGGTTTCCAAGGATGAGGTGGGACAGCTTATCGGCTCGTTTAACGAAATGATGGAGGAACTGGAGCGCAAAACCCTGCAGCGCATGGAATCTGAGGACCGATACCGTAAATTCATCGAAATGACCCAGTCGGCAGTGGTAACCTTCCTGGAAAACGGCAAGATTGTCATATCGAACCGGAAGGCGGAAGAGCTGTTCGGCCTTTCCAAACAGGAACTTCTGGGGGAATCGATCTTCAACTACATGGAGGATGGAGAAAGGCTGAAACAGGGGATTGCCGTCTATCTGCGCGAAGGGAAGGGGGGCGGCGTGGGAGAAACCACACACCATCAGGTCAAGGATACCAGGGGGCGGCTGACAGACGTGGAAATGGCCCTGTCCGCTTCCAGGACGGATCATAAACCGCTGTTTACAGCGATCCTGCACGAAATCCGGTCGGAAAAATGAACCATGACACTTTTGCCACAGAGTCACAGAGACACGGAGCAGGCTAGAAGCGGTTTTAGCTTCTCGATTACTTCAAGATTACTCTCGATTTCAAGGGCATTCTGATTCAAGACCGGGAAATCGTGAGGCTAATCTGAAAGCGCTCGACACCAACCGGAGGATGAAAGATGAAAAAGGATATTCAGGGAAAAGGGGCCATCCTGCAGCGGGACAGGGAAACGTACGCCATCGCCCCCCATATTCCCGGCGGGCTCACCGATACCGCTACCCTGCGCAAGATCTGTGATGTGGCCGACAAATACCGGGTGCAGGCACTCAAGATCACCTCTGCCCAGCGCATAGCGCTGATCGGGATACAAGAGGAAGAGCTGGACAACATCTGGGCCGACCTGGAGCAAAAGCCGGGTGCGGCCATCGGGCTCTGCGTGCGGAGCGTCAAGATCTGCCCCGGCGTCACTTACTGCAAGCGGGGCCTGCAGGACTCCATCTCGCTCGGCCTCAGGCTCGACGCCATTTACCACGCAATGGAGCTCCCCAATAAGATGAAAATGGGGGTGTCCGGCTGCATACTCTCCTGCGCCGAAGTGGCGGTCAAGGACATCGGTGTCATGGGAACGGCAAAGGGATGGAAGATACTGGTGGGGGGAAACTGCGGCGCCCGCCCGCGTCTTGCGGATATCCTGGTGGAAAACGTGGCAACTGAGGAAGAAGTCCTGGACATAGTGGCAAAGGTAGTCGAGTATTACCGTAATTCCGGGAGGGAAGTCCGTATCGGACGGATTGTGGAAGAAATGGGCATCGACCGGTTCCGCGAAGAGGCTCTCGGACAGATGCCCTGAGAAAGTTTCAGGGCATCGTTGTTTCTCTGGTCCGATGACATAAGCCTCCATGCGCTCAGGAGCCCTATTTCTGCCGTGCTGGGCTCACCGCAGGAGAGGGGAGGCTGCCGGCATCGGTTACTCCTCGTCGTAGTGTCCGCCGGTCTCCACTTCAAAGACCTTGATGAGGAACTCCGGAGCAAACTGGCAGTTGATAAGCCGTTTTCCCCCTCTCGAATCGACCCTTTCCCAGATGAGGACTTCATCGTCGTTCTGGACGGTCCGCTCCACCCTGCCAAGGCATTGCCGCTTCACGATCACCCACATATCCTCCATGTCCAGCAGCTCGAAGCCGTCAAACCGGTCACCTGCCTTTGCCGTGTCAAAGAACGTGTCGAGCAGTTCGATATCGACGACACCTTCATCTTTCCTCCACCACTTGATGAAGCAGTGGTTTTCCGTCCGCTTCTCGTCCATGAGTTTGAGCAAGTCTCTGCCTGTCATGGTAGTTCTCCTATCCTTGGAAAACGGTAGGGATACAGCCCAGGAGAGCCGTATCCCCTGACGAAAGCTCCGTGCTTCAGTGCGATTCGCGGAATCCCGAAATTACATCAGCATTTCCGCCCATAGAGCCGCCAACCGCCGAGTCCGACAAGACCGAAAACCAAAAGGACCAACGTGCTCGGCTCGGGGACCGGCTGATAGGAGACATTATCAACTGTGAAAATCGGCGCGTCGAGCGAGAAGAACATCTGTGCCTGGTCGAAGACGGGGCCGCTGTACGCAAGCGCCCCGGTGGCAAACCCGAACGTCGGATCAATTGCCGGATCATACGCGAAGAAATCCGCGGCCACAGATGCGAAGTTTAGAAAATTTCCACCGCTAAAAAACAGGATTGTCAGGGCGTCGGCGAGCTGGGTGCCTTGGGGATCAGCCAAAACGGCATCAAGCAGCGAGAAGTTCACATTCAACGCCGTTGCCGGGATGCTGAAATCGAAGAGGAGGGCACCGGCCGTGGTTCCGAGGATGCCGGCAGAGTCAACGATGGCAAAGTCGACTCCGCTTGAAAAATCATCGTAGCTGATTGTGACCCCGTTGAGGGTGACCGGGGGGTTTGGAACAGTGACATCCTGGCCAACGGCGATGCCGCCGAAATCCAAGTTCATCGGCGCGGCCAGTGCCGCTCCCGCCATTACCACCTGTACAAGCAATGAAATCATTACAATTATTCGTTTCATATCAACACCTCTTTTTTAATAATGCGGCGGCCGGTAAGGGGCTGCCCCCTTACCGGCCAAGCCGGGTTATGGCAGCGTGGATGCGGTCAGCGTGTTCGAGTAAGGAGAAACGCCCGCCGCGTTGAAGGCCTGCACCCGGTAAAGATACGTCGTGCCCCTGATGAGACCGATGTTCCGGAACGTCAGCGTGTTGGCCGCGGTCTGCCCCACGCGCGTCCAGCTCTGGGCGGCAGGGGGAGCGGGACTCCGCTCAATATAGAAGCCCTGTTCGTTGGCTACGTTATTCCAGGCGACGATGAGGAAAGTGGTTCCTCTCGTTACCACCCTCAGGTTCGCCGGCGCCGGCGGTGTCAGGCCCGGGGTGGTGACCGTGGCGGTGTTTGACCAGGCCGAGCTGCCGTTGGCGTTGACGGCTGCAACCCTATAATAGTAGGTCGTGTTCGGTGCAGCCGTCGTGTCGACAAACGTGCGCACACCGGTCCCGGTGACCGCTGGTCGGTTGAAGGTCGTGACTACGGTGAAGAGGGGATCCGTCGCTCTCTCAAGAATAAACCCGGTTTCTTCAAGTGGTGCTGTCGAATTGTCATTCCAAGTCAATGATACCGGTGCCGGGGTCGGCGCGGCCGGTCCCTCCACGGCAGTCAGGTTGGAAGGAGCATTGGGTAGCGGTGGTGGTAATATGGTAAGCGGAGCAGAGACCGACGTGACGGTCATGCTCGGGAACTCACCCCCGTAGCCGATAGTGTTCTGGGCCACGACTTGGTACGTGATGGCAGTGGCCGGATTGTAGGGCTCAGGATCGGTAAACGTGCGTATCCCGGTTGTGTTCGTGTCCGGCACGGTGAGGGGCGACGGGCTGATGCCTGCATTTGTCCAGGTCGTGCCGTCCGTTGATTTCTGCACCAGGAATGATGTCTCGTTGATCGAGTTATCGTTCCAGGACAGCACCACCCTGCGGTTGTTCCCGCTCCCGGTGAAAGAAGATGAGAGCCCGTTGGGCTGTTTCGGCGGGATCGCCACCGACACCGGCCGCATCATGTCCATCTCCTCATGGCTGAGGATGTGGCAATGGTACACATACTCCCAGCCGAAGTTGACCAGCTGGTTGACGATGTTGGCCGTCGGGTTCCCCTGAGGGTCAATGTTGTTGAACATGGAAGTGTCGCCAGCCGGCATCATCGGGTTCAGCGGACGGATGCTGTTGGGCAGTTCGAACGGCAGGGTCGGGATGATCGGCCGCAGGGCGACGATGGTATCCTCCAGCGGGCTGATCCGGACGGTGTCCTTCCAGCCGAGTTCGTTCGCATCGGGCGGGATGATGATGTTGTCCCAGGTGACCCGGTTGAGCACCTGCACGTCGTACAGGTGGAAATGGATCGGGTGCGTGTCCACGCCGTTGTGGGTGATCTTCCAGATCTGTGACCCATCAGCCGAGGAGATGGGTTGGACGTTGATGTCGCCCTTGGGCAGGTTGGTGGCGTCGATCATCTCCGTCACCGGGTTCACGAACGGGTAGAGGGTGACGTTCTGCGTCCCGGGTGTCGCCGGGACCGCCTCGATGCCGAGGTTCGCCGTCATCCGCCCGAATTCGTCGAAGGACACCGAGTTCATTTCATCGTGGATCGCCTTGGGCTCGATGGGGAGCTGAAACTTGGCTGTAGGAGCAAACAGGGTGTTGAAGCCGAAGAGGTTGCCCCCCTGATCGAATATGCGTGCGAACCCGTCGCAGAGGGTCTTGGTGCTGTTGGGGGCGTTGCAATAGCTGCTCGAGGGGAAGCTGGTTCCGTACGCCGAGTTGTACGCGGCCTGCCCGACGATGATCGGGTGCTGGCCATTCTGGAACACACCTATTCCGGTAGTGTTGGTCGCGCTCGCCGGCTTGAAGGCGTTCTGGAGCGCTGTAAGGTTGAATGCCGAAGCCGGGGTGCCGGCGATCTTCACCTGCATAATGGTGCGCGTGTTCGGCCCGTACCCAGGTATGATCGACGAAGGGCCGATAGGTGACTGGTCGGGATACCCCGTGTAGTAGTCGTAACTGGGGACCCTGGCCGGGAAGGCCGCCGGGGCGTCGTTGTAGAGGATCAGTGTCTTGCCTGCAAACTGCGAGAAATCGACGATGACGTCCGCTCGCTCCGCAGGCGCGAGCAGCAGCGAATGCAGGTCAACGTTACCTACATCGAAGCGGGTCGGGTCCGTGATCCATGTGGTGGGTTGCTGACCGTCAATGACGATTGGTGCAGGAAGGAAGCCACCCTCAGAGCCGATCTGGACCCAGTCAGGACCAGGCAGACTGATACTCGTATCCGGGGTCGGGAATACGACCGGGTCAAGCTGGGCGGCAGCGAGTTCAGTGGCCTTCAAAGCCACTTCACTGTCGGTTCCCGTTGTCGGGTCCGCAACGTACCACTGGAAGTTGAAGAAGCGGTCATTTGCCGCATTCAGGATACGCAGACGGTAGGTTTTGGGCTCCAGTGTAACGGTCGGATAAGTGGTACCGTTGACAATGGGCGTGTCGTTGAACTGCTCCATGCCGACCGAGATGTTCGGCGTGCCCGGGATGAACTCCGGCTCGCAGAAGGGGTCGGTCTGATACTGCCAGGTAGCCGGATTATCAATGAGGCAGTTGGCGTTGTAGTACGGGTTGGCAATTGGCCCGTGCGGCGGCGTGGCCGGCGGCCAGAACCACGGGCCGTACATCCAGCGCCCGTAACCGCTCATGCCGCTCAAGTCGCCGGGGTTTTGGGCCGGCATGTAGACGTGGTGATACCAGAGGTTGCCGAAGCCGCCCCAGCGGGTTGTGTCCCAGGTCGGATCCTGCGCGGCGAGTTGGGTGGCGTCAGGAACAAAGGTCCGGTCCTGAACGACGAGCGGGATCGTGTCGGCAGCACCAGGGATGAGGCCATTGTTGACCAGGGCCTTCTCGGTATCGTCGGTAATCAGATAGCCGGCAGCCTCACCAGCATAAACATTCAGGCGGGTGATGCCCCAGGAATGATCGTGGTAGAACATCAGGCGTGCGCTCTGCTGGTTGGTGTAGTAGAACGTCTGGCAACCGTCGTTGTCGGCGTTGCACACGTTCATGTCCGGAACGTTGGTGACGCTGACGCCCTGAGGCCACGTGGTGGTCTCACCGGCGGGGGTGATCCACTGGTGCGGCGTGCCGTCGCTGATCCAGGGGGAGACACCGCCGTGCAGGTGCAGGGTGGCCCGGTTGTCCTTGAAGCATCCGGCCCCCTTCGGATACTCGGTGCACATCGGGTTGCGGATATCGTCCATGACTGTGTTGTTATCAAACGGAGGCCCCATAGTCATCGGGCCCATGCCCGAGCCCATTATGCTGGAGTCGGTCGGCAGAAACAGGTCTCCGCCGCCGCCAGTGGGGAGCAGGTTGTGGAAGACAATGCGGACTGGCCGGTCTTTGGTCGACAAGATAGTCGGGCCAAGCCACTGGGGCGGGGTAACCGCATAAGCCTGGCTCCCATTGATCAGGACCGGACTGTCTGCGACGCTTGGGTCAAGGTTCGCGTTCGTCAGCGGAAAGTGCTGACTGATAGCGGCATTGGCGGCGGTCTCCAGTTGCACATAGCCGCGGACGAGCGTGTTCGGCAGGCTGGATGAGAACGAGGTGCGGTACTGCACCACGCCGACCACGTACTCGTCGGCCTCGACACCGTTGTATGTCTTGACTTCCGCTACCGCAAGCGGGATGTACTTGCCGCTTGTCGGACACGCCGGCGGCATGCAGAGACCTGGCAGCGGGTCGGTGAACTTCTTGACGCCGCCGGAGACGGTCGTAGGCGCGGCGACTATGGCAGCGATGGAGTAAGTTCGGGCCTGCGCAAAGACAGGGAAGTCGGTTCCGCCAAGCGTAATCGTGCCCCCCTGGACAGGCGCCGTGTTCGCCGGGTAATAGGTGCTGTCCGTCCCTACCCCGATGTCGATGGGAATCCCCGGCCCGTAGTGGGCGAGCACGTCGCCCGCTTGGATGGCAATTCCGGGCACGGAGAATGTCAGCTCCTGTCCTGTGGCGACCGACGGCACCGAAAGCGGTCCGCTGTCGAAAACCACAAGGTTGCCCCGCAGCACGTAGGCGTGAAACGTGTTTGGCCCCGAGCCGGGTTGATTGTAGATCTTGAATCCGGTGAGCGTTCCGGCAGGTAGCGGCGTAGCATTGACCACGAACACGTTCGCCGCACCGTCTGTGGCGGTCCCGCGCGCGGTCACCGCGTTGCCGGTCGGCGTGACCGACGGAAGAGGACTAAGCGCCCAGTTCGGGTACGGTCCGAAATAGTGTGGGACTTTTGATTCATCCGTGGGCGATGAAGGCATCGCCTGCACCTGGTTTATTCCCCAGAGGGCGATCACCAGCATTGCCAGGCACGTGATGATCATAAATTTCAGCTTGTTCATAACTCCTCCTTTCTTCATGAATACTGCTATTTCAATCGTTCCGGCAGCGAAACGGTGCCGATCACTTCCCGCTCTGTGCCTGTTGTCTCTTCATCTGGCCCTTTTTCTTAGCTTCACGCACCTTCTTGTCCCGCTCAAGCTTGGACTGCATGGCCTTCTTCGCGTTCTTAATCCCCTGCTGTTGCTTCGGGTTGTCTGAAGTGCCCGCCGGAGCTGCGTTCACCGCCGAGATCAGAAAAACCGACAGAAAAACCCCGATTGCCATTGCATATACTCTTTTCATACCCGTCACCTCCTCTTTCCTGTGTAGCTTCGTTTTTAATTATCCTCGGCAATCACTTGATCGCGAGGAGCTCGACAGCACCAATTGGAGTGTAAGTATAAGTCACTGCAGGCGGACCGCTTGTCGGGTTATGCCTGTATTTTATGTAGGAAAATTGCAGAAGTTGGTGTAGGTGTTTTCAGCACAAGGAAGGGAAAGGAGAAGAACCCGGGGGTAAGGCAGACGACGGCATCAGTGACGCCGGATGAGACGGATCCACTTCAAAGAAGCAATCGCTCGATCAAGCCGTTCTCCAGGGCGTAGCGGGTCAGTTCGGCATTGCTCTTCATATTCATCTTCTTGAGAATGCGTACACGGTAGGTGCCGACGGTCTTGACGCTCATCGCAAGATCCTCGGCGATCTGCTGCGGCTTGTTGCCGGCAGCGATCAGACACATCACCTGGTATTCCCGGATCGAGAGTTCCTCGTGCGGCGACCGGGTGCTGTCGCCTCCCAGGCTGTTGGCCAGGGCCTCGGCGAGGGATGCGCTGATATACCGCTTGCCGAGTGCGACTTTCTGCAGGGCTTCCATCAACTCCTGTGAGGAGCTTCCCTTGGTCAGGTAGCCTGAGGCGCCGACCTTGAAGGAGCGCAACGCATATTGCTCTTCGGGGTGCATGCTCAGGATGAGGACCGGAAGCTTAGGTTTCGCTCTTTTGATGTCTGCCAGCACGTCAAGCCCGTTCCTGCCCGGCATGGAAATGTCGAGGATCAACAGGTCGTAGTCGTTTGTCTGCACTTTCCTGAGCGCCTCTTGCCCGCTCTCCGCCTCATCTGCAACGAACATGTCCACAATCCTGTCAATGACCTGCTTCAGCCCTTCGCGAAAAATTGCATGGTCATCCGCAATGAGTACTTTTTTCATGGTGGTAATTTACTCTTTTCCTTATGGATTGATGGGTATATGGGCAATCACGACTGTCCCTTTCTCGAGCGCACCAAGAATCTTGACCCTCCCCCCAAGCGCATAGGCCCGTTCCCTCATGCCGATGATGCCGAGGGAGTGACTGTTCCCGAACTGCTCCCGGGTGATCCCTCTGCCATTATCCCTGACGATCAGGACAAGCCGGTCCTTCCTTTCCTCCATGGTGACATTGACACGGTCTGCTCCCGAGTGACGGATAACGTTGGTCAGAGTTTCCTGGAAGATGCGGAACACCGCCGTTGCCACGTCCCGTTCGAAATGTTCCTGCTGCAGGAGGATGACCGGATTGCAGACGATTCCCGTCTTCTTCTGGAACTCCTTGGCCTGCCACTCGATCGCCTCGGCAAGACCCAGCATGTCGAGCATCACCGGCCGCAGTTCGGCTGCGATCCGTTGCACTGTTATGACTGCGCCTTTGAGCATCTGTTCCAGGGCAGAGACCTTTGTGGTGAGGATGTGATGGTCACGGTACTCTTCTGCCAGAAGCGATACCCCCATCTGGACGGTCGCCAGCACCTGCCCCAGTTCGTCGTGAATTTCCCGGGCAATCTTGGTCCGCTCCTCCTCCCGGGCCTGCTGCAGGTGCGCCGTGAGGGCACGCAATTGCTTCCGGGAGGAAAGCAGTTCCTCTTCGATCTGCCGCCGTGCCGTGACATCCCGCGATAGGGCAAGGATGGTATCGACCGTACCGTCAGGAGCAAACTCGGGCACGAGGCGCGCCTCCATGATCGTCTCACCCTGCGAAGAGTGGAAACTGAACTCGAAGGTGAGGCTTTCCCCGGAGGCAAACACCCGGCGGGCCATCTCCTCCCAGGTCGGCACGAGGTGCGCCGGCATACCCAGCTCAATGTCGGTCTTCCCGATGGAATCCTCGGTTGGGATCCCGGTTTTCTCCCTGAAGGCGGGATTGGCATACCGGTAACGCAACTCCCGGTCGAAGCGGATTATGACGTCGGGAGAATTCTCGGCCAGGGTGCGGAACTCCCGCTCTTTCCTTCTGGCAGCCTCCTCGGCCTGCTCCCGCTCGGCGATCTGCTGGATGAGGGGACGGAAGAAAAAGAAGAAGATCGGGAACAGAAGCGTAAGGACGAAGAAGCTGTCGAGAAGAATATGCTTCTTTACGGATATTCCGGGAAGGCATTTAAAAATTTCAATCGTCGCAATGTTGGCAAAAAAGACGGCAGTTGCCACCACGAGGAGCAGCCAGACCGGTGAACGATAGAGGTGTTTGAGGAGTTCCTTTTGCAAGGACGGCGCCGATACTCCTGTTGGAAGATCTTCCTGTTTTGACATGAGACACAACCTCACCCGACCAGGTCGGCTTACCTTATTTTTCACCCGTGCAACTTCATCTCCACAAGCAACGTCACCGGAGAGATCATCCGTTCGCTAAATCTGTAGATTTACGCGGAACCTGAGCAGAAAACGCACTATTCATGCCTTTGTGGTGAAAATGTGAGAACTTTGCAATTGGTGAAGCATGGCACCTGATGCCTGAGGAGGGACGAACTAGCAGCGTGGCTATCTCCCTGTTTTTATGCCCCTTTTAAAGTGAAATTTTATAATCATCTCTGCGAATATTAATACCAGAAAATTCAGCAGGTGCAACTTGATGAATCTAATTTAGTTATTAAATCCGACTGGCAATTCTGCTGTTGATAAACGACCCTGATTAGCATAGAATTGCGGCGCAGGACAACGCCACTGATAATTATGGACCATCATGACCGATATCCTTCTCATAGCTGACCAGCAGCGCCTGCATGAGATCTTTGCCGCAGCCTCCGCACTGCCCGGAGTAAGGGTCAGGGTCGCAACCGCCTTGAACCAGGGGTTGCAGGAAATAGCCGCCGAGGCGCCCTCTCTCCTTTTCATTCAGAGCCGCCTTTCAGGACTTTCCGGTGAAATCATCACCAGGCACGTGAAAAGCGAGCTGAAGGATGGAAGCACTAAGATTATCCTGTTCACCGAGGTGGCGAACGATGGGGGTGCCGGGGAAACACCCGCCGATATAATCCTCGACCTGGCCGCCCCCGACAAGGAGCTGGTCGATCGGATACAAGAGATTATTGCCGGTCATGGGCAATCTGACAATGAGTCTGCCGTAACCGGAAAAGTTGCTGCTCAGAAGGAAGCGTCCACCACCCCTCTTGCGGAAAACGTTGTCGATTCCGTATCGATCGGAAGAGAGGAAACCGCTTCTTCAAGTTTCCATGAGGAGCTGGAGTCTTTAATCGGCAAAAGCGGTGCTGCAAAGGAAAGGTTTTCGTTTGAACCCGGACGGGACCCAAAAGGGATTCAGCGGAAAAAGAGATGGCTCTTCCCGGCCATCTCCCTTCTTGCCGTGGTGATTGTTGCCGGAATAACCCTTTTCTCGGGGCGGAGTCATGAGCCGGTAAAGAAGGCGAGCCCTTCACCTCCACCGCCAGTCAAACCCCTCCCGAATGTGACCAAGGCGCCGATTCAGGCCGCAACTCCCCCATTGCCTCAGTTGCCGCAGTTACCCGGCTTTGTCCCACGGGAAGGAATGGACGCGCGGTACGGAGAGACCCATCCGGGGTGGGAAAGATACGTCTCCGCCGCCGCCGAATTCAAAGTTTACCGTGAAAAATCGGCCATCAAGGCCCTTCAGGTATTAGACCGGAGCGGTGACGGGATAAAGCCGCAGTTTTTCACCAAGGTCGTGCAGGAAATGGCCGACGTCAGGGATTATACGCTGGAAGCAAAGGAGCACAAGGGGGACTACCTCATTAAAAAGGGGAGACTGACTGCCAAATCCAGAGTGATTCTCTACAAAAAGAAGTCAGACACGGTATTGCAGGCATTTGTGATTTATTTTGAGTAAATTATCCATTACCATACAGCTCGACAACCACTCCATAGAGAGAATCCCATGCCAGCTCACATGAAAGCCAAGGCCGCCCGCTCGGCGCTCATCACACTCGTTCTGATCCTGGTCTCCTTTGCAGAGGGGAGTGGGGCAAGCTCCCCCTTTGAAATAGACATCAGGGAGCTGGACAAGGATAAGCCCGCTCCCCGCGCCGTGAAAAGGAAACCCCTCCCGCCGGTGCGCAAGCCGGCAGGCAGAAGCAGCGTGCCGGCAAATCCGGTAGCCGCGGAAAGGACGGCAGACGGGCATGTGAGATACACGGTCAAACAGGGGGACCATATATTCAGAATATTGATGAAAGAGTTCGGCATGTCCAACAGTGAAGCCGAACGCCTTATTCCGGATATCCTGCGGACAAACAGCATCGCCGATATAAGAAAACTCACGGTGGGCCGGACCTTGCTGATACCCACCGCGAAAAGAAGACACGCCCCTCGGCCTGCCGCAACACCACCTTCCCCTGAACCCTCCCCTGCTGAAGCCGGAACGGAACCCCCGGCGCCACCTTCCACTCCCGCGCCCGTTGCACAGACAGAGACACCGGAAGCCCCGCCGGCCTCCGCTGCAGCACCTTCAATCGTCCAAATCCATTCCATGACCGCATCGGACCCGGTTGAAATTGTCGATTCACTGCTGAGCGCGCTCTCCATGGATGTGCATAAAAACCGGATCGTAGAGGCTGTTGCCGGCAAGAACGGCGGCAACGCCTTCAGCGTCAAGGTCGACCGCTATTTTGAGGAGAAGGGAAAGCGCTTCATTGTAAACGGCACCGAAAAGGATCCGTTCAATTACACGCTCTTAAGGCTCCTGGAAGTTGAGGGTTACCAGGTGATCCAGTTGAACGGTGGAGACAACTTCCGGAAAATAGCGACCAGGCTGCTGACCCGGTTGAACCGGCCGTTCAGTTATGTAACGCACAAGCTGTCGCCGGACAACGGCGGCCGCGAAGTGCCCGGTTTCCTGGTGGCGGATATAGGAAAACCCGGCACTCAGATATTGATAACGGATATTCCCATGGACAAGGTTTCCGGAGAACTGACGGAGAAGGATAAACCCGGCGGGAAATAGCGGAGCCTACACATTACTGGTTTTAACGTTACTTCTTAAGGATTTACTCCCCGGAGAGCTTCAGGTAGCAGTCCGCCCTGAATAGGGTTGCATCGGGGGCGAGGGGAGAATCAGGATAAGTGGCGAGAAACCTGTCAAAGCCCTCCAGCGCCTTTTGATAGGCCCCCGTCCGGTAGGATTTCACGGCGTTTTCATAGAGATGGCTCGCCGCCGTTGCGGAACGCTTTGCAGCCGGGGCCGCTGTTTTTTTCACATGCGCCCGAACCTGCGGCTTTCCCGCCCGGCGTTTTCTCTTCCCCGGAGCAGCCGTCTCATCTGACGTCGCCCTACTAACGGGGACACGCAGGGTGTTGCCGGTGTGAATGAGATCGGGATTCTTTATCCGGTTAAAAAGAAGTATCTGCGGGAAGAAGGATCGCCGGCCGCTGTATTTTCCAGAGATCGATTTGAGGGTATCCCCCTGCCTGATGGTGATATCTTTAACCAATATCCCCTCAGCCGGGTCGGCAGGGGGCTTTCCACTTTCCGCCGGTTCGGGGGCATAGAGGTAGTATTCCCCTGCCGTTATCTGCGGAGGGAAGGAGCAGGCAACGGCAAGGCACCCTGCAATAATGCTTGCGTGTCTCTTCACTTAGTACCTGTTCCCCAGTTGGTCCTGGTATTTCAGGACATTCTTCAGCTGGATGTTCGTCCCGACGGCGGCGCCCGATTTCACCCTGAACGTCACCTTGATACTCCTCTTTTCACCAGGGCCCAGCTCTTCGAATTTCCAGATGTACTCACCGTTTTTCCCCCCGGCATAGGCCGGATCGGAGGCGACCAGCTCCAGCGGATAAGGGAGAATGCTCTCCACCTCGACCACCTTCGCCATATTCGAGCCGCGATTGAAACAGTTGAGGTCGAGGCTGGAAACTTCGCCGGGCCTGAGCCTCCCCCCCTTGCCGGTCATCACCAGTTCCACCACGGGACGTGAATAGAGGAGCCGGATATTCACGACACCGTTCTTTGCCCTGTCCAGTTCGGATGCAAACGCGAGCGCAAGCTGAGCATCCGTCCCGTCTTTTTCGGCAGGCAAGGTTGTCACTTCCATCACAACATACGATTCTTCCCGCGGGGCAAGCGGGCCCACATGATTTATCATCGGCTCATTGGCCTGTCTTACGCCGTCCCGGTTCAGGTCCTGATAGAACGTATAGGTCAGATTACCCGGAACGGACGGTTTTATGGTGAAATCTTCCCTGACATTGCCGGTATTGGTTACGATGAGCGGAATGGCCACGGTCTGGCCGGGAATCACCACCAGCCGCTCCGCGCTGGCCCTTACCGCTACACCGCTGACGGCCTGGACAAGGGTGGCTGTGGAAATGAACGAGTCCCTGGTCCTGAGATCGTTGTTGATGACCTCACCCCGTACGAAGAGCTCCTGCTGCGCCAGCGCCTCTTCTTTCAGCTGGAAGGTGACGTTGAACTCCCTGCTTTCGCCGGAACTGATCTGGAGGCCGTCGAGCACCAGGGCTGCCTTCATCTCCAGCTTGAATCCGGCCGGGATATAATCAACCGGCTCGTACTGGGGAGGATAGTTCAGCCTGAAGGTGACGCCGCGGGCCGCAGCAGCGCCGACATTGAGGAGTGCGATCCGGTACGTGACCTTCCCTCCCGGCAGCAGTTGGGTCCTGTCCGCCTTTAAAACCGCCCTGAGGAGCGGTGCGGAAGCGATCAGGCGAACCTCGCGGGACTGGGAAACATCCCGGGCAAACTGGGAGGCAAGCTTGACCGGATAGACGATCCGCGCCCCGTCGATGTAGCCGGGGGGGACGGTAACGGCGAGAGTCCCCTGAAATTTCTCACCGGGAGCGAGAGAAGGTGTCATATTGATGGGGAGATCCGGACGCCCCGCGGCGGCGAACTGGACGCTGAATTCGGCGGGAAAGCCGGACTCCAGATAGAAACTGTCCGCGCCGTTCCCGCGGTTCACTACCTCAAAGGGGACCGGAAATCTTTTCCCGACTTCATACGCCTGCCCCGAGGGGAGAACGGTAAAATCCACATCGGCAAACTGTCCGACTTCCAGGTTGAGAACCTGGGCGTTCTCCCCGGGAGCAGTCGCTCCTGCCACAGGGACAGTGCCCTCTCCTGCGGCGGGATAGACGATACCCATCTCCTTCAGCTTTACTGAGGCGGATGCAGCGGCGCTGGTGCCGGGGAACCGGTCGATTACCGCCTTATATTCTTCTATAGCCTTCTCTTTCAAGGCAGTGGAGCGGGACGACGTACGCCGCCCCTCCTTTTTCTTTGCTGTCTGCGCTTTTTTGCCGGAAACATCTGCAACCGGCTGGGCGACCTTTTCAGCAGCGGCCCTTTCCGCGGCAAGCCGCTCCGCCTCGGCCTTCTGAGCGGCCAGTCTCTCAGCCTCGGCTTTTTGCTTTGCCGCCTTTGCCTCGGCCAGCCGTGCCTTTTCAGCAGCACTCTTTTCTGCCGCAATCCGCTCCGCCTCGGCCTTTTTCGCCGCCCGCTCCGCTTCGGCCTTTTCCCTGGCTAATCGTTCTGCTTCGGCCTTTTCCCTGGCCGCCTTTTCCGCAGCAAGCCTTGCATTCTCCGCAACAGCCTGTGCAATGGCAATCCGTTCCGCTTCGGCTTTTTCCTTGACTAATCTTTCCGCTTCGGCCCTTTCCCTGGCAGCCTTTTCCTCGGCCAGCCGTGCCTTCTCAGCGGCAGCCTTCTCCGCAGCAAGCCGTTCCGCCTCGGCCTTTTTTGCAGCCAGTTCAGCTTCGGCTTTTTCCTTGGCAGCCTTTTCCGCAGCCAGCCTTGCATTTTCCGCAGCGATCCGCTCCGCATCCGCCTTCTTCGCAGCCAGTTCGGCTTCAGCCTTTTCCCTGGCCGCTTTTTCCTCTGCCACTCGTGCCTTCTCGGCTGCGGCCTTTTCTGCTGCGATCCGCTCCTGTTCGGCATTTTCTGCCGTCACCGGCAGCTTTTCCCCTTTTTCATAAGCGGTTGCCAGTTTCACCAGTTCGTCCTCGACCGTCCCTTTCAGGGGGCTGTCGGGATATTCCTTTAAGAACTGCGCCATGTACCTGGCGGCTTCCTGCTGGTTGCCCGCCTTGAAGTAGGCCCGCGCCAGCCAGAAGATCGCCATATCCCGCAACGGCGTGTCGGGATACTTATGCAGCACCTGCGACATTTTGTCGATGGCTGCCCGGTAATCCTTTTTCTGGTAGGCGTTAAATCCCGAAATGAATATCTGAGAGTCCTGGGAGTCGAGAGGGTAGGCGGGGTTGGACAGAAGAGTTACAATAATAAGCCCCAGAAGGCACCTGCTCATTGCAGCGCGGAAAAATTTAATAAAATCCACGGGATCAACCTTTCAAAGCTTGCGACATGAGTATACAAAATGTTTTCGCAAAATATCATCATAGTTAAGGCTTGTCAACGATGAATGGCTGTTGCAGGCGCCGTAATTCCTCAGAAGGCTGCTTTTGGGAATCCCTCGTCGGCACTGCTATCCGGTAAAATTGCTTTGATACGTCCTTTCGTATCCTGCTATACTGTAAAACCATGATCAGCATCGAAAAGACCGACAATTTCCCCTCCGCCCCCGGAGTTTACATCATGAAGGGGGAGGGCGGGACCGTTCTCTACGTGGGCAAGGCGAGGGACCTGAAAAAACGGGTCCGCTCCTACTTCAGCAAATCCCGCGACTCCCGCTACCATATCCGCTTTCTCATGGACCGTGTGGCCGATCTGGAGTTCATCGTCACGGACACCGAGAAGGAGGCGTTGATCCTTGAAAACACCCTGATAAAAAAATACCGGCCGCGGTACAACTTTTCCCTGCGCGACGACAAGACCTATTTTTCCCTCCGCATGGACACGGCCGAGGAATTCCCACGGCTCACCATTGTCCGTAAGGTGCCGCGGGACGGCGCCCGCTACTTCGGCCCCTATTCCTCCGCCTCATCCGCCCGTGAGGTCCTGAAGCAGCTCCACAAGCTGTTCCCCCTGCGCCGCTATCCGCTGGAGGCCTGCCGGCAGCGGAAACGACCCTGCCTCTTTTACCAGATCAAGCAGTGCTCCGCCCCCTGTCACGGGCTCATCTCCGGGGAAGAGTACGCCGCCCTGGCGGAGGGGGCGGCCCTGTTCCTGGAAGGGAAAAACCGGGACCTGCTGAAGATCCTCAAAGGGAGGATGACGCAGGCGGCGGCAACGGAGCATTACGAGGAGGCGGCCCGGTTCCGCGACCTGATCGGCGCCATCGAGGTGACAGTGGAACGCCAGAAGATGGTCACCCATGGAGGGGATTCCGACGTGCTCGGCTTTTACCACGAAGGGAGCCGCCTGGAGATCGCCATTCTCTTTATCAGGGGGGGAAATCTCATCGGCAGCAGGAGCTACTCCGTTAACTGGGAGATGGATGACGCCGAAGGGGTGGCCTCTTTCATGAACGAATACTACAACCAGGACGTCTTCATCCCGGAAGAGGTGCTGGTCCCCGTCCCCCCGGCCGAACCGGAAGCCTTCGTGGAACTCCTCTCGGAAAAGCGCGGCAGGCGGGTCGCCGTCACCCATCCCCGCCGCGGCGCCAAGGCCGACCTGGTCAGTCTGGCCGTCAAGAACGCAATGACAACCGCCATGGAGAAGCAGAAGGCCGCGGCCGGGGCGGAAGGGGTTCTGCTGGAGCTGAAGGAGCGGCTCCATCTGTGCAAAATCCCCCGCCGCATCGAGTGCTACGACATCTCCAACATCCAGGGGCAGCTCGCCGTGGGGAGCGGGATAGCCTTTGCGGACGGCAAGGCCGACAAGGCCCGCTACCGCCACTACCGGATCAGGACCATCGACCAGGCCGACGACTTCGGGATGATGCACGAGGTGCTGTCGCGCCGTTTCCGGGAAGGTGCGGCCAGTGGCGATCTCCCCGACCTGATCATCGTGGACGGAGGCCAGGGTCAGCTGAACATCTTGACGCGCGTATTGCGAGAGCTGCAGGTTGAGGGTGTCGAGGCCGCAGCCCTGGCAAAGAGCCGGGTGGAAAAGGGGATGGCCTCCGATGCGATCGTGAGAAGCGACGAGCGGGTCTTCCTGCCGGGTCGCAAGAACCCGGTGGCGCTTCGGCAGAACTCTGCGCCGCTCCTTCTCTTGGCCCGGATCCGCGACGAGGCCCACCGGTTCGCCATCACCTATCACAAGAAGCTGCGGGGGAAGGCCGCCCTGACGTCACGCCTGGAAGAGGTGGCGGGGGTCGGTGCCGCGAGGAAAAAGGCGCTCCTGCGCCACTTCGGAAGCCTGCAGCGGCTGCATGAGGCGTCACTGGAGGAGATTTCAGCGGTGAAGGGGATGACGAGAAAGGTGGCGGAAGGGGTGTGGGGGTATCTGCACGGAGAAAATGGAGGGGGCGCATCTCCGTAGGGCGCGCCGCCGCTCCGCCGCTCACCGGGCGGACATTCTATGATTGACATCTCCCCATTCTTGTGGTTTAAGTTAGGCGTACATTTAATACCCAGGTGGTAACCGATAATACTCAACCATCCGCGAGGATGGGGCGGAAAGCCTATAGGGTCTCACCGAGACAGCCGGGTTGCCGAAATATCATCGATATTTCAGCCCCGGCTTTTCTGTATCTGACAACAGAGAAGCGGGGACTGAAGGGAAATCTCGATGAGGAGGTATCATTCATGTCCAGGAAATGTAAGAAGGTATTCGGTTTGGCAGGAACGTGCTTGCTGGCGGCCCTTGCCTTTGCCCATCTGCCGGGGTGCAGCGGTGGCGGCGGCACCACATCCAGCAGCGGCACGCTCCAGGTCGGTCTTACCGACAAGCAGAGTGACGCGTTTCAGCAGGTCGTCATAACAATCAGGGAAGTGCGGATCGTGCCGGCCGGCCTGGAGAATGCGCCCGATGACGATCCCCGCCTGCCGGTTGTCGTAACCTATGCCACTCCGCACACCGTCGACATCCTCACGCTTCGCTTCCTGCAGGAGCTCCTCGGCACAATCGTACTCCCCGCAGGGACGTACAACCAGGTACGCCTCATCCTGGAGCCGAATCCCACCGGTCAGGGGCGCGATCCGGTCAACTACCTTACCCTGAAGGCCGACCCGTTGAAGACAAAGATCCCGCTCAAGACGCCGAGCGCCCAGCAGTCGGGACTTAAGGTCCTCGGCAGCTTCGAGGTGAAGCCGGGGATCATCAACGCCATCCTTCTCGATTTCGACCCGAATACCGCCATCGTTGCCCGCGGAAACGGCGATTACAACCTGAAGCCGACCGGCATCCGCATCGTCCAGACGGCTGGCCCCATCATCGGCTTCGGTTCCCTGTCGGGGACCATCGCGTCAACGTTCAAGGATTGGTCAAGCGCGACGGTCTCGGTTGCTCCCCAGGGGGGAGTGAACACCTTGGCCGCCGGCACAGTCTTCAGCACCTTCTCAAGCAGCCGATGGGAAGGGCCGTTCAGCGCATTCGTACCTGGCGGGACTTACCGGGTCCACGTGCAGGCCAGAGGGTTTGCCCCCTATTCATCCCCCGTGAAAACGGTATTGTCCGGAAGCGAAACCCCGGTGGGCGACATCTCTCTGGTGCCGCTCCTCCCCTGATTGACAGGCGGAAGGGGGCCTGCATCCGTGGGTCCCCCTTCCTTTTTCGCAACTTTTATTTCCGTTCCCGCCGGGATCTGTTGGGCGGTCCGGGCTTCCCGCGGTCACCGCCGGGCGTGCGCGGCTTCTGTTTTTGCGGCCGGGCTTCGCTGACGGTAATGACGCGATCTATCAGCAGGGCTCCATCAAGGGTGTCGATCGCCTCCTTGGCTTCATCAGCGGTTGCCATTTTCACATAACCGCACCCTTTAAACTGGCCGGTCTGGGAATCGGTTATCAAATGAATTGAACTGACGGTCCCAGCCACTGAAAACAACTTCCATATATCATCTTCCGTCGCCTTAAACGATATCTTCCCCACATACAGCTCTCTGCCCATGGTTTTTTCCTCTTTCCGACATTCCTGCCTGCGCCGTTTTTGTACGAACAATGCTTCGCTTCAGGCCAATCTATCCCAATCAGTACGGATTCTGCAAGAGCTATTGTTAACCGGCCGGGGATAAGGCCAGGCCCCTCACCCGGCCTTTGGGGTACGCCGCACAAGCAAGCCCACAGATTGACACAACCAGGGCGAAAAAAAGACCGTTTCCATCCGGACACTACTTGCCTTTGAAGAACTTCCTGATATCCCTTCCCATCTGCCTGAACGCCTGGCCGGTCTTTTTGCCTGCTTCCTTGAACCACCCTCCCATTGACGTACCCGTCTTTTTTGCTGCCTGGCCGGTCTCTTTTCCCATTTTCTTGAACCCCTGGCCAACCTCTTTCCCCCCTTCCCTGAATGCCTGGCCGGTCTCCTTTCCTATCTTCTTGAACCCCCGGCCGATTTCTTTTCCCCCTTCCTTCAAGGCATTATCGGCCCAACCGGGTGCAGCCAGGAAAAGTGCCACGATGACAACAACCACCATTTTCCCCATGGGAACGTCCTCCATTTCAAAGTCTGCAACACCACTCTATCATGGAAGGAGAATGCCGTCAAAAAAGGCCACGAAACACTCTCGCTCGGGCGGGATTAAGGGGGAGCGCCGGGGCCGATTTGGTGGTATAATTAAATCAACAAAAGGGAGTGAATGTAGAGTGCGCGGCGCGGGTTACGACTCATGACTGCGGTGCCGGCCATGAAAGGTGGTGACAATAATGAACGTGTTTGATTTCGCAATGAAAATGGAAGTGGAAAGCTGGGCGTATTACGAAAAAATGGCGGCTGCAGCGAAGACGAAAGAGCTGAAAACCATCTTCTCCCTGCTGGCCGATTCGGAACGGGAACATCATGAGCATCTGGCGCTCCTGAAAGCAGGAACGGATCCGAATGAAGCGCGGTCGGTTGCTCTGGAGAGTGTGAAAGGGCGCATCCGCGATCTTGTGGGTGGTCTTGCACCCGCGGATGTCCTGCGGAATGACTACGACGGCTACCGGCACGCCATAAAGGCTGAGGAGAAGAGCATCAAGCTCTACGAAGAACTGGCGGAGCAGGAGCCGGATATGGCTGCTGCCGAACTGCTGAGAAGGATAGCCGAAGAGGAAAAACACCATCTGGAAGTGATTGAGAACATTTACGACTTCGTCGAATCGCCTCAGGCGTATCTTGCATGGGGTGAATTCAGCAACCTGAGGGAATTCTGACCGGCGTCGGCCCGATCAGTGCAAGATGGGGAGCGAGAACAAAAATGGCCTGCAGGAGCAGGCCATTTTTTTGTGCGCAAGGCTGATCTTCAGGACTACATGTGAGCATTCACCCGCTTTGCCGCCTGAAAAAATATCGTGCCGAGCATCACATCCGACACCGCACCCGTTACAATCCCCAAAAGTACCATGACTATCGACGAAAGGAATATACCTGTGGCGATATTCACATAGCAGTAAGGCTTCAAGAGCCCTCTCAGGTCGTCCGGCAGCTTGAGAAGCTTCATCCCGAAGATAATCTCCAGAACGCCGTAAGCAACGGTAGCAACAATGATAAATATGCCGATGGACGCTTCAAGCGACCTGACATATAACGATACTACGGCAAAGAACCCGATAGTAATGTTGATCCTGATCATGCGATCGATGGAGTCGTCGGTTTCACGAAAAGAAAACTTATTGTTGAGGAATCGTTTCAGCAGCGTCATAACAAAAACATAAATGATGGTCCCGAATACCTGAAGCAGGCTCTGAAGGATTCTCGCCTCCAGGTCCAATCTTCCCTGAAAGCGCAGCGACAGATAAATCAAAGGCAGAGAAAGTACGGCGCTGCTCATAGCAAACCATCCTGCCATTCTCAATGCCTTGGGTGTCACACAAGCTCTCCCCGCATCAACCTTTACTGAAAGTTCGTCTTAACGTTGCGCACATTATCCATGGTTACAATTTTTTGTCAATGACGACTTAAGTTTATATGAAAGCATCCGATATATAGTTCCATAGCAGCCTGCTATCTCAAGTTCTTGTGAGGCTTGAGAACCGGAAAGGGGGAAATGACGCAGCAACCGGAAAACAATCTGAGCTGTAGTATCTGTTGGCAGGGCAACCTGCCGGAGACCCCTGCTCGTGCAGGAGCATGCAAGTCCTAAAGAAAAAGGCTGTATGGCAATGACCATACAGCCTTTTTCTTTTCCGGAAACAGACCATGAGGTCCACAAACATAATCATGTGCAAGGGCCGTCTCTATCTCACGCAGGAAAGAAAGCTCAGCGCGCCGTTGAAACAGGATATACTCTTGCCAGCAACCGTTCAAGATACCTGGATTTCATCTGCCTGCACGCCAGGAGTTGCTTGACCGGCGGTAGTTTGAGGATTACCCCGAGGATGGCGGCCATGGCCCGGTGACTCATAAGCGCTTGGTTGTCGAAGATCAGATTGTGCAGACACCCCCGTTCAATGGCCATGAGCACTACGCGATGGGCCGAATTGACCGGAGTAATGACCCGCTGCGGACGGGATTCGAGGCGAAGCGCCACAGCCGGGCAGACCCGCACACACACTCCACACCCAAGGCAGACATCCAGATCGAGGCAGGCCACTTTTTTCGTCGGGGAGTGAGGATCGCCCGTAGGGACCAGTTCCGCCGCCTCCACCGGACAGGCGGCGACACACCTGCCGCAGCCGCAGCAGCGATCGCCGTCGAGAACCGGGGCAAAGTTGGTGGTATGTACGGGGTGGAGGTGGGCAAAGCGCCGGGCCGTGATCAGCGCCTCACAACAGCAGCCGCAGCAATTACAGATGAAGTTCACCCCTTCGCGGACATTGTCGCCGAACTGCACGAGCCTCCGTTCGTAAGCCTCCTGAAGGAGATCGAACGCCTCGACGGTGTCGATGGCGCGGGCATGACCGTGGCGGATGAGGGGTCCGGCAGCGCCGTTGAAGGTCATGCAGATTTCCAGCGGGGCCGTGCAGGCCTTTCCCACGTGAGACAGCTTGTGGCGGCAGTAGCAGAGCGCCACCCCCATCTGCCGGGCCGTACGGATCACCTCGCTCGCCCGCTCGTAGTCGAGCACCTGACCGGCGTTTTCGGTCGAGAGGGCCGGCTCGTGCACAAAGGTCCGGCCGAGCTGGGTTTCTCCCTGCGTAAAGAGCGCACGGATGAACTCATCCTCCACGTTCAGATATTCGTAGAAGAGTTCGCTCAGTGCCTTCTGGTCGATGTCGGTGCGGACCCGCATGAGGGAGAATTCGAAGAAGCCGGCCATCGGAGGAGGAAGGACATAGACGGTTGTCCCATCCTGTTCAATGTCCAAGAGAAGGGCTCGGGCGGCGAGTACGTCGAGAATTGCCCGTGTCTCGCCCTCCGGCATGGCAAGAGCCCGGGCGGCCCGGGCGGCGGTAAACGGCATTATCGGCAGACGTGAGACGAGTTCGGCATCCTTTTCGCTGAAAAGTATGCCGAGTATCCGGGAAAGAAGCGACGACTGAGGCGCCCCCTGGGGGAACCTGTTGAGCCGTTCAACGAGCTGCCGGTAACCGGATTTTGGCGCATGATGGGACATGGCTCACCGATCGGCGCGCATATATCGCGGGATGTTGGGGACAGGGAACGCTCGCACCTATTCTTCCTTTTCTCCTTTACTGATTCGGTCTACTTCAATATCTCGTCGAAGAAGTCGCGCATCGCCTGCCACGAGCGGCGGTCCGCCGCCTCGTTGTAGGCCACCCCCTTGATCCCCACCCGGCCTGCGGCGGGATTGGTGAAGCTGTGCACCGCCCCGCCGTAATAGTTCATCTGCCAGTCCACCTTGGCCTGGCGCATCTCGTCCTGGAAGGCGGCAATCTCGGCCGGTGACTCGAACGTGTCATCCGCGCCGTGGAGCACCAGCACCTTTCCCTTGATGTTTCTGGCGTCAGCCGGGTTAGACGTGGCGAGGCCGCCGTGGAAGCTCACCACCCCCTTCAGGTCGGCGCCGCTCCGCGCCATCTCCAGCACCACCGTACCGCCAAAACAATAGCCGATGGCGGCGATCCGCGTCGTGTCAACCTGTGGCCGGTTCCTGAGTATGTCGAGTCCCGCCGCGGCCCGGGCGCGCATCAACTTCCGGTCGTTCCTGAACAGCCCCGCCAGTTGCCCTGCCTCCTTCGGGTCCGTGGTCGTCTTACCCTTGCCGTACATGTCGGTGGCGAAGACCACGTAGCCGAGCCGGGCCAGCTGTTCCGCCCGCCCCTTCGCGTAATCGTTAAGCCCCCACCACTCGGGCGCCACCAGCACGCCGGGGCGCTTTCCCGTTACCGCATCGTCATAGGCCAGATACCCTTGCAGCGTAGCATCGCCGTGCCGGTACTCAACCTTCTGCGTGCGGATAGCCGCCTGAGCGCTTGCCGCCATTAGAGCCGCCATGAGTAAACCTCCCGCAAGAGTTTTCATGGTATTCCTCCTCATGTTGTTTGTTCTTGTTCGTATAAAAGTATAACAGGAGGAAGCAAGATTTATAGGGGAGGGTGCTGGGGGATTTTAGCAGGGAGTTTTTTTCTTTCGGGGCTTGAGGTTGGGGAATTACATGATACCCTTCACGGGAGTGGGAAAGGGGGTGAGAACGTATGTTCAAGAGGTGTTTCGTCCTTTTCATGGCACTCCTCTTTGGGGCGATCGGCACCGGCATGGGAAAACGTATTACCCAGGACACGGTGCCGCGGATGTCCACGGAGGAGCTCAAGGCAAATCTCGGCGCCCCTGACCTGGTCGTCATCGATGTCCGGGCCGCAAAAGACTGGAACGGAAGCGACCGGAAGATCGCCGGTGCGGTCCGGGAAGACCCGGCATCGCCGGAAAAATGGGCCGGCAATTATCCGAAGGAGAAGACCGTGGTCCTCTACTGTGCCTGAGCGAGCGAGGCTACCAGTGCCCGTGTGGCACAGAAGCTGACCGTAATGGGATTCCCGAAGGTTTACGCCCTCAAGGGGGGGTGGAATGTGTGGGACAAGGCTGGCTATCCGATGGAGAAGAAGTAACCGTGCCCGCATCGGTGACCATCGACCATTCCCGCGCTGAGGCGCAGGTCTTGCAGTGAGATTGCCCGCTTCGGCGGGCTTTTTCAGTTCCTTCGGGAGCGGAAAATAATCCAGGTGTAAATCCCCAGATTAAGAGCTGCTATGCAGATCCCCAGCAGTAACTGGGAGTTTCGCGTGAGTCCTTCGGGATACAGCATGGGGAGAATGTAGCGCTCGATGAAACCTGAACGATAGCCGGTCCCGCCCCCCATTTCGCGCAGCCGGTTTTCCAGCGGCGTAAGCGGACAGATCCACCCCGTCACTTCGATGAAGGTCCCCCCACAAGGCGGCCGGCACGTGGAGCCAGGCGAGCCGCCTCCACCTTAAGACCAGAAAGCCCCCCAGCACCACGAACAGCACGAACGTAAAGTGGATCGCCACCACGATATCGGCTAGCACGAGATAGAGCATTTTTCCCATTCCTGGCCGGTCTGCGGTTCCGGAGAGGTTAGAACTTCACCCTGAACCCCACCACCCCGTTGTGGCTCTCGAATTTCAGATCGGTCGTAATGTCCTTGTTTGCGCCGAACCTGGCCCTGGAGGTGCCGAAATAGCGGTAGCCCAGATCCAGAGAGAATTGCCGGTTGAGGGCGATCTCCAGACCGGCGCCGGCCTGGTAGGCAAAGACGGTGTCGTCGTCATTCTCGTAGAGGAGAACCCGTTCCGGTACGCCATTCACTATGTCGGTACCAAAGGTGTCACTCAGATGCAGGACGGCGAAACCGATGCCGCCACCCCAGTAAGGGGTTACCGGGGTGGCGTTATGCAGATCGAAGAAGGCGTTGAACATCATGGCCAGCGCCCCGAGGTCGCCGTCCGGATTGCCGAACTGGAAACCGTCGGCCTTGTCTGTGATCGACCGTATCTCCGACTGCTTGAACGAGAGCTCCCCTTCCAGGCGGATGATGCCGAAGTCGTAACCGCCGGTCCCCCCAACGTTGATGCCGGGATCGAACTCCACCCGGTCATTGAAGGTTGCGTTGGTGAAGAAATCAAAGGTTGTCACGTCGGCGTCCATGGGGACACTTATGCCTAGAAAGCCGGACACATAGGCGCCCGGACGGGCGGGGGCCGCCTGGCAGATGGCGGGGATCGCCAGAGTTACGATGGCGGCAATAACGATAAGACTCCTTTTCATGGGTGCTCCTCCTTGCATGGTCGGGTCCGGCTCGTGCCGGCCCATTGACAATCCTCTTTCGTATCCGACAGGCGGACTCTAACAATGACCCGCCTGAGATAGTATACCAGATTTCGTCAGAGGATAGGTGGCTTCTACCGTGTGGATCGCCCCCTTGGGGCTGAGAACGCTTGAATAGAGATAGAAGGCGTTCACCGTGAAGGGGGGGAGGGCAAAGTCCCGGTGCCTTTCCTCAAACGGAGCGATCCCCCCGAGGGGCGGCTCCCTGAAGCGGGCGAGAGTAATGTGCGGAGAAAAGGGGCGTTCCTCCGGGGGGACACCTGCCGTGCCGAGGGCAAGTTCCACATCCTGCTGCAGTTTCGTGAGCGCCTCGCAAGCCTCGATCCCTACCCACAGCACGCGCATCCTCTTCCCGGGCGGGAAGTGGCCGATTCTCCGGAGGGCGAGGTGGAAGGGGGCACCTTCCACCTCCCCAAGGGCCGCCTTGATGGCGGCAAACGCATGCTCATCGGCATCGCCGATGAACCGGAGGGTGAGATGGAGCTGATCCAGCGGCACCCAGCGCGCCTCCGGCAGGCCGTGGCAGATGGCCCTCAATACTTCTTTTGCATCATCCGGCAGATCAATCGCCACAAACAGTCGATACATGGGTCACCCCCTTTTTTTGAGCCGGCAGGCTCCCGGGCTTTTTAAATTCCTATAAAAACATTGACTAATTGCAGGGCAAGTGCTAAAAAATATAGCTTTGTTTATCAAAATGTAAAGGTTTTTGATGATGCTTGATGCCAGATTTATTCGCGACAACCTCGAAATGGTGGAAACTCGTCTCAGGACCCGCGGCGAAGGGGTGGCCATGGAGAGATTCAGGCAGCTGGATGCGCGGCGCAGGGAGCTTCTCCAGGAGAGCGAGGCATTAAAGGCCTTGCGTAATAAAGTTTCTGACGAGATAAGCCGGATTAAGGACAAAAGCCAGGCCCAGGATCGCATCCTAGAGATGCGAGATGTTTCCCAGAGAATAAAAGCCTTTGATGAAGAACTGAAGGGTGTTGAAGAAGAGCTTGATCTGTTCCTGCTGACCGTCCCCAACATTCCCCACACCACGACACCAGCGGGAACTTCTGAAGCCGATAATGTTGAGGTCAGGAAATGGGGGGAATTGCCCGCGTTCGCGTTCACTCCCAAGCCGCACTGGGAAATAGGCGAGGCATTGGGGATTCTCGACTTCGAGCGGGGCGCCAAGCTGACCGGCGCCAGATTTACACTTTACAAGGGAGCTGGGGCAAGGCTGGAGCGGGCTCTCATTAATTTCATGCTTGACCTTCATACGGAGCGGCATAAATATGTTGAAATGCTCCCCCCCTTTATGGTAAACAGGGAGAGCATGACCGGGACCGGTCAACTGCCGAAATTCGAAGATGATCTCTTCCATCTGGAAGGGATCGATTATTTTCTGATACCCACTGCCGAAGTGCCGGTAACCAACATACATCGTGGCGAAATTCTGAAGGCATCGGATCTGCCGCTTTGCTACGTATCATACACTCCCTGTTTCAGAAAAGAGGCGGGGTCCTACGGCAAAGACACTCGCGGGCTTATCCGCCAGCATCAATTCAATAAAGTTGAGCTGGTTAAGTTCGTGCGTCCGGCGGATTCTTATAATGAGCTGGATAAGCTTCTTGCCAACGCAGAAGAAGTACTCCGGATTCTTGGGATTCCCTACCGGGTGATTGTGCTCTGCACCGCAGACCTCGGTTTTTCAGCGGCCAAAACCTATGACATAGAAGTATGGCTCCCGGGCCAGAATGCCTATCGGGAGATATCCTCCTGCAGTAATTTTGAGGATTTCCAGGCACGCAGGGCCTCCATTCGTTTCAGGGAGGATGACAACGCCAAACCGGAGTTCGTGCATACCTTGAACGGTTCCGGATTAGCCGTGGGCAGAACCCTGGTGGCTATCCTGGAAAACTTTCAGCAACCCGACGGGAAGGTAGCGATCCCCGATGCGCTGAGGCCTTATATGGGCGGACTGGAGAAAATCGGCTGAGCATTCGGAGGGATGGCCGAGTGGTTTAAGGCGGCGGTCTTGAAAACCGTTGAACGAAAGTTCCGTGGGTTCGAATCCTACTCCCTCCGCCATCAAAACAGTTCTAAGTTCTACGTTCTAGGTTCAAGGTTCAAAACGTAGAACATAGAACGTAGAACGTTGAACAAGTTTTAGGAGAGATGGCCGAGTAGGTCGAAGGCGCTCGCCTGCTAAGCGAGTATACTGGGAAACCGGTATCGAGGGTTCGAATCCCTCTCTCTCCGCCATTTAATCAACGCCGCAAGGTTTGACATTTTTGCCCCGAGGAGGAAGCGGTGAAACAAGCAATAAAGGTTTTGTTTATCGCTACGGTGATGCTGGTTGCGGTGGCAGGCTGCAGCAAGAAGGAAGAGAAAAAGGCCGGCGAAGCCGTTTCTCCCTCCGGGCAGGTAACCAAGAAAGAAGCAGTTGTCGTTGTTCCTGACAGTGTCAAAGGTAAATGGAAGGCGGTGAAAATCGCCATTACCGATAAAGCCGTCAATAAAGAGACAGTCTATACTGTTGATATCGGATCCTCGTTTCCTATACCCAATTCAAACCTCTCGATCAAGGTGGAGAATTTTCTTCCCCATTTTATGATGGAAGGCACTACGTTGACCTCTCAGTCCAATGAGCCGAAAAATCCTGCTGCGCAGGTTAAAATAATGGAGGGGGGTAATGAGATTTTCAAAGGGTGGCTTTTCACTCTCTACCCAACCACTCATGCCTTCCAGCATCCCAAGTACGGCTTTACCCTTGTGGATTTCGTGCCGGCCGGTTAGTTGCACGCGCTCGTAGCTCAGCTGGATAGAGCAACGGACTACGAATCCGTAGGTCGCAAGTTCGAATCTTGCCGAGCGCGCCAAAATTTTTCAGGATTAAATGAAAGACGACTCATACTGGATGGGGATCGCGCTTCGCGAGGCTGAAAAGGCCGGAGACCGGGGTGAGGTCCCCATCGGCGCTGTTGTGGTCAGGGACGGGGTGGCCATCGCCAAAGGCCACAACCTGCGGGAAGCAAACAAGGACCCTTCTGCCCACGCGGAAATGATTGCCATTCGCAAGGCGGCAAAAAGACTGGGCGACTGGCGGCTGACCGGCACAACCCTATATGTCACGCTGGAGCCGTGTATCATGTGTGTGGGAGCCATAGTGCTGGCCAGAATCGAGAGGGTGGTGTTCGGCTGTTACGATCCCAAGGCGGGCGCGGCCGGTTCCCTGTATGACCTGTCAAACGATAAACGGTTAAACCACAGATTCGCCCTGGACGCCGGAGTAAGGGAAGCGGAATGCGCCGCAATTCTCAGTGACTTTTTTGCCGCGTTGCGCGCCCGGAAGAAACGAGCAATAGCCCTGACGATGTAAGCAACGGAGAGATGGCCGAGTGGTCGAAGGCGCCTGACTCGAAATCAGGTATACCCTCCGGGTATCTAGGGTTCGAATCCCTATCTCTCCGCCATAAAAACCTTTACAAAGCAAGGTCTATATACTATATTTCCCCTTTGCGGAGAGATGTCCGAGCGGCTGAAGGAGCACGCCTGGAAAGCGTGTGTATGTTAACAGCGTACCGAGGGTTCGAATCCCTCTCTCTCCGCCAGAATTTAAACATCGTTCAGATGGTTGAATCATTTAATACTGCCGGTTAAAGTCGGGGCAGCCCGCTTTGCAAACAACCTGCAAATCTCCGCAGTTTGTGACTTGCGGATACAACTGATAGCTGGGTCCCGCGCAACGGAAGGTTATGAACCCCGTCAGGTCCGGAAGGAAGCAGCGGCAGTAACCGAATCCGTGTGCCGCGGGGTCGCCCAGCTATCAGTTGTATCCGCAAAATCCCCGTTTTATTGCCCTTCCTTCAAACCTGTTAACTGAAAACGCAGTGGGGTTTTGATTCCTTGTCTTATCTCGTTTTAGCCAGAAAATGGAGGCCTCAGACCTTTGGCGATCTGATCGGTCAGGAGCATGTCAGCCAGACCCTGAAAAACGCCATAGATTCAGGCAGAGTTGCCCATGCCTTCCTTTTTACCGGTGCACGAGGGGTAGGGAAGACCAGTTCGGCCCGCATTCTGGCCAAGGCGTTGAATTGCGAGCAGGGGCCCACGCCCGAGCCGTGCAATACTTGTTCTGCCTGTGATGAAATCACTGCCGGCAACTCGGTTGATGTCTTTGAAATTGACGGCGCTTCCAATACCAGTGTGGATGATGTCCGAGAACTGCGGGACAACATCAAATATCTCCCCTCACGGTGTCGATTCAAGATATTCATCATCGATGAAGTCCACATGCTTTCTACGAGCGCCTTTAACGCCCTGCTGAAAACCCTTGAAGAACCACCCCCCCATGTTAAATTTATCTTTGCCACCACCGAGCCTCATAAGGTACCCATTACCATACTGTCGCGTTGCCAGCGCTTTGATTTCAAACGGATTCCGCTCCCCATGATCGTGGCCCGTCTGCGCCACATCGTTGACCGGGAAAACGTTACCATAACCGATGCCGCCCTGACCATGGTCGCCCGCAAGGGGGACGGAAGTATGCGGGACTCTCTTTCCACGCTGGATCAGGTACTGGCCTTTTGTGGCGAGAGTGTCGGCGATGAAGAGGTTGTCACCCTCCTGGGGGTCGTAGACCGGCGGCTTTTGCTTGAAACCTCCCGTATGGTCTTTTCCAGGGACTGCCGGGCCGTCCTCGACATAGTGAAGCGTGTTGACGCCTTCGGCTACAATATGCGCCACTTTTGCCAGGAACTGATCGACCATTTCAGGAATATAACCCTGCTGAAGGCGGTTGGAGAGTCCGCTGACCTGTCGGATCTCTCCGAAGGTGAACTGACGGAAATAACGACACAGCTGGCTGCCCCCGCTCTTTCCGACCTGCAGCGGCACCTTTCGATACTCCTCAAGGCGGAAAGCGAAATGGCCCATTCAACCTTTCCCCGGCTGGTCCTGGAAATGGCATTGATGAAGATGGCCACGATGGTTCCCGTTGTTCCCGTCAATGATATCCTTGAGCGGTTGAAAATCATCGAGGGGAAAGCTGTCGGCGGCATGATTGCTTCGTCGCAGCCTTCTTGGGAGCAATCTCAGCCTCAGGGGAAGATGCGTGAAATCCGTCCTGACGATTCCGCGCGACCATCGAAGGGAACACACACCCCCTCCCCTCCCTCTTCGGCTTCCATTAAGGGAGCAGAGTTGCCGGTGTCTTCACCGGAGGATGAAGCGGCCCGTGAGGTAGGCAACTGGCCCGGTTTTGTCTCGTTTGTAAAAGGGAAAAAACCGATGCTGGCATCCCTTCTGGAGCATGGCCGGCCTCTCAAGGTTTCCACCACGCTGCTGGAAATAGGTTTTTCGGCCGGTTCCTTCGAGTTGAAACAGGTCCAGGACCCTGATGCCATGGCGGAGCTGAAGGCGCTTGCGCACGGCTATTTCCGGAAGGAAACGGGGATCAGGCTTGTATCGCTCACAGGAGCGCCAGGGGATGTGCCGCCAACGCTCTCGGAAAAAAAAAGCCTTGAGGAGGCCAACCGGTTGCGGAAGGTAACGCAGGATGCAACCGGGCATCCGATGGTCGCCGCGGCGCTGGAGATTTTTGGCGGCACGATCAACGAAGTGGAAGAGGTAAAGAAGTAGTGCCTAGTATAACCGCGTTTTAGTATTAGCAAAAGTTATTAATTAAGAGTAAAATATCGCACATGAAACAGGGGGCAGAAAATGTCGAAAGGTTTGGCGCAGATCATGAAGCAGGCCCAGATGATGCAGCAGAAAATGGCAAAATTACAGGAAGAAGCCACCCAGAAGACCGCCGAGGCCACGGCCGGTGGCGGTGTGGTTTCGGCGATGGTAAACGGCAAAAATCAGATCGTTTCCCTGACCATAAAAAAAGAAGCAGTCGATCCGGAAGATGTTGAAATGCTTCAGGATCTGGTCATGGCAGCGGTTAACGAAGCCCTTGCCAAGGTCCAAGCCGAAATGGCCGAACAGATGAGTAAGGTGACCGGCGGCCTCAGTATTCCCGGACTATTTTGAGGATATTCATGGCCCGGGGTATGGCCAGGAACAGCCTTTTTCCTGAACAGCACAGGATAATATAGATTGTCTTTAAACGTCCGTGAAATTAAGTAGATAGCAGCTATATTTAGTAACAATAAATTTTTTTATTAGTAGTATAATAAAAAATTGTTTTACCTATCGCGAAAATATGTTATACATTTCAAAATCGTTGACAAAACTTCTTGGCGAACTGAAGAAACTGCCGGGGGTCGGGGAAAAAACAGCGTTAAGGCTCGCCTTTCATCTCTTGAAATCACCCGCTAATGTGAACGCCCTAGCCGAAAGCCTCTTGGAAGTCAATAACAAGGTGCGGTTCTGTTCCCTTTGCTTCGGGATTACGGAAGATGATCCCTGCGCCATCTGTACCGGCGACAGAGACGAGTCGATAATCTGTCTGGTGGAAGAGCCCCAGGACATGCTGGCAATAGAGAGAAGCCAGTCCTTCAAGGGGCATTATCATGTGTTGCAGGGGGCACTCTCTCCGCTTAACGGGATTACTCCGGCGAATTTGACAATCGCGGAACTGCTCAGGCGTTTTGCACAAGGGAATATCAGGGAAGCGGTGCTTGCCACCAATTTTACCGTTGAGGGGGAAGCGACGGCCCTTTATCTTACCCGTTTAATAAAGCCTCTCGGCATAAGGGTCACCAGGCTTGCCCACGGCATTCCCACAGGCCAGGATCTTGAGTACGTTGATGCTGCTACGATGCAGAGGGCGCTGGAAGGGCGTTCCGAGCTGTAACTGTTTGGGGATTGAAGACTTTGCATAGTCTTTAAGTATTAAATACATGAACCAGGAGGAGTTTATGAGTCGCAAAATGGTAACCATCGACGGCAATACCGCTGCCGCCCATGTGGCGCACGCCACCAACGAAGTGATAGCCATCTACCCCATTACGCCGTCATCGGTGATGGGGGAGATTTCTGATGAAAAGAGTGCGAAAGGGGAAAAGAACATCTGGGGGACGGTCCCGTCGGTGGTCGAGATGCAGTCGGAAGGTGGCGCGGCCGGCGCCGTCCACGGTGCCTTGCAGGCAGGAGCCCTGACCACTACCTTTACCGCCAGCCAGGGTCTTCTCCTGATGATACCCAATATGTTCAAGATCGCCGGTGAGCTTACTTCAACGGTGTTTCATGTGTCCGCACGCGCCATCGCCGCCCAGGCGCTCTCCATATTCGGCGACCATTCGGACGTTATGGCCTGTCGTTCCACCGGCTGGGCCATGCTTTGCTCCAACAATGTGCAGGAGGTCATGGACTTCGCTCTGATTGCCCAGGCAGCCACCTTGCGCTCCAGGGTGCCGTTTATCCACTTCTTTGACGGCTTCCGGACCTCCCACGAGGTGCAAAAGGTAGAGGAACTCACTTTCGACGACATGCGGGCGATGGTCAGCGACGAACTGGTGAACGCCCACCGTGACCGGGCACTTACCCCGGACCGCCCGGTCATGCGCGGTACTGCCCAGAACCCGGATGTTTACTTCCAGGGACGGGAGACGGTCAATAAATTCTATCCGGCCGCCATCACGATTGTCCAGGAGGAAATGGACAAATTCGCCAAGGTGGCCGGCCGTCAGTACAAGCTGGTTGACTATGTCGGCGCTCCCGATGCGGAACGGGTCATCATCGTCATGGGCTCCGGCGCCGATACGGTGGAGGAGACGGTGGAAAACCTGACCGCCAAGGGTGAGAAGATAGGTTTGATCAAGATTCGCCTTTACCGTCCGTTCCCGGTCGATGCCTTCGCCGCCGCTCTTCCCGCCAGTGTGAAAAAGATCGCGGTTCTCGACCGCACCAAGGAGCCCGGCTCTCTCGGCGAGCCCCTCTACCTCGATGTGCGCACCGCCATCGGTGAAGCGCTGGCAGACCGGAAAACCGCTTTCACCAGCTATCCCGCCATCGTCGGCGGGCGCTACGGCCTCGGTTCCAAGGAGTTCACCCCGGCCATGGTCAAGGCGGTGTTCGACACCCTGAAGGACGACCGGCCGAAGAACCACTTCGTGGTCGGGATCAAGGACGACGTCTGCAACACCAGCCTCGACTTCGACCAGAAATTCACCAATCCCGCTGCCGGCATCTACTCCGCCATGTTCTACGGGCTCGGTTCGGATGGCACGGTCGGAGCCAACAAGAACTCCATCAAGATCATCGGCGAGCGGACCGACAACAACGCCCAGGCCTACTTCGTGTACGACTCGAAGAAGGCGGGAAGTGTCACCATCTCCCATCTCCGCTTCGGCAAACGGCCGATCCTCTCCCCGTACCTGATCGATCAGGCCGACTTCGTCGCCTGTCACAACTTCAGCTTCCTCGAGAAGTACGACATGCTCGCCAAGGCGAAGGAGGAGGCGACCTTCCTCCTCTGCTCCCCGTTTGGCAAGGACGAGGTATGGGACAGGATGCCGGTTGAAGTGCAGCAGCAGATCATCGGCAAGAAACTGAAGTTCTACGTCATCAACGCAATCAAGCTGGCCGAGGAGCTCGGCTTGGGAGCCCGCATCAACGTCATCATGCAGACCGCCTTCTTCAAAATATCCAATATCATCCCGCTGGAGTCCGCCATCGAGGCGATCAAGGATGCCATCAAGAAGACCTACGGCAAGGCGGGCGAAAAAGTTGTGGAGATGAACAACAAGTCGGTCGATGTCGCCCTGGAGAACTTCTTCGAGGTGCAGGTACCGGCCACGGCGACGAGCAAGCTCAAGAAACCGCCGGTGGTTTCTCCCGACGCACCTGCTTTTGTTCAGGATGTCACCGCCACCATCATCGCCGGCAACGGCGACGACCTGCCGGTTTCCAAGATGCCGGCCGACGGCACCTTCCCTACAGCTTCTTCCCGGTACGAGAAGCGGAACATCGCCGTGGAGATCCCGGTGTGGGACGAGAAGGTCTGCATCCAGTGCGGCATCTGTTCCTTCATCTGCCCCCACGCCACCATCCGCATGAAGATCTACGACCCGTCCCACCTTGCGGCCGCGCCGAAGACCTTCAAATCGATCGATGCCTCGGGTAAGGAGTTTGCCGGCAAGAAATTCACCCTGCAGACGGCCCCCGAGGACTGCACCGGTTGCGGCGCCTGCGTCTTCAACTGCCCGGCCAAAAGCAAGGAAGACCCAAACCACAAGGCGATCAATATGGTGTTCCAAGCACCGCTACGCGAGTCGGAAGCGGAAAACTGGAAGTACTTCCTTGACATACCCGATACCGACCCGAAGTTGATCAAGCGGGAGACCCTGAAGGGGAGCCAGCTCATCCCCTCTATGTTCGAATTTTCCGGCGCCTGTGCCGGCTGCGGCGAGACCCCCTTCCTGCAGCTCCTCTCCCAGCTCTTTGGCGACCGGGCCTTGATTGCAAACGCCACCGGCTGTACCTCCATCTACGGCGGGAACCTGCCGACCACTCCGTGGGCGCAGCGCAAGGACGGCCGCGGTCCGGCATGGTCCAACTCCCTGTTTGAGGACAACGCCGAGTTCGGGTTCGGCATGCGGCTCACCGTTGACAAGTTCAAAGAGGCGGCCACCGAGATACTTACCGAACTGATGGAGTGCGGGTGTAAGGCATGCGGAGAGATGAAGGGGCTCATGGCAGAGATCAGGAACGCCGACCAGTCCACCCAGGAGGGGATAGAGTTCCAGCGTGCCCGCGTTGAAACCCTGAAGAAAGGACTCGCGTCCTGTACCGAACCGTCCGCCAAGCGCCTCATTTCCCTGGCCGACTACCTTGTCAACAAGTCCGTCTGGTGCGTCGGCGGTGATGGCTGGGCCTATGACATCGGCTACGGCGGCCTAGACCACGTCATTGCCTCCGGCAGGAACGTGAACCTTCTCGTCCTCGATACAGAGGTTTACTCCAACACCGGCGGTCAGGCATCCAAGTCGACACCGCTCGGTGCGGTTGCCCAGTTCGCCGCCGGCGGCAAGCCGGTGCCGAAAAAGGACCTTGGCATGCTCGCCATGGCCTACGGCACTGTTTATGTTGCGCGTGTTGCCCTCTCCAACCCGACTCAGTGCATCAAGGCGTTTCTGGAGGCGGAAGCTTTCGACGGGCCGTCCCTCATCATTGCCTATGCACACTGCATCGCCCACGGCATCGATATGACCCGTGCCGTGGACGAACAGAAAAAGGCGGTCGCCAGCGGCTACTGGACGCTCTTCCGCTACAACCCCGAGCTTGCCTGTGAAGGGAAGAACCCGCTGCAACTGGACAGCAAAACGCCGACCATCCCGTTTGATGAATACGCCCTGGGCGAAAACCGCTACCGTGTCCTCAAGAAAAACAACCCGAAGGCGGCCGATGCGCTCATGAAGCAGGCTGCAGACTGGAGTGCCCGCCGTTTCGATCTGTACGAGAAGATGGCGGCCATGTCCTTCACGGTCTGTCCGATTGACAAAAAATAGGCGTCTGCAATAAGCAGAAAAAAAGCTCCGGTAGAGTGTACGCTACCGGAGCTTTTTTTGTTAAGTTTCGTCCGTAAATGCCGAATTATATAAAATCTTGAAAGACTTATCCTTTTCTGTTATAAAAAGTGCGCTGTTCAAATTATGGCACGGCACAAGGAGCGGTCAATGGCGAATCCTCAGATGGTGATGTACGATGAGGAATTCAAGCTGATAAACGGCGTCATCGAGAAACTCCTCAGAGAGTCCAACTCAAAGGTAATCTTTCTGGTGGACAAAAACGGCCAGTTGATCTCGGGGGTTGGTGATACCGAACGGTTTGACACAACGTCACTCGCCTCGCTTACTGCGGGAAATATTGCTGCTACCGGCGGCCTGGCAAAGCTTATCGGCGAAAAAGAGTTTTCGATCCTGTTTCACGAAGGTGAAAAGGACAACCTCCACATCTCCATAGTCGGCGGCAGGGTCATTCTTGTCGTCCTGTTCGACAGTCGTTCATCGTTGGGTCTGGTTCGCCTCCGTGTCAAGAAGGCTTCCGAGGAACTGACCGCCATCTTTGGCAGACTCATGCAAAAGGCCGAGGAAAAGGAAAAGAGCGGTGACTCCGATTTCCCCTTTGCCGAAATCACCGACGACGACATAGACAATCTGTTCAGGTAAATATCGAGGTACAGTCAGATGTCCTTCATCAACTACGCCTCCCGTGAGATAAACTGCAAAATAGTTTACTACGGTCCCGGCCTCTGCGGTAAGACGACAAATCTGCAATACGTGTATCAGAAGACGGCTCCCGAAGCGAAGGGGAAAATGATCAGCCTCGCCACGGAGACTGAACGGACGCTGTTTTTCGATTTCCTGCCGTTGGCTCTGGGGGAGATCCGCGGTTTCAAAACCCGCTTCCACCTGTATACCGTGCCGGGCCAAGTGTTTTATGACGCTTCCAGGAAGCTGATACTTAAGGGCGTGGACGGCGTGGTCTTTGTTGCCGACTCCCAGGAAGAGCGGATGGACGCCAATATCGAATCAATTGAGAATCTGCGCATCAACCTCCAGGAACAGGGGTACGACCTGGACAAACTCCCCTATGTGGTTCAGTACAACAAGCGCGACCTTCCCAGTGTTGTTCCCGTTGAAGAACTGCGAAGGGAACTGAACTTTACCGGTGTGCCTGACTTTGAGGCGTGCGCCACCACCGGCGAGGGGGTTTTCGAAACCTTGAAAGCCATTGCAAAGCTGATTCTGATCGACCTGAAAAAGGGGAAATGACAAAGCTCGTGGTTGTGTTGCTCCCTTTGTATGCCTGTTTATCTGTGCTGTGAGCCGCTCAGTTAACCAGGCTGATGAAAAAGAACAAAAAGCCCGTGAGAACCATCTCATGGGCTTTTTGCTTTGGATCTCCCCCACAGGTGTCGCCATTGAGGGCATCCTCCAACCGTGATTCCGCCGACTTAACAGCGAAGTCACTTTCCACGGTTGCAATATCATGGGAAATTTCATAGAATGAGCAATGATAACGCGAGTCGGTGCAAGTCCTTCTCGTTGCCGATTATGCGGTCTTTACCCGCCCCATGCCCGGAGCTTTTTTTCAGGTAACTTGCCATTATATGCTGAATCAATGATGAATGGCACTTATCGTGAATAAGAAAGTTGCCGACTCGATATCAACAAACCCACGAGCAAGACAAAGGGTCACCATAATGCTCCCGAAAACGTTCACCTCCTCCCCTTGTTACCGTTATTACCTAAAGGTCACTCTCCTTTTGGCACTTACGCTCACTCCGCTCCTGTTCGGGTGTGACAAGGTGAAGGAGCGGCCGGTCTTACGCATTGGTTTTATGAACTGCAACAACGAGCAGGAAACCTTGCAACGCTTTCTCCCTTTGACCCGCTACCTCTCGCGGAAGGTAGGGGTTGACTTTGTCGCCGTGCCGGTAGATGCCCATGATCTGGAAAATCGCTTCAAAACCGGGGAGTTTTCCTTTACCCATACCAATTCCCTCCTCTATGTCATTCTCAGGGAAAATTACAACCTGGAATTGATTGCATCGGAAAAGCGGGGACGCTTCGGTTCCCGTACGGCGGGAGCCATCATTGCACGCAAGGGGAGCGGCATTGAGAAGCTGGGTGACATCCGCGGCAAGCGGATGGCATTCGGACCGATGCTGGCCCCCACCGGCTACCTGGCCGAATATGACCTGATGCTGCGGGCAGGACTCGACCCCGAGCGGGACTTGGGCTATTACGCCATTCCTTCCGGTTCTTTCAAGCACGAAAAAGTCATATACGGCGTCCTGTTCGGCCAGTTTGATGTGGCGGCCGCCCCCGCCCTTGACCTGGAGCTGATGGCCAGGGAGGGTAAGATTTCACCAGATGATTTCGTCATCCTGGCCCAGAGCCCGGTCATTCCCTACTGCACCTTCGGTGCAGCCAAGGGGGCTGACCCCAAAATTGTTGCCCAGGTCCGCCGCGCTCTTCTGGAGCTAAAACCCACCGACACCGTTGAAATAGATGGCGAAAGGGTCAAGGTACTCAAATCCGCCTGGATCGATGGCTATGAGGAACTGCTGGACAGCGACTACAACCCCATCCGCGACATGGCCCGACGGGTCAACATGCCCCCCTATCAGAAGTATTGAGCAGGTATGGTAAAAGACAGGTTTGACAGGCTTCTTGTACTGCTGTTGTTTACGGCCATAATCGCCCTGGCGGTTCTGCTGGCCGTGGATGCACCCCGCGGCGGGCCGCACGGTTCCGGGCTGGACAAGGCCATGGAGCGGGAGATGGCTTACCAGGCGCGGGTGTCCCTTTTGCAGAAACTGTACGGGCCGGTCGAATCTCTGCGCCAGACCGGCAATCTTCAGGCTGCCCTGCTCAAACTGGATGAGCTGGCCCGTAAGTATCCGGGGGAGGCCCACGGCTATATTTTACAAGGTGAGATACTCCGCGAGACGGGGGCTCTCGCTGAAGCGGTCGCCAGTTACGTGGAGGGGGTAAGGCTTAACGGCGAATATGTGGACGGGAAAAGCCCCCTTTCGCGGAGAAAAGAGATACGTCAGCTGGTTGACGAAGGGCTTAAAGACATCGGCGTCCGGGCCAAGTCCCACCCCGAAAACCGTTCGCTGGCGGCCACGCTGAAGAAAACTTACTATCTCCAGAGCCGCCTTGCCGGAGGGTGCGAGTAACTATGAACCTTCGCGATGGACATTTCTGGATGGTGGTAACGGCCGGATTTCTGCTGGGGGCGCTGGGGATTCTCCTTTCAGTGTGGGGGAATCCTGAGAATACAGGGATTTGTGTTTCCTGCTTCATCGAAAACAGCGCGGGCTCGCTGGGGTTTCACGATAATCCGCGCATGCAGTATCTGCGTCCTGAGTTGATCGGTTTTGTTCTCGGCGCGGTGCTTTCCGCCTCGGTCTTCCGGGAATTTCGCTCCAGGGGCGGCAGCGCTCCGCTGCCGCGGCTCGTTTCCGGCATCTTCATGATGGTCGGCTGTGCGGTATTCATGGGGTGCCCCATCAAGCTTTTTTTGCGCTTTACCGCCGGCGATCTGACGGCCGCAGCAGGAATTGTCGGTCTGGTGGGAGGGGTATGGATCGGGCTTAAGGGGCTCGCTAACGGGGTGACTCTGGGGCGCCAGGCCCAGGAACGTGGTGGCAGTGGACTCCTGGTTCCCGCCTTTTCTGTTCTGCTCCTGATTTTCTTGATAATCCGTCCCGGCTTTTTGATTTTCTCCGGTCTGGGAAGCGCTGCCCAGCATGCCCCCTGGCTCGTTGCACTGATCTCTGGTTTACTGCTTGGCGTACTGGCCCAGCGCAGCCGCTTTTGCATAACCGGCAGCGTGCGGGACACCTTCCTGATGGGGGGTAGGTCCCCCTTGCTGTGGGGATTTATGGCGTTTTTCATTGCGGCGGTATCGTTCAACGTGGCCACAGGGCGGTTCCACCCCGGTCTTTATGGGCAGCCCGGCGCCCATCTGGAGCATCTCTGGAGCTTTCTCGGGATGGGCCTGGTCGGCTGGATATCGGTACTGATCGGGGGGTGTCCCTTCCGACAGCTGATCAAGGCTGGCGAGGGGGATGCGGATGCGGGCCTTGTGGTGATGGGAATGTTCATCGGCGGAGCCCTGGTGCAATCCTGGGGTATAGCCGCCACTGCTGCAGGAGTTTCTCTGTACGGCAAGGTGGGGGTCTTGCTGGGATTTATTTTTGTCCTGGCTGCTTGTCTCGTTTTTCGCGAAAGCGCCACGGAATAGCACCCCCTGAGGCTTGCAGAAATATGATTTTATCTTGACAGCAAAAGGGTGTAATGATATATAAACAAACGCTTTTGGCAAAAGAGATACACTCAGCAGAATTTGACTGAAGCACGCAGAACCCCGTAAGGTTAACAACTTACGGGAATAACTTCATTCCCCAGTAGCTCAGTCGGTAGAGCGGGTGGCTGTTAACCACCATGTCCGTGGTTCGAGTCCGCGCTGGGGAGCCAAACTTTACTGAATCCACTAACTCCTTTTGGGGTTAGTGGATTCGTTTTTTCAGCAGCAAATTTAACTGCCTCCACCAGTGAGCGGTAATTCCCATGAATTACCACTTCGTCACCCTTTAAGACAATCTTGTCCACCATCATTTGCAGATATTCCTTGCTTGAAGCTGAATTCCCGTCTAGCAGCCGCTGATGTATCCTGATGACAACTGACACTCCCGCTTGTTGCGACATTGGCGGCTGAAGCGGCGCATATTAAACCTGGCTGGCTGCTGGATGTGAAGCTGCCAATTGGTTTGTTTGATTGCCTGGAGGATTAAAAATGTAAACTTTTTTACATTATGTAAACTTTGTTTACATTATTGAAATTTTTAAATGTTTTTTCTGTGAAAAGTTTAAAAAAAGGTTTGACTTGCTCTTTTATTTGGATTTATGTTGACGATCTGTCGGTCTGCTGTTGTCACAATTTAATGATTTATTTCTTTGTTTCAAGACGTGTGACTTGTGATGCTGTTCTTATTCAGGAGGGGATTGTGGTTAAAAAGGTATCGCTGTCTCTTTTTCTGTCATTGTCATTTCTCTATTTCCCCGGCAGCGCTTCTGCCGTGGATATCGAGAAGGACCTCTCCCGCGAACTGGCGTCAACCCGGAAAACGGTAATCCTAGCCGGGGAAAAGCTTGCATCCGGCGCTTTCATAGCCTCTGAAACCGGTCGTCTCAAGGCTTCCGCCGAAAACATCCGCGCGATACAGCTGCTGCTTCAGGAACGTTTCAAGCTGCGGCAGGAGAAATCGGCCTCTGTCGGCGCAAAGGCCGCCGAGCGTCATGAAAATGTCGCTGAAGGAGTCCTGAAGGCCCTGGGGGAATACCTTGCGCTGATCGATGCCATTCCACCGGACGGCGCTGTCTCACAATCGACGCTGGATAGCCTGAAGCAACTCATCGACAAAATCGCCCCGCCCCGAAAACGCCCCCTGTTGGGCACGCTTCCATATAAACATCTCAATTACCCTTCCCGTGAGCCTGCGACCACCCCCGCCGTCGTTCCCGCCTACCGTGGCGGGAACAGGAATGTTGTTCCCGAGGACACCGCCGCTTCCGCCGAAGCCCCCATACCAGCGGAAATAACGGAGCTTGCCCAATCCCTCCAGTGGAACCCGGTCCTCATCTACGAGTGGGTCAAGAACAACGTCCGGACCGAATGGTACTGGGGAGTCATGAAAGGGGCGGAAGAGACCCTGCAACAGAAGAGCGGCAACGACGCCGACCAGGCGGCCCTGCTTACGGCGCTCTTGCGGGCTTCCGGCTTTCCTACCCGTTTCGTCAAAGGAACCATCGAGTTCTTTCCCGACATCGAAAAGGCGAAAAGCCTCATCGGCATAAGCGATCCAATGGGGATTGCCGCCTTTTTCCAGAAGTCCGGCATTCCTTTCAAACCGGTCATCGCCGGTGGAGGCATCGCCAACTTCCAGGTGGAGCACATATGGGTCGAGACGTTCATCCCATACTCCAACTATCGTGGAGCGGTCATTGACGACCACGGCAAGACTTGGCTTGCCCTTGATACGAGCATCAAGCCGCCGGGACTTTCATGGAATGCTGCGCAGGATATTCCCGATTTTCCCTTTGATGCATTGCGGGACGAGTATCTTCAATCGGTCCGGACTGAAACACCCCTCGAATTCGCCAAGGCGAAGGTCGAGGAGTACCTGAATCAGAACCTCCCCGGAAAAGCTTACCAGGATCTTTTAGCTACCTCCGCGATCATTCCCGAAGTCCTCAAGATCGTCCCTGCAAGCCTCCAGTTCAAGACCATGGCAATCACAGGCGAATACACAGAACTCCCCGCCGACCTGAGGCATCAGGTTAAATTCACCGCCACCGGTTCTGCCGGCAGTGAGCTTTTCACTGTTACTCTTGATGCAATGCGGCTTTCCAATCAGCGCGTGGCGCTCTTCTATGAACCGGAGACCGTAGAAGACCAGCAGATCATCGACAGTTATGGCGGGCTGGACAACACTCCGTCGTATCTCGTGCGCCTGCGTCCGGTATTGAAGGTGAACGGCGAGCGAATGGTTGTGGCGCAGGACGGGCTGCCCATGGGAGCGGAATATAACCTTGCCGTCGAGGTCATTTCTCCCAATGGCACGGAACGGATCGGTAACACCTATATCGTCGGCAATCTCGCGGTTATTGGTGTAGTATCGCAAATGTCTACGAATAATGTCAGCATCCTTGAAGAAGACGATGCGGAAACAATCCTTTTCAAAGAGGCTGAATCCTATGTCAAGCGGTGGAACCAGGCGGAAGAGGAACTTGCATCGTTACTGAAGCTAGCCGTCAGCCGTCCGATCCCGACCATCGTCACCGTTGGTGGTCTTATCGACGTCACCTATCTACTCGATATCCCCCACGGCTTCGAGTGGAAAGGCGTGTTCATGGATGCAGGCTTAAGGGGAATTGAAACAGTTACCCGCACCGGCGACAGCACCAGAGAGAAGACCTTCATGCGGCTCTCCGCCTTGCAGGGATCGATCCTGGAGAACCGGGTATTTGAGGATGATTTCAATGTTGATTCCATCTCGACAGCCAAGCTTCTGGCCCAGGCAAGCGCCAGCCAGATTCCTCTGGTCATCATAGACAGGACCAACATCGACACCCTCCTTCCTACGCTCTCCTTTGACGAAAATATCAAAACAGACATCACCAATGCTGTTAACCAGAATCTGGTGGTAAGTATCCCTTCAGCCGAGATGAGCTATCTTGACTGGAGCGGCATAAGTTACCTCAAGCAAAACCCGGAAACCGGCGAATCGGGGTGGATGCTGTCGGGCGGGATTGCCGGAGGCATGACGGCAGCCAGAGCATGGGCGAATGCCTACTTGCTGGCGACCCTCGGCACCCCGAACACCAAATCCAACAAAGATAAGCTCAGTGCTGCGCGTATCATGAAAATCCCGGTTACAGACAGGCAAGAGGGGAAGGTCGGTACCGGCCTGAAGGAGAAACTCGCGGTCCTGGTGATCGATAATGAGGGAAAACCCGTGGAGGGTGCCAGTGTAACCTTCCGTGTTATTGCCGGGGGCGGATCAATCAATGGTACACAGACTGTCACAACCGGCCGCAAAGGGATAGCGGGGATCGATTACAAGCTGGGAGAAAAAACCTCCGATAACGCAATATTTTTCAGAATCAATCCCCAAGACGAGCAATTGACCCAGGTAGGCTTGAATCTCGTGACTGCTTCTGTCGAAAGCCGCAACGGAGCGATATCCCTGTTGCAACCCTTTGAGGCATATGGCTTCCCGAGCGATCCTGTAACGATCATCAAAGGCTTTGGCGATGGGACCAGCAACATAGTCAACAATCCAGCCGGAAGCCTCATGGTAAAGGTGGTTGATGCCTTTGGCAACCCCGCCTCCAATGTAACGATGCAGTACGAATCCGTACTGCCGCTGATATCCAAGAGCGATAAATTCACACTCCCTCCTGCTGCCCGCAATATCCAGTTTTACAGGCCGGAAACATGCACAAACCAATATCCGCTCTTCGGAGAATGCCCAACCTTCGGCACAGTCACACAAAAGACCGGATTCCAGGGATGCTTTGTCAATACTATCCTCGGCAATACAGTCAATACCCAGTACACGGTCAAGGTCTCCTCTCCTTCCCATCCGCAGCTCGCACCTGTCAACTTCACTCTATCCACAGAAGGTTATCGTGAGGATGGACAATACCTTCCTCACGCAATGTTGATCCGCTATCTGGAGGCTTTCAACGCAAGCGGCCAGCGGGTTAATTCAACAAGAGTCGGCTCAAAGCTCAAGAAACCGCTCACATCCGAACTCTTTCTGGTGATAGACGACTACACCATGTCAGGACAAAAAACATGCACCAAAACGGTGATGGGTGTTGACATTACATATTCATGCTGGTCGATCATCCCGAGCGGCATCTCCAAAATTCAGCGGGTTCCCGACGGCACTGTAAGTTATCAGGTAACCGCAGGCGGCGGCACTGTAGGGCCGACCATAAATGGCGGCAACGGCAAATACTACGTCAACTTCACTGCGGGGCTCGTCCCTGAAGCGAACACCATAACAGCAGTAGGAAACGCAGTCGTAACAGTACCGGAAGTACTTCTTGATCCTGACACCGGCAAAGCAATGATCGACGGTTACGCCGCTGACAAACTCAAGCTGCGCGACATTTCCATGCAGTCAAGCAAACAGGTGCTCTTCAGCAAAGAAACCAAAAATCCCGTATTCGGCGACACCGAAAAACTGACCAATTACCTTGTTTACGGCATTGACGTAACATTATCCATGAATCCCTCGGTAATCCACATAACCAAAGACGGCTTTGCAAAACGGGACACCGCCTTTACCTACACCATACTCCCCGCAGAATATAACGGGATGATCACCGACATAGAATTTTTCACCAAAGACGAAGCCAATATCGACTTATGGGCGGGATCAATTCCCGGAGACAAGTACCAGGGGCAAGGAACCTCAACAATGCTTGCCGGCTCACAATGGGACATAAGAAAGCAGAACTTCGCCCAGGCAGTACTCAACAACGGCTCCGACATCGAAATACGTGGAGACAGGATTCCCATACCGATAGGTCTTGGCGCCTTAGTGCCGGACTATAATCATGATCGTAAGATTGACGACTCGGACCGGGACAGGGCTGAGCTTGGGGATACGTATTATTTCTGGGTGAATGATGATGATGGCTCCGGGGATACGGAAGGGACTGGCATACCGGGAACCCGTCCCTATCCGCTGCAAACGAGCATACCCGGCACCCGTGACCTTGTTGACTGGTTTCCCGTTCACCTCGACATTAAAGAACTGTTCGGACCATTTCCGCCAAGCGTGTACAGCTATTCTCTCAATGCAGCACCGACCTTGCGTTATGTACAGACAGATCTTGCTCCTGCTGAAAGCGGCACTTATCTGACGGACGTGCAGAAGGCAAAAGATTTGATCGGCGGTCAAGAAGTAAAAGTGGTCCCTTGGGGTACGCCTCAGCCTCTTGATGCCGGATTCCTGCAATCGATTGCTGATGGCGGTAAAGGTATCATTCTCATCGAGGCGGTCCTGGCAACAAAATCTCCTCTGCAGCTACAAATCTACGGGCAGGCTGGGAACAAGGTGTATGAGGCAAGCCTGAACTTGTCTATCGATGGCGTGGAACAGATGTTCAGGCATGCCAATCTCATACAAAGAATCAATGCGCAAAATGCGCCGGCTATGGAAACCGGTTTCGTTGGTGAACACCATGCGAAAGGGGGAGAGAAAGACCGACTAAACAGCGCAGGTTTTGCTAACAAAGCGCATTTTGAAGGGTTTGACGCAAAGAATGACGATAAGTTTTTTATTCTTTTGCACGGACTTAATGTTAACGGACAGGACGCCCGTGGCTGGCACTCAGAGATGTTCAAGCGGCTTTATTGGGCCGGGTCCAAGGCTCGATTCTTAGGTGTTTCCTGGTACAGCTTTGATGGACCAAGCTGGGATTATTACCCGAACGCTGTTCACGCGTTTGAAACAGCAGAAATTCTGGGCCCAAAGCTGAAAGAGGCGGTCGGGAATTCGCCGGTCACGATCATGGCTCATAGCCTTGGAAATATGGTGGTTTCTAGCTACCTTGCTGATCACTACCCTCTGCAAATACCAGCAGACAGGCTGAATGTGATTAATTATTTATTGTTTAATGCTGCCGTTGGCCTTGAGGCATATTTGGGTGATTATACAGGCTATGCTGAGGGGCAATTGAACGAGCAGTTTGATAGTAGCAATCAGATGATCCATTCCGACTGGTTCGGCTATCAGAGACGGTTCGGAACCAGTGAATGGCACCAATTGTTCGATTCCGGGGACAGTCGCCGGAAACTTTCTTGGCGTAACCGCTTTGCGGCGTTGCCGGAAGGAATCAAATACGTCAACTTCTATTCAACTGCTGAGGATGTATTGGCCACTTATGATGGAACCCAACCGAAGCTCTCCGACTTAGTCAGTTTTAATGCTAGCCGTAACGCCTGGGTGCTGCAGGAGAAGTGGAAAGGTCTTCCCCTCGGCTTGGCGGGGTCTGAATATATGGGATGGGGGTTTAATCTGACTGATGATGAGTACAATCCTGCTACGGGCCTTTTGGGGCAAAAAGTGCATATCAGCGCGGGCGAAGCTAATAGCACAATAACCGATAATGAGCAATTGAAAACCAGACCGTTTTTCCTGGAGACCCCCATACCTGGCTTGGCGAACGCGCTGTTTACAAATAGTACGGTTGTCTTTGATACTCTTAAGCCTTACTACAATAAGCTATTAGTATATGCAATACCTGCATTGACTACGCCGACTGGGGGGTGGGCTGGAGGTTCGTTTGACAGATTTAGAGTAGGAATAGATGGTATCGATATGAATAGTAAAAAGAGCGATAGTACTTGGCCGAGAAACAAAAAAGAATGGTGGCACTCTGACATTAAAGATGTCGCCTTCTTGTATACTTTTGCTGTCATTGATGACCTAACAATTAAGGGAGATCTAAAATGAGGATACAATTGCTAGCTTACTTGACCGTGATAGCTGTACTATTTATTACATCTGATTCTTCATGTGCACTTCTGGATACGGCAAAAATTACCATTAGAGTTGTAGACGAATCTGGAAGCCCTATTGAAGCCGCTAAAGTTGGAATTGGATTCGAAGTTAACACACAGAAAAAAGAAACACCCGTTAACGGCTTTACAGATTCAGACGGTCGATTTGCTGCATCTGAAAGATGCAATGGATATGTTGGGTTTAATGTTGTCAAGCCTGGATACTATATGTCCATTGGTCAATATGTTTTCAAGACTGAGAAAAAGGGATTTATTAAGTGGGAGCCCTGGAATCCGGAGGTTACGGTAATTCTGAGAAAAATCGAAAACCCCGTGCCGATGTACGCACGGGATACGAATGAATCACGAACAAATATCCCGGTAGTTGGTAAAGATGTTGGCTTTGATTTGGTTACATTTGATTGGGTAAAGCCATACGGTAAAGGGAAAATAGCTGATTTTTATTGCCTCCTATATGTCCGCAGGAGTGGGCCTAATGATTTTGAATACAGAGTCAAAATAAATTTTCCGGGGGAATATAATGGTATACAAGGTATTGAGGAAAACTTGAAGCAAGGGAGTGAATTTAAATTACCGAGATTTGCACCAGAAGACGGATACAATAAGGAGATGACAGTATTTATTGATAGGAAGCCTGTAGGTGCAAGTAAGTGGTCGTTTAATGACAATAAGAGTTATGTTTTTAGAGTTAGGTCAGAGGTTGAAAGAGGCAGGTTTAAAAAAGCTGTTTATGGAAAAATAATCGGAGACATTGATATTGGAACAAATAGAGATGGCACTGCTTATCTTAAATTTAAATACTTTCTAAACCCAGACTACACGCGTAATCTTGAGTTCGATCCAAAGCGAAACTTATTCTTAAATTTGCCAGAACGCGAGCGGGTGGGAATTAAGTAGTGATTTCGCAAGAAATGACATACATTTCTTCCGACCATTCGTCACTGGGTGAATTTATTATCAGTGACTCCAACTATCGCGGAGCGGTCATTGACGACTACGGCAAGACTAGGCTTGCGCTTGATACGAGCATCAAGCCGCCGGGACTTTCCTGGAATGCTGCGCAGGATATTCCCGATTTTCCCTTTGACGCATTGCGGGACGAGTATCTTCAATCCGTCCGGACTGAAACACCCCTCGAATTCGCCAAGGCGAGGGTCGAGGAGTACCTGAATCAGAACCTTCCGGGAAAAGCTTACCAGGACCTTCTGGCAACCTCCGCGATCATTCCCGAAGTCCTCAAGATCGTTCCCGCCAGCCTCCAGTTCAAGACCACGGCAATCACAGGCGAATACACAGAACTCCCCGCCGACCTGAGGCATCAGGTTAAATCCACCGCCACCGGTTCTGCCAACAGCGAACTCTTCACCATCACCCTCGATGCAATGCGGCTTTCCAATCAGCGCGTGGCGCTGTTCTATGAGCCTGAGACAGTCGAAGATCAGCAGATAATCGACTCTTTCGGTGGGCTCGACAACACTCCATCGTACCTCGTGCGGTTGCGGCCGGTTTTGAAGGTGAACGGCGAGCGGCTCGTGGTGGCGCAGGACGGCCTTCCCATGGGGGCGGAATACACCCTCGCCATGGATGTCATCACCCCCAACGGCGCTGAGCGGATCAGCAACACCCACATCGTCGGCAATCTGGCTGTGATCGGGGTTGTTTCTCAATCATCAACGAAAGATACGAAGATCGACGAAGCAGACGACGCCGAAAGCATCCTTTTCAAGGAAGCCCATTCCTACATCCAGCGCTGGAACCGGGCCGAGGATGAACTCGCGTCGCTCCTGAAGCTTGCCGTTTCCCGACCCATACCGACCATAGTCACCGTAGGCGGACTGATCGACGTAACCTGGCTCATGGACATGCCCCACGGCTTCGAGTGGAAAGGGGTGTTCATGGATGCGGCCCTGCGGGGGATCGAGGCAGTCACGCGCACCGGCGACAGTGCAAGAGAAAAGACCTTCATGCGGCTCTCCGCGCTTCAGGGGTCGATCCTTGAGAACCGGGTCTTCGAAGACGACCTGAAGGTTGACACCGTCTCGACCGCAAAGCTCCTTCAGATCGCTGCAACTGGCGGCGCTGCGCTTTTTTCCATCGACAAGGCCAATGTTGATGCCGTTCTCCCGACCCTCGGCGCAGATGAGAACATCAAAACCGATATCGCCAACGCGGTCAACCAAGGGCTGGTCGTCACCATTCCCCCGGCGGAGGTCTCCTACCGCGACTGGACCGGCACAGGGTACGTTAAGGAGAAGCCGGAAACCGGTAAACGTTGTATTGCTGCCGGACAATGCCAACAAGTTAACGGCAGATGACATAAAGGCAAAACCGTTCTTCAAACTTTCAGGTGACGATTTGGTGCTGCTACAGGATTACCCGGCAGGAGGCGATTATGCAAAAGCAAATTATGATCGGCTTCTTTCAGAGGCGATACCTGTGTTAAGTTTAGCGGCAGGGAAGAATTTTACCCCCATCTTCGGCCCAGAAGGCAAAATACAATTTCGATATGCAATCTTCATTTAAAAATAGTTGGCCTCCATCGAGAAATTCGGATGAAGAAATTAAATGGAAACATAGTGATGTAAAAGAGATCGGCTACTCCTTTATCTACAAATTATTTGATTCCTTCAAATCAGAAGGGAAACTGGACGAATGAAAATAACCACGATTCTTTTATTGATTACAATATGCTTATTTGGCTGTTCCATAGAACTTTTATTGCCTGAAGGCTGCATTACAGTTCTTGTTATTGATGAACATGGAAAGCCACTGGAAGGGGTTAATGTCGGCATTGGATTCGAGAAAAATACTGGTTCAGGAACGAAAGGCATACCAGTAAGAGGCGTAACCGATGCCACGGGGAAATTTACTGGTAAGCATAATACACTTCCGGTTGTTCAATATCGCGCCTATAAGGATGGGTATTATGAAAGCTCTGGCGAATATCGATTCAAATCTGAGGCCGCGAAAAAATGGCAGCCTTGGAATCCAGAGATAAAACTTGTTTTAAGGAAAATTGAAAATCCAGTACCAATGTATGCGAGGAATTTAAGCATACAGATTCCAGCGTTAGACAAAGCAATAGCATTTGATCTTATCAAGTGTGATTGGGTTCCCCCTTATGGAAAAGGGGAGCACCCTGATATTGTATTTAAATTAAATAAATATTTTATATCGCGGGACAATTTTGATGCCAAACTATATGTAACCTTTACTAATAAATATGACGGCATTATTAAAATATCTGAAAGCATCAAGCAGGGAAGCAAATTTAAATTGCCTAGATATGCCCCAGAAACTGGATATATAGACAGCCTAACAATACAGCAATCAAGAACTAAACAAGGTTTTGTCAAATATGATTATGATGAAAACAATAACTATATATTTAGAATAAGATCAGAAGTTAAGGATGGCAAGATTGTTAGAGCAATGTTCGGTAAAATAATAGGAGATGTTAAATTTGACCCAATGAACAATATTAAACTAGCTGACATTGTTTTCAAATTCTATCTCAACCCAGATTATTCCCATAATCTTGAATTCGACTCGAAGCGAAATTTATTTACCAATTTAAAAAGCACTGAAACAATAGGGTTGGATTGATGAGACAATAACCACAAGAATTTTAGTAATTGCTATATTTGCAGACTGTTCCATTGTGCCATTACTGCTAGGTATTACAACTATCGAATAAATGAGAATAATTTTCTTCACATTCTGTAGTTTGGTTCTATTTGGTTGCTCAATTGAATCCCTCCTTCCAGAAGGAGGCATCACTATTATGGTTGTAGACGAAGAAGGAAAACCGATACAGAATATTCCTGTTGGAGTTGGCTTTGAAAGGAATACTGGCTCAGGCGTCACTTCAGTGGGTATTGATGGCAAGACTAATTCTAATGGTGTTTTTGAATCACGGGGCAAAACAACAAATTATGTATACTACCGAATCGACACAGACGGATATTACAGCAGCAGCGGTAAGTACAAGTTTGAAAAGGAAGTTGCAAAAAAATGGCAACCATGGAACCCCGAAATCAAAGTTACTTTACGTAAAATTGAAAAACCGGTTCCGATGTATGCAAGAAGATTTGATAAGGTACTTCCTCAAAAAGATAAAGATATTGGATGCGATTTGATAGCCAATGACTGGGTAGAGCCATATGGAAAGGGAACGCATAGCGACATCGTTTTCCATCTTAAGAAGCAGTATTTAAGTGATGACGATTATGCTGCTGATTTATTAGTCAAATTTGCTGGCAAAAATGATGGACATGTAAAATACAATCTGGACATGTATAGCGGCAGTGAATTCAAATTGCCCAGATATGCCCCGGTTGACGGATATCAGAAACAATTTGTGCGCCATGTTGTCAAACAGCTTGGCAAGACAATAAAAGATGACCGAGATGACAGTGTTGGCTACGTATTTCGAGTTAGATCAGGTGTAAATAACTCCTACAATGCCATGTACGGAAAAATTCAAAGAGATGTTGAAGTCAGGGCAATGGGAGAGGGAACGGCTGGCGTTGCATTCACCTATTACCTCAACCCGGATCATACTCGAAATCTCGAATTTGATTCAAAAAGAAATCTTTTTACAGATTTGGGGAGGGCTGAGCAGGTAGATGCAATGGTTCATGACACGCTACGTTCGCCGTTATCATTGTCATTACAAATCGAGCGGCCGGGCAGGTACAGGAAAAGTAGCCCTTTTTTAAACAATAAAGGAGCGTAACAAATGATCAGTGGAAAAATTGTTTCAGCGCTTTTTATTTCTGCCTTCTCAATCCTCTTTGCAGGAATTTTACAGGCCGCTTCCCTCGACAAGATCCAGTTTATCAAAATAGCTCCCCAGGATGCCAAGGCAGTTATCAAGGGGGCTGACGGCAAGTTGCATGTAATCAAGCAGGGGGATGTGATTGAAGAAGTCCTGACAGTGAAGGAGATAGCTCAGGGGCGGATCGTGCTGGAGGAAAAGACCGAAAAGGGGCCGGAGACCGTTATTGTCAGGATGTTGAACGGGAAGGCAAAGATCGAGCGGCTGCGGAAACAACCGGACAGCCGGCCTGCGCTGGTGGCCCCGGGCAGATAGACAGAGATAAAGTACTTTAACGGCTAATGGACGCCGATTAACGTGGAAAAGTCGGATTAAAATAAAAGATAAAAGTCCGTGAATTGCGTTCCGCCTGATCCGCGTTCCGCAGTTTCCGCGTCCCATAAAGTGTAGTGCTTTCAATGTTTTATTGATTTGTTTACTAGGAGGGTTGCAATATGAAGAGATCAGCGTACTTGCGCGTAGATGCACTCAGACTGTTATGCATGGCTCTGAGTCTCCTTTTGTGTACCTCCTTTCTCGCAACCCCTTCTCAGGCCCAAGAGTTCACCGCCCGTTATGTCAATGATTACGGCAATGTCACCATAATGGAAATCACCGGAAATTACGACTCCCACAACCCTGACGGCTCTGTTAATGTCTTACCGCGCCAGCTCATTGCCAGAGAGTTTTTCAAGACCCACAAGGACGACTACGACTTCCTTGTCATCTTCTCCAATTTTGACGTAAAAATGCCGAAATCGGAGGCGCGGGCGTTCTATTCATCGATCAAGAATGATGTGCGCGGCATCGGCCAACAGATTTTCGATCATACTGCACTGTACGGCAGCAACGGAAAACTGCAGGGGACCATCGACATGGGGAACATCGCGGGTAATGTCTCCGACCCCCTCCAGCCCGGCTTTGAACTCACACTCGACACCCTTTCTCACGAAATGCTCCACCGGTGGAGCTCCTACGTCAGGTTCAAAGACACTACCGGAAACATGAGCACGGCCCTTCTTGGGGAAGACAGCTCCCACTGGAGCTATCTCCTCGACACGAAAGGGTCGCTTCAGTACGGCAACCAGTGGCGTGTCAACGGCGACGGCACCTTCACCTCCGGCTTGAACCGAAAATACTACAGCTCCCTCGACCTCTATCTCATGGGTATGATTGACAAGTCGAAGGTCCCTCCCATGCTTCTCATCGACAATCCGGCCATCGATCCGGCCAGGATGCCCGAAAACGGCGTTACCATCAGCGGCACCCCCCGCTACGTCACCATCGACGACATCATCGCCGCCGAAGGGGAGCGTACCCCTGACGTAAAAGACTCACAGAAGCAGTTCAAAACAGCCTTTATATATGTCACAACACCCGGCACTTTTACCGGCCAGGAGTTGTACGGTATCGAGAATATCCGCAACGGTTTCCTCACCCGCTACTCCATCCTCACCGACGGCAAGGGGCTCGTACAGATCGCCTCCACCCCCAGGGATGACGTCCCGACCAATCCGGGTGTCCGTCCCCCGACGACGGTCCCACGCTCGCTCCTGCCAAATATAGACGATGGAGTGAACTGGCTTACCGCCCACCAGATGACGGACGGGAGCTGGACCGATTTCGTCCTGACCACGGAACGGGACACAGCGGAGGCGGTGACGTCGCTCCAGCTTTTCCCGGCTGCGAACCGGCAGTTCCTGGTGGGGCTTGCCTGGCTGGGGAGCAGCGCGTCCGCCAATACCGATTTCCTCGCCCGGCGGATCGAGGCCGTCACCCGTTCCGGAGGCGATAACAGTGCGCTTATCCAGCAACTTCTCACCCGCCGCAATTCCGATGGCGGGTGGGGGAGCGGCAGCAACTTCCTCAGCAACCCTACCGATACAGCCCTTGCCCTAAAGGCGTTGGCCCTGGCCGGTTATGGCGACCAGCAGGTTATCGATCCGGCCATCGCCTATTTGCAGACGTCCCAAAACCCGGACGGCGGCTGGAGCGGTGAGGATACGGTGAGCACCATCCAACCGACCGCGGCGGTGGTCTCGGCGTTCAACGCCTATCGGCAGAGTCATGCGCTCGATGCCAACCTGAGCCGTGCCATTGCATTCCTGGCCGGCAAACAGAACCCGGACGGCGGCTTCGGCAACAGCCCGAGCACGGTATACGATTCGGCCGCGGCGCTCATGGCGCTCCAGGAGGCCGGAGCGGACAGGGGAGTCATCAGCGGCGGAGTGAACTACCTGCTGGGCCAGCAGGCAGACGACGGCAGCTGGTATGACAGTCCCTACCAGACTGCCTTGGCGGTCCGGGCGGTATGGCAGGCTAGCGTCGAGCCCGACCTGTCCATAAAACCCTCCGATATGTTCTTCATCCCGGAAAAGGTGACAAGTCTGCCGACTAACGCCGTTTTGAGCGCAGTGCTCTGGAACCTTGGGCGGACGGATGTGCCCCAGGCGAAGGTAGCCATCTACGATGGCGCCATAGTCTCCGAGAAAAAGGTGGGAGAACAGACGGTTTCCTTGCCCGGCATGTCTCCGACCACGGTCACCTTCTCAGTGCCGGTTATCGACGGCAACGGCCATCTGTTCTACGTAGTTGTCGACCCTGACAACCTGATCAAGGAAACGAACAGGAGCAACAACAGCGCTTCAAAGCGGCTGCTGCCCGAGGCAACGTACGATTTTGCCGTGACGTCGTCCGATATAACAGCCTCCCCCAGCCAGCTCGATGTATTTCAGGAGATGAGGATCACGGCGAAGGTATCCAATCGGGGGACTTCGGACGCCTATAACGTACAGGTCAGATTCTTCATTGATGAACCAGGGGCGCCCTTCGAAATTGCCACCATAACGACCGACATACCGGCCGGTGCAAGCGTAGTGAGGGAGGTGGTGTGGAAGGCCGCCAAGGTAGGGGGGGGCATGCCGTTGGCGGTTGAGGCTGACCCGTTCAATGCCTTCACCGAGCTTTCTGAAGAGAACAATAAGGGCGCGACGTCCATTTCCGTAAACAACGTAGCAATCACCGACCCTAATCTCACCATTTCGAGCAGGAACATCAATATTGCACCCAATCCGGCCAGGCAGGGCGGCAGTGCCACCGTCACCGCTACAGTCAAAAATGACGGTTTTTCAACTGCAACGGGTATTAAAGTAAGCTTTTACAGAGGTCCTTCGAGAGATAACAGCATTCTGTTCGGAGAAAAAGTCATACCCTCGCTGGCCCGGAATGAATCGGCGCAGGTTTCCCTCAACTGGGACAACATCAACGACTCAGGCGAGACGAAAGTATTCATTCTGGTCGATCCGGAAAACACCATCACGGAGATAGCGGAAGACGATAATAACACTTCTGTCAGCCTGAGGATTCTCAGCCTGCCTGATCTTGCCGTATCTGCGAATTCCATAGTGTTGAACCCATCCGCACCAATGGAAAACGCGTCGGTGTCCATTGCTGTTACGGTCAACAACTCAGGCGATCAGCAAGCTGCAGACGTGCCGGTCAATCTTTACGAAGGAGGCGCTTTACTCGGTACCCGGACGATTCCTCTTATCGGCGGTAATTCACAAGCCACTGCAACGTTTACTTACACTGCCAGCATGACGGGCTCCCATCAGGTGACCGCCGTTGTCGATCCCGCCGGCATCATCCAGGAACGAAGCAAGGATAATAACAGTGCGACGAAAACTTTCGCCGTGCAAAATTCCAAACTGTGGGTATCGGAGCAGTATATTTCTCCCAACGGTGATGGTGTCAAGGACAACTCCCAGCTCTTCTTTCGGCTGGCTGCAGTGACAACGGTGAAAGTCGTTGTCATAAACAAGAAAGGTGAGGCAGTCAGGACCTTCAGCGGCGGAAGTCTGGATAACAGCTTGGGCAACACTGTCGTCTGGGACGGGCTCAATGATGAGGGGATGGTAGTAACAGACGGGGAATATCAGCTTCAGATACGGGATGTAAACGAAGCAATACACGGCAGTCTGCCCGTTATAGTCGACAACAACCGTCTACCCCTGGCGGATGCAATCGGCACCGATTACTTCCTGAAGAAAAACATCGGTTGTAACGCCAACTTTAAAGGCGAGAATTGGAACTGGTTGAGTGATGAAAGCGGGTTTATCGTCAGCGCGGTGGGGCCTTACCCGCACTTGCATAGAATACTGGGTTCGTCACTTGAGGGAGAAGAAATAAACAGAATATATCCGGCACCGCCTGAATATGAATATAAGTCAGCTGAGTTCGCTAACTTCAGTCAACAGCTTGGCGGAAATAAATATTCTTTCGTAAGCAAATGGAGCGGGAGTGAGTATACCTTGTTTATAGGAGAGCGCGAAAAAGTTTTAGGTTCCTTCTATCTCGGGACCTCACTCTCAACATTCGACCAGAAGTGGTCCGAGGATGGTTCCCGTTTAGCCATAAGCACCTACGGGTATAGTTGCCAAAGTTCACTGTATCTGGTGAATACGGCAAATGACCCAATTTCTTTCAAGAAGCTAAGGGGGCCGGAATGTGGCTACATCTCGTTTGATTTGTCGCCTGACGGCACTAAGGCAGCCTACATTAGTAATAATAGATATGTTTATGTAGCTGATAATCGAAGTGGGGCGGCGTCATTGGTATATACATCAAATACCAACATTGTTGGTTCATTGAAATGGTTGGATAGTACAAGACTTATATTTTCAAAGTATCAAAATGGCACTTTCATATTTGATACGGTAAATGGTACGGAAACAAAAATCAGTAACTTTGATTATCCAACGCTGGCGCCGAATAATAAGAAACTGCTTGTTCTCACAGACTCAGGCGCTGATATTCTCGCAAACGACGGGTCTATTATAGGCCAGTATACTTCTTCCGTCATGCCTTCAGGGTATTCACCATCATGGTCTCCTGACAGTCGCTATGCCGTTGTAGATGTTTATAACGGCAATTTGGAACAGCTTATACTACTGGATAGCGAAGCACATCATGAAATTGTAATCGCGCCTGAAAAGGCACCGATTACGTTCAAATGGCTTGACAGCAACACCCTCATATATGCCGGCTTCGGGGGTGAGTTAAAGTCTTACGACGTTCTTACGAATGAGACAAAAGTTATACATTCCTTTGCTGATGTTCCATGGGCAGGAACACGGGATTTTGCCGTCTCTCCATTGGGTGGTTATCTGTCATGGTCGGATCCGGATGACTATTCCTGCCAGAACCCCTCCTATTTTGTTGCCTCTTCCACGTTAAACCTGACCGGCGGCCTCAGTATCGTGAAAGGGAGCCAGAACGTGGCCGTTAAAGGGACGGCGATGGATGCAAATTTCGGGGGATGGAAGCTGGAATACGCCGACACAAAAAGTCCCGATACTTGGAACCTTGTCGCTCCGCCTTCCGATGTTCCTGGCGTAGACGATGTTTTTGCGACATGGGCACCGCCGTCCGCAGGAACGTACACCATCCGGCTCACCGTGTGGGATAAGGCCGGCAACATGGTCGTGAGAACCCGGGGGCTCACGTGGATGTGGCCTCCCACTGTCAATGCATATAAATCGCTTGATGTCTTTTCTCCGAATGGTGACGGAGCCAAAGATACTGTCGAAATCTATTATACCCTTCCTTCTCCGGCTCCTGTGGAGTTCAGCGTGTATGATACAAATAACGCTCTCGTATATACGGGTTATTCTCCCTACGGTAGCGATCGCATATCTTGGGGCGGCATTGACGAGGCTGGCAAGATTGTTTCAGACAGCAAATACAAGATAAAAGTTCTGGACCAAGAATTCACTGTAGAAGTAGATAACACTCCACCAGATGTATCCATTCATTTGGGCAACGTAGTTCCTTATAAAAATGAATTCTTTAATTATTTTTACTTGGAAATATCTGGTCATGTCTTTGATAAAAAAATAAAAAAATGGGTTGTCGAATATGGAGAAGGAGCGAATCCGCAGGAGTGGCATGAGTATTCAAAAGGTGAATACGTAATTATCAAGAGAGACGATAACGGAAGCCCCATTTTAAATCCGATAGGTGATGACCTGATCAAATTTGTCAGCGGTGAAGAGATTCCATTTCTGGTAGGAAAAAAACTTAAAATAACGGCAGAGGACTTCGCTGGCAACAAAAGCAGTGCACTTTCCGGGTTTCTTGAGCAAAGGGTGGTTCTGTTTTCATGGGATGCAAACGCACCGTATCAATTGCAAAAAGATTCGTTTATGAAAACCATTGGATTCAAACACGACTGGAATTTCTATGACGGACAGGTTCTCAATCAGTGGGATTCAAGGGAAGTATTCAATGTTACGAGGTTAGATCCTGAAAATCCCCAGACCCATTCTCTGGAATATTTTGAATTGCTCAGGCATTCTGTTGCGGCACGATATCTTCAATATTTTCATGCGGGTGTCTGGCGCGATGCGGCTGTTGGTTTTGACTCCGGCAACGCACATTTTCATAACGAAAATGTCCGGGGTGCGGAGGCTTTAAGGATAAAGATCGTCGATGTCGACGGTAATGAATATCTTTCCAACACATACATCCCTTATCAACTTTCCAAGGAAAACCCTTCAGGTGAGGATCCTCCATTTATTGGCAGCGGTCATGGGGGGGACAATTCCTACGGGATCAGTGCATCTTTTCAATCGGCGCATATTGAGGCTGACGGTTGCGGAGTGCTGTCGGGGAAAATTGAAGTTCCCACGGACAGACTGCTGGTGCAGGATGCACAATTTCTTTCCTTCATGCTGCAGACGAACTCGGGGCCGAAGAGTTTGGGTCAGGTCGATCTTACTTCAAGAGGCCTTCGGACGTTACTGCTTGATACGTCGGATATTCCCGAAGGCGTTTATCCGTTAAAAGCCGTTTTCACCCTTACGGATAGTACAACCAAGGAAATACCGTCCACTAATCAAGTCATAGTTGATCGAACACTTCCGACAGCCCACATCAGCTCTCCTGCCGGGGCTCAAGCAATATGTCCGGTTAAAACGGTTGACGCTCAGGGTGAATGGATCGGCGTGGATATAAGCGGTATAGTCGCTGATAATGTTAAGGTAAAAAGATATGAATTGTTTTATGGAATCGGCGAAAACCCGGCTTCATGGCATCCGGCGTTAACCGGGGCCGGTAATGCTGCAAGACCCATTGCCGGCTCTGAACCTGTCAATGGTCGGATAGGTGTCTGGAACATGAGTAACGTCAACGGCTCTCGGTTTGCCTTGAAGCTGAAGGTCATTGATGAGGCCGGAAATGTCAGCTGCGACATCAAGACCTTTTCACTCGATACAGCTGTTGCGATATCGGCGCTTTCCGCCGACAAGGTTCTTTTTTCGAACAACAGCGAGGTGAAAGCAACTTTCCAAGTCAGCAAAAACGCTACCGTCGATGTCAAGGTCTTTAAGCTGCATGAAAACGCGGCTTTTGAAACAATCCCGGTAAGGACCATCATTTCAGGCCAGCAACAACAGGCTGGGCTTGGCAATGCCGCGTGGAACGGTCGAGACGATTCAGTATCCGCAGTGCTGGACGGCCCTTACGGCATTGCGGTTTATGCCACCGATTCCTGCGGCAATACGACAATGAAATGGACGTCGGTGGAAGTGGATAATACTCCCCCGGCTACCGTCATTACAAATCCTACCCAAACATTGCCGCCTACGGCCGGCAACATTGTTGAAGTGGCTGGAATCGCTGTGGATATCCATTTTGAATCCTACACCCTGGAAGCAGGGGAGGGGGACAACCCGGATTCCTGGCGGGTAATCTCAGCGAAAAACACTCCGGTAGGCAATGGGATCCTTGGCTCATGGAATACGTTTGGGCTCCAGGGGGTATGGTCTCTGCGTCTTACCGCCAGCGACTCAGTTGGCAATAAGGGTATTGCAAAAGTAGTGCTGAATCTCGATAACCGCAAAACGCTGATAAAAACCTTTGAAACCCTTCCTAAGGCGTTTTCTCCTAACAGCGATCACAAGCTCGACACATCACTCCTTACGTATGAGCTTTCAGACCCATGCGACATCACAATCGACATAACTGATGCTGCTAATGCAATAGTAAAGACATATACCTCTTCTATTTCAGCATCTGGAATTTACAATTACATTTGGGACGGGACTAACAATAGCAATGTAACGGTTTCCGACGGATATTACTCTGTCAAGATTACTGCAACTCTGAAATCCAATGCATCTGTCACTCAGACTGAGACTATGACCGTTATGGTCGATACCACTCTTCCTGCCATTGATATCAAACAACCAGCCAGCAATGCATTCGTCAGCAAGACCGACATGGTAATAAATGGTGAAATCAACGACCTGAGTCTCATTAGCTATTCCTTGAGTTATACCGGCTCCGCCGGCACTACGACACTTGATTCGGGGAACCAGAACAGGGTCGGCTATGCCTTCGGCACCATCCGCGACCTCGCCGAAGAGACCTATACCATCACGGCGGTGGCGAAAGACCTGGGTGAGAACGAGCAGCGGGTTACGAAGGCATTTACCGTAGACAGGACGCCACCAAAGGTGACTCTTGATACGCCTAAGGCGGGGGGATATTTCGGAGCCGCGAAAAACAGCGTCGATATCGCCGGATCAATCGTAGAAAAAAACCTCGCCCACTACAGTCTACGGTACGGTAGCGGCGAATCGCCGGCACAATGGAATGACGTGGCGAGGGGAGGCACGGTTCCCAATGCCTCCGGGCTCTATTCCTGGAACGTAGGGAAGGATGACGGCGTTGCTGACGGTGTCTACACCATCTCCCTGTATGCCAAAGACAAGGCAGGGATGGAGGGTGAAGTCAGAACAACTATTATTGTCGACAATGCTCCCCCGATTGTCTCAATAACGTCTCCGAAAAACGGTGACTATGTGAAGGCCGCCTTCGACGTGCGGGGGAGCTCGTCGGATCTGAACCTTGACAAGGCGACATTGGAGCTGGCGAAAGGTGAATGCAGCACTGCCTTCAAATGGGTGCCTATCCGGACATTAACTGTCTCCGTCGCTGACGGCGTGCTGGAATCATGGAACGTGCTTCCTGCAGACGCAGAGTATTGCCTGAAGCTATCGGCTGAGGACAAGTCCGGCAACAAAGCGGAGACGAAGGTTTCCTTCAAGCTTGATGCTCATCCGCCGGCAGCTCCTGTATTGAGCGGGAAGATTGGCAACAGGATTGAGGCGCAGTTGGAGTGGACGCAAAATAGCGAGCAGGATATTGCGGGATATAACCTCTATCGCGATGGGCAGAAACAGAATTCGACCCTTCTGGCAAGTACCATCTATTCCTATCGTGACCTCAATCTCAAGGAAGGCGTATATGCATACACCGTCAAGGCTGTCGATCTGGCAGGAAACGAGAGCGAGACATCGAATACCGTCCAGCTGCGGATCGATGTGACCGGTCCGAATGTTCGAATCGCTTCGCCAATCGATGGCGCCAAGGTGAGCAACCTTGTTGATATCAGAGGGACCGCCTACAGCAAGGACGATTTCAAACAGTACCGGATTTCTATAGGGGAGGGTGCTACTCCTGAGGCATGGATTCTCATAAGAACGTCACCTGTTCCTCTTTCCTATGGTTCGTTGACACCTTGGGATACGCTTGCGCTTTCCGAGGGTACCTATGCCGTCAAGTTGGAAGGGGAGGATATTTCCGGCAACATTACCACTCATCAGGTGCTCGTCACCATTGATAACTCGCCGCCGAAAGCCCCGGTTATTGTTTCCGCAGTGCCGAGTGGTTCTGATGTAACCTTGACCTGGGAGCCTTCCGATCCGGATGTGGCGGGCTATCTCATTTACAGGAACGACCGGCTGGCCAACGCCTCCGGCATTGTCATAGACAATCTCAAGCAGTACCTGGTTCCCGGCACAGCCTATGTCGATAGGGCATTGTCGGACGGAGCGTACAGCTATTATGTCGCTGCCTTGGATCAGGCAGGGAATCCGAGCAACTCGGCAACGAAGAATGTCGTGGTTGAAACACGCGCACCCCATGCCACCATCGTCGAGCCGGCCGCCGGTAGCAAATTCGAGACGAAGATTCTGGTGAGGGCTGAGACGCCGGATAATGATATCCAGTTCGTCAAATTCAGATATAAAAGATCCCAGGATACCACGTGGACCGATTTCGGTACGGCGACAAAAGCGCCATATACGGCCTACCTCGATCTGCACGGTTTTCCATACGACGATTATCAGATTCAGGCGGTTGCCACCGATACCGCCACTCCGGAGAAGACCGATCCCGCACCTTCATCCCTCACGGTAACCTATGCCGACCTGACCGCGCCCGATGCACCTCGAAATCTCCGGGCGCTGACCAATGAGAAAGAAGTGACGCTCTCCTGGCTGGCGTGTATGGAATCCGATTGCGCCGGCTATAACATATACCGGACTGTTGCTGAAGCAAGGGGCAAAATCAATACGGCGGTTGTCGCTAAAGCGGGTACTCCCGCATATGTGGATTCGAATCTCGATGACGGCGTGTATGGCTACGAAATTACCGCCGTCGATACCTACGGCAACGAAAGCAAGCATTCCAACAGCGCCTTGGCAAGAGTTTACGCACCACTTATAGTTCAGCCATTTACCCCGACCAGCCAGGCTGTCTTTAAGCTTGAAGGCAGCAATACGGAAGCAAATGCCACCGTGGAGCTTTTCCGTGAAGCGACGCCGGGACAGTTTTCTTCTTTGGGTACAGCTGCTGCGGACGGCCAGGGCAGGTACAGTTTCGACAATGTCAGTCTTTCCCTCGGCGAAAACAGGATAAGAGCCAAGGCGACCGATGGTGTCGGCAATATAAGCAGAACCTCCGACACGATAGTCGCGGTTTACGACGAAATACCGTCGGCCCCCGTTAATCTTGCTGCCTCAGCACAAAATTATGGGGTCAACCTGACCTGGGACCCGGCAAATACCGATCCTAATATCTCAGGATATAACGTCTACCGCGATGGGGTTAAACTTAATCCTCCACGTGCCGTTACGGACGGAAGCGCCACGGCATCATCCACGTACATCGAGCCGACATGGCCGACTCCTACGGAGCACAGTCCGTCACTGGCTTTGGATCAAAATGAAGCAACCCAATGGCGCAGCGATTACCTGTATAACAGCGATTATTGGTTCCAAATCGATCTGCCCGCGCCTGCATTGATCAGCCAGCTCAATATCCGCTGGGGGACGGTCAATGCAGCAGTATACGGAGGCAAAGACTTTGAAATCCAGGCATGGTCCGGATATGCCTGGATTCCGCTGGCAAAGGTCACCGGAAACGACAAAAAAGAAAATATCTTCGATTTCACGCAATCCTATAGGACCGACAAGCTCAGGATTCACATCACTGCAGCTACTGACACAAGGAGTTATAAAGAGGTCAGAATAGCTGAAATTGGGATTTTGAAAGATAACCTGATACCTCAGACCTCCTATGGCGATTCGAATCTGAAAGATCATGAGTATGGGTACAAGGTTACCGCCGTTGACGGCTACGGTTTTGAAAGTGCCCCTTCCGAAGCAAAAGTTCCGGTCGGCGATATGATAGCGCCTGCCAATCCGGCACGTCTTACGGCGACGGCTGTTCTTTCAACCATTACTCTCGAATGGAGTTCAAATACGGAACCGGACCTTGCCGGCTATCATGTTCACCGCGACTCTCCGAATGGATGGGTTAAACTTACTCCTACGTTACTCCCAGGAACTGCGAGCAACTATAGAGACTCAAATTTACCGAACGGGACTTACACGTACCGGCTCACCGCGGTAGACATGGTTGGCAACGAAAGCGGTCCCGACGAGGCTGTGGCAGCCGTGGCGGTGGCGCCACCCCCATCTCCTTCTGCGCTTCGGGTCACGCCGGTTCCGGAAGGGAAGGCGCTCGATCTTTCATGGGAATTCGTCGGGGGTGCGGCAGTTTCCTTAAACCTGTACAGGAGTACTACGACCGGCGGTCCCTACCAGAAAATCAGTCAAGTCCCGGCCACCACGCATACGTACCGCGATACCGGGCTTACAAACGGTACCGTTTATTACTACGCAACAGCGGCAGCAGATGGCTTAGGCAATGAGGGTGCCTATTCCGCTGAGGTCTCTGGAGTCCCTCTTGATTCAGTCGCACCTTCGAAACCGCTTCTGTCGTACCCGGCCAGAGCCGGAGTGCAGGCAGTACTTTATAGCGATAGAAGCAATGTTGCAGGCATGACCGAACCGGGAGCCTCTGTCGAGTTATTCAGGGGAAGTGACTCTTTGGGTAGGGCCAGTGCGCTCGATGCCGACACTATTCAGGCAACGCTGTCCTCATATTCCGGGTACCAGGTGGCTCTGTCGCCTGATGGTGGCTACCTGGCTTATTCCGGCTATGATGGGTATCTCCGGCTTAGGAATATGTCTACTGGAACGGCAGAGAAGCTGGTACAAAACGCCCAGACGCCTGCGTGGTCACCCGCGGGGGATAAAATCGCACTTCAGTATCGAGACTCTGCTTATAACTATCGAATCGGCATATACGACCTGAAAGCAAGAAAAATAGTGCCTCTGACTGATGATGCGTACATCAATGAAGGGGCTCCATCCTGGTCCGATGACGGAGAGAAGATACTCTTTTACAGCAACAAGAGTGGCTATCAAAACGTATGGATCAAAGATATAGATTCGAATTCTCTGACACAAGTAACTACGAATGCCTATGCCACCTATCCAAAAGTTTCACCGGATGGGAAAATAGTGGCTTTCTTCGAGGGCGCGAACCTCAAGATTATTGACGTGGCGACGGGAAGAACGACCCCGATCGATAGTAATGCCAATCCGAATTCGCACAGCTGGGCTTCCGACAGCAGCAAACTCCTTTTCAAGGCGTACAGGAATTCAAACTACGGAATTTTCATACTCGATATGCGGACACTTGGCGTGGTGCAGGTTGGGGATGTTAGCAATTATATGACCAAGCCCGCCTGGTCTCCCGACAACCGGAGTATCGTCTATGGAGACCGCACCAATTCTGTATGGATAGTTGATTTGCAGGGTGAGAAGAGGCTGCTGCAGCAAAGCCTGCAAAGCCTCCCATATTTGGATTGGGGAAAAACCGGTGAGATACGTTATCTGGATTACACCAATGCCTATATCGCCAAGATACAAGGATATTTCGTTTTTAAAGATGTTGAACTGGATGCCGGCGAAAATATTTTTTATGCCATTGCTACAGACGAATCAGGGAATGCAAGTCCATCATCAGAGGAAATCACGGTAGTTTATGACACGAGTAAGTTGCCGGATATTTCTATTATTCCGGATGATGTGTCGGTTTATCCTTCTTATCCAAAGCCTGGGGAGGAGGTAGTCATCAAGGCAGTAGTCAGAAACGCCACCCGGAATCCCGTTGATAATGCGGAAGTGGATCTGTATTTATGGGATACAGCCGGGAACCTGGAATTGATCAAGTCCACGATCGTCCCGCATTTGGATGCCGAAGGGACGGAAACCGTTGCCGCAAGAGTGAATGCCGGCGGCCTGGCAGGAGCCCAGACGATAATTGCCGTCGTTGATTCTTCGGATGCAATAATGGAACTCATTGAGAGCAACAACTACGCGACCAGCGAGTTCTACGTTACGGACAAGGAGGAGACGTTCGTCTCCACGACTCTAGATGCCGATAGGTATGCGAGCAACAGGAGTGTGGCAATCAGTGTGTCGCTGCGTAACAGCGGCCGGGAACGGTCAGGGAATATGGATATCCTGATTGAAGATGCATACGGAAACAAGGTGGCATCTGTAGACTCTGTATCGGTCAACCTGCCGTATGGGGGCAAGGAGAGTTTTTCCTTTGCCTGGAACACGGCCTCCGTATTTGCCGGGTCCTACCAAGTCCATACTATTGTCAAGGGGGCAGAGGGGGCTATCTCGGAAAGCACAGTTCCTTTTGCCATACTCCCGGATATAAGCATTGAGACTTCTGTAGTTACAGACAGGTTGACTTATGGTCCCAACGAGAACGTTGCAGTCACGACATCTCTGAAGAATAAAGGCACAAATTACATTGTTCCGGGGTTGAAAGTCAGGGTCAGGATCTCCAACACCCAGAACATGGTCCAGTTCGCGGACGAGAGAGTCATACAGAATCTTCTCCCTGGCATGGGCAGCCGCCTAGCCTCAAACTGGAACACCGGCCTTGTATCTCCGGGGGATTACAGCATAGTAGTCGAGGCGCTTCTTGACGGCAAAATGGTCTCAAGCACCGCTACGCGAGTTGCAATTAATCCGGTGTCGCTTGTGACGGGTATGGTTGAAGTTGATACGCCGACTGTGTTGGTCGGCAACACCTTCAGGTGCGCATACACCGTCAGCAACTACGGGAATGCTGAGACGAGCGGCGTTCTTAAGGTTGCCATCATCGATCCGGCGACCATGGTTATTGCTGCGACAGATGAGAAGCCGGCAACGCTTGCCAAGGACGGCACGCAGACCGGAGAGTTCATCCTCTCATCCCAGGGGCTGGAGCTGAAGCATTACAGAATCAACCTCCAATATGTCTCGCCTGACAACCAGAAAACCGTCGCGAGCACATCGATTACGTTGAAAGATGGAACCCCTCCGGTGGTGACAGTTGTTTCGCCAATGCAGAATGCTACCTACAATTCAACCATAGATCTTGCTGCATTGGCTTCCGACAATGCATCGGGCGTGGAGATGGTTGCATACCAGATTGATGGAGGGACCTGGAAGCTTCTCCAGCTTGCCGATCCGACAAAAGGGAGATATTCGGCGGCGTGGGAGCCGACCATTGCCGACAACGGCCCCCACACCGTCGGCTTCAGGGGAACCGACAGGGCCGGCAACACAAGCACACCGGTTTCAGTGTCGTTCCTCATCCAGATGGACAATGTTCCTCCGGTCACGATTCTTTCCATTGGGGCGCCGAAAATCGAAGCCAGCAGCGCCACCTTCGTCACAAGCGCCTCCACCTTCACCCTGAGCGCCACGGACAATTTCTCCGGCGTTGCCAGGACGGAGTACCGCATTGATGACGGGGCATGGGCCCTCTTCGCGCCGTTCACCATTCCGGGCGAGAGGGCACATGTTATTGAATTCCGGAGTCAGGACAACGTGGGGAACCTGGAAGCCGTGAAATCGCAACCCATATTCGTCGACAATACTCCACCTGCCTCTGAGGTTGCCATTGGCTCACCACATTATTCCGCCAGCGGCAACATTTATGTCAGCGGCAGGACCAACCTGGCAATCGTCGCAACCGACGGTGCCAGCGGTCTCAAGACCAGCGAATACAGCATCGACAAGGCCGCTTTTGTGACTTATGCCGAACCGTTCAACCTGCCCGCACTGCCGGAAGGTCTGCATTCCATTGCCTATCGCTCGACCGACAACCTGCGGAACCAAGAACAAGCGAAACAGTTGACCGCCATCCTCGACAAGACCCCGCCGCGAACTGTCATCACCGCATCCGACCCCCTGACGGAGGGGGTGGTGAATGCCGTTTCGCCGAAGACGCTCTTCACCCTGACCGCTACCGACAGCCTCGCAGGGGTGAAGGGAGTCTGGTACCGGATCGACGAAGGCCAGTGGCAGCTTTTCTCGCAAGGGTTTACCCTGGAGACTTTGCCAGTCGGGCAGCACCGGATATCCTTCGCCTCCGAGGACTACGTCGGCAACAGCGAAGCAGAACAGGCCATAACAGTGAGGGTCGTCAGCGCCGAGTTGAAGAAAGGGATTTCCTCCGAGCCCTTCGTCCTGGTGAGCCCTTGGGATGATAACGATGATGACCATCGGAAAAACAAGAAGGCCGAGGTGGACAGGCTCACCCCTGTCCTGGACGCCATCGGTGTCACATACCACGTCGCCTCGGACGAGGACGACTTCGAGGCCTCCATACGTTCCGGGAAATACAACATCTACCTCCTCATCGACGACAAGGAGGAAAGGGTGAATGAGGAGCTGAGGGAAGGGGTCTACTCAGGGGACGGCCTTATCTTCCTCAAGACGAGACCAAACGCCAATCCCGACCTGGACGAAATCTTCGGCGTCAAATTTACCGGTAAATCGACCGACAGCGACCCCGAAGTCGAGCTCGAGAAGGGCGAGACATGTGATGAGGAGCGCTTCCGGAGCAGTGGAAAGCCGGTGCAGGCGAACATCGTCACGGCTTCCGCCAGGGCCTGCGGCTACGTCAGCGACAGGCACGACCGTTACCCCGCCGTGGTGTACAACGAGTATGGCAAGGGAAAAGTGCTCCTGTACACATTCAATATCCTGAGTTCACTCGACACGATGAAAGCCACCGAGCTCTTAAAGAGCGCGATCAGCCGGGTGAAACCTGAAGGCCGCGCCGTAAGGGCTCTTGGGAGCGTTCCTGTCAGGATTGAGGTGGTGAACAGCACCGAGCCGCTGGGGCTCAGGGTTGTGGAGGGTTTCCCCCCCACGAGCACGGTCGACACGCCGAAACCCGAAGGGACGATCAGCGGCCAGCAGGTTACGTGGGAGAGGTTCTTGGACGGGGGTGCCGCCGCGCTCTTCACCTACTTCCTCAACCTTCCGGACGCGAAGGGCGAGTACCTCCTTGCAACCGAGGCGAAGTACGGTAATTACGGCGAGTACCGGCCTCTGGCGGGGGCCGAGCTGAAACTCACCGTTACCGGCACTTCCGCCGAGCTCCTGCAGGATGCGGTGACCGCACTGACCGGGCTTGCTGCGCCGACCAGGCAGGACAGGAGGCTGATTGCCGGCACCATAGCGGAACTCCAGCAGGTGCGTGGAGACGCGTCTTCGCAGGAGGATGCGGAGGAGAACATAGAGAGGATAACCGAAGCGGCGGAAAAGGTTGGGAGGCTTTCCTTCGACGCCAGTGAGGCCCGCCTGGCGATAGACAGGGTGATGAGGGTATGGCAGCGGAAGTGGTATCTATTGCGGGAAGTGCGGCGGGAATCACCACGGGAGGATTGCCCGTCGGGTGATGATCGGCGTTCCTGAGTAGTTTCGGCAACCGGGCATGCTCGCACCCTGAACTTGTCTGCGACCCAGCCATGAGCCTGTCTTCTGTATGGGAGAAGCAGCCTTTCCTGACGTGATGACCTACCTGCTGTGGTCGTCATGATCACTTCGCTGGCGAAGATAATCCAGCAGCGCCTGTGGCGGGGAGGTCATAAAGTTCAATAGTTCGTATGCCAGGGGGAGCCACAAAAAACCATGACCGATTTCTTCAATGAAATCGGTCATTTGATTTTCGCCGCTGCTTCACTCCCATGCCGCCTTGGAGGACTACCAGGTTCTTCACTGAGTCGCGCAGTTCCCCGGCAAGGAATTCAAGGTGGTCCTTGCGCTCGGTCAGCAGAATCGGCGACCGCCCCTCAGCGAGGGCCTGTCGGTCAGCGTCCCCAGGAAGGTGAAGTCGGTCAGTGCGCCGCTCTGACGCTTGTCATCTATTACCAGGCTGATGCCATGCTCAACGAGAAGGGCTTGCAGGGCATCGAGACAGCCCCTCGGCAGAGCCACAGGCTCCGGCAACTCATCGAAGCAGGCGATGACCCGTGGGGTGCTGTGGGTGGAAAGGCGCATCTTCTGCTTCTTGTAAAACTCCGGATTCTGGAAGGCGGCCAACCGCTTGATCCGGTTAATGAGCGGTGCCGGCGGTTTCCCCCTCAAAAGGGAACGTCTTCCCCATGATCCTGAGATCATAGAAGTCCTTCATGCGGCTATTGGCCATGCCGAGATAGACCATGGCCTGAAATTTCTCCGCAACCACGGTTTCACGGGGGTAGATGCGAAGATACGGCGCGGGGAAGCCGAGCGTGGTCGGATATTCGGCGTAGTCCGCCGCCGGGGTAACCGCATCACCGAAGCCGATGTCCACTCGCACCGGTATCCACGCCTTTCCCAGACGAGCCTCCAACGTGATCCGTACCCCGTCGTATTCCTGGTCTTCGCGTATCTCGATGCCCCTGACACTTTCCGGAAGGAAAGCTACCCCGTCCTCTTCTACCCGTGTAAGACAAACGTCCTGAAAAATCTGTACGAGCCTGGCAACGGCACTTTCCCCGAAACCGAGTAGGTCAATGTCCCGCGTGGCGCGATGAGGCGTGCCGCCCCACAGGGAAAAGAGCATGGCCCCCTTGAGGATGAACTGGTCCCGGAACTGGGAGCGACCCAGACGGTACAGGAGCCTTTCCAGGACGAAACGGGTGAGGACGAGTTGGAAATCCTCGCCGTGGTCCTTGGCCATATTCAGGAGACGCTGCCGCACGGAAGCAGCAATGTCAGACGGGTTCTTTCTGTCACGAAAGCGCCTCCAGGTAGGGGCGCATGACATTCGCCACCCGGCAGACCTTGGCAAAGCGCCACAGATCATCCATGGTGCAGCGACGCTCGCGCCGGCATTCGCGCAGGGCTTCGAGAGCCACATCCAGTCCGATCTTGTTGCGGTATTTAAAGCAATCGGCAACGGTCTTGGCCGGACAATAAACACTCACATCCACACCCTCGATCCTATGCCGCTCGATCCCTTCCGTAAGGGCCTCGCCGGAAAACCGGACGAGACGAAGCGGCATTCCTTCCACCTTGGGTAGCCGGGCCTTGCGATCAATCGCCATCCATATCTCAAAGGGTGACTGGGTGGTGAGTCCGTGGAACCGGAGAGCGGAGAGGAGACAGACGACTCCTTTAGGCAGCCGCTTGCATGCCTGCACCAGACTGTGGTGCTCGGTCAGTTCGGCACCCCGGAGGGTATAGATGCCGCGGGACTGGCGCTCCAGCACCCCCTTGTCACAGAGACGGCGCAGATATTCCCGGGGGATCCCGTATTCTTCCAGATCACGGGGTCGGATGATACCCGTTTCTCTGGCAAGACCAGTTATTTTTTCTATCCGAGAAGCTTTCATGACCGTAGTGCCATTATGTCGGCAGATGATAGTATGTGCCGACATAATGAAACATATATCGGCAAAAAATTCAACCCGTTAAAAAAAAGGGATGGCTGTCGTCCATTGGCCGGTTAACAAGAGAGTCTCTGGAACATATACTCCGTTCTTGGATGGTTCTTCTTCCTCGGATTCATCAAAAACCGAAATGGTGGACGAAAAAGTTTTGCCTAGAGTCCCGCCCGGGGAGCCATAAAATCAAGGGGTTAGTCAATAAGGCTAGCCCCTTTTTCTTTGCGTGTGGTCTCTCGACTATCTGGGAGGTCTCTTGTCCTCCGGGCCAAATCCTCCGAGATTCAGAGTCTCCCCATGAGCACCGGCCTTGTATCGGATGCCGGTCGGGGGTGGTACAGCCGCCATAGCAAGCCGGTCACCCTCGCACGCGAACCGGTTGCCAAGCTGATCAAGGTCGCCAGCAAGGCATTCCCGCTGCTCGATTTCTCGTCAACCACCGCTTCAACCTCGACATGGCCAAGCTTGCAGCGGCAAAAGCCGCACTGGTGGCCCGGCTGGTCAAGAACGAGGACGCAGGTGCATCGGTGGGAGCTTTCAGGACAATTCCCCCGCCAACCTGACGATGAGAGAACGGATGCCATTGATGCACTGTCACCGCGGTTGGAGCAGGCCATATCCGTAAACATCGGGGAATGGCTGCTGGCAGATGCAGAACTGGATATTAACGGGAAGGATATCAAGGCACACGAGTTGATCCTCGGGAAAGGTGGGCCGCTTCTGGCCGCCCAGGGCAGGGAGTGGCTTCAGGAACTGGCAAAACGTCCCTTGTCGTTGTATGAGGTGAGAGAGGTAATCAAGGGGAAAGGCCTGATTCTGGTCGACATGCTCAATCCCGATCAACCTCCCGTTCAGATCAGGGAAAAGGCCGCCACCGGTTTTCTGACGACGTGGGATACCTTTGGCGCCCGTCTGGTCTGGCAGTATGACAGTTTTGTCATGAGCGGAGCGGTGTATCCCATGGAGAGGGCGACGGCGCTTGACTGTCTTGAAGAAATCAAGAGCGAAATCGAGCATGAAGAGGGCGATCCCGCGCTGGAGCGCTACATCACGACAAGCACCATAATTGACTATTGGCTCGATTCCATCCTGGAGACAAAACCGCTTCCTCAGCTGGTTGGCCGGAAATTCCGGGGACATCCATGATAAATTCTTTGTCAAATCAAAAGTATCGCTGGAAAAGATAGAATTCAACAATCTGTGATCTTAGCTCATGCCGTCAGCGGCAGTTCTATCGTCAGCTTTTCGTACGGGGCAAGGACATGGTTCTTACTGTCGCTTCAAGCCCGAGTCCTCAAGGATTTTCACATCCTCATAAACATTCTTGTAGTCCTCCCGTATCGCCTTCACGTCAGGCGGCTCGACCGTGAACACGCGGGAGGGCTTCATCTCTCCCTTGGCAATGGCGATTGCCTCTTTCATGCTCTGCATCAGTTGTTCAAAAAGCTCCTTATCCATGTCGCTCCAGCTCCTTAACCAGCATCTTGAAGAATGCCGCCTGCTCCGGGTCAAGGTCGGTCTTCTTCGCCTTCATGTAGGCAGTCAGCATAAAAACGCGGTCCTTCGACTTCTGCCAGTAGTAAATCAGCCTCGCTCATAAATAGCTAATTACCCATTTCACTGAAATTAAAATTTTCAGCAAATGCTGAAAATCAATATTTTGATGAAATGCCTGCTTGACAGCACAAACGTTTCACTGTATAAAGTTATTTCAGCAATTGCTGAAAGGCTACCATATAATGAAACAGTTTGGAAGTGAAATAGAAGGCAAAGCATTAGATGCTCTTAAGGCTTGTTTGGGGCGCGTACCTTTTTTGACGATCGAATCTATCGAGCAAGAGACACGTATCGGCGATCTTCTGCTGAACGTTTTTGCAACGGTGCGTATTGCCCAGAAGCTGCAGCGGATCGTGGTGGAGGTAAAAGGCAACGGCCAACCTAGGGTGGTCCGTTCGGCAGCCTACCAACTGCTCCGCTACCGTGAAAACGATCCTGATGTGTACTGCGTGTTTGCCGCTCCCTACATTTCTCCACAGGCGGCCGAGATATGCATCAAGGAAGGCATCGGTTATATTGATTTAGCCGGTAATTGCCGGTTGACCTTTGACCAGGTGTATATAGAACAGGAGGGGAAGGCTAACCCCTTTGCCCAAAAGCGGGACTTGCGCTCCCTTTACTCCCCCAAGGCAGAGCGGGTGCTCCGCGTACTGCTGAATAATCCGAAAAAGGCGTGGCGGGTTCAGCCCCTGGCAGCAGAGGCCATGGTGAGCATAGGGCAAGTTTCCAACGTAAAAAGCCTCCTTGAGAACCGTGAATGGCTCACCAATACCGAAGGAGGGCTTCAACTCTGCGCACCGGATCAGCTTCTGACCGAGTGGGCGGAGAACTACAGTTTCAAAAGGAACACGCCCCGGAACTATTACACCCTGAAGAGCGTCGCCGAGATCGAGGCCGACTTGGCTGCGATCTGCCAACAACAGGGAATTCCCTACGTCTTGACCGGCTTTTCCGCGGCGGCACGGTACGCACCTGCCGTACGCTACCAACGGGCCATGGCCTATGTCGGGAAGGAGGTCGATGAGGTCGCCAGGCTGCTCTCTTTGAAGGAGGTGCCTAGTGGCGCCAATGTGACACTCCTTACCCCCTATGACGAGGGTGTCATGTACGGTTATCTGCTGACGGATGGAGTACAGCTGGCAGCACCGGTTCAAGTATATCTCGACCTGCTCAATATGAAGGGCCGAGGTGAAGAAGCAGCTGCCATGCTGCTGGATGAGGTGATCAGAAAATCATGGTAACACGAAGGGACTATACGGCTGAAGCGGTGGAAGCGGCCAAGTCGGTGCTGATCGAACTGATGCATCTGCTTGGTGAATACCGTGACGATATCGTTCTCATTGGTGGCTGGGTGCCGGAACTCTTGCTTCCCCAGGAGCCACGCCCCCATGTGGGGAGCATGGACATCGACCTTGCCCTGAACCATCAAAAAATCCAGGATGGGTACAAGCGGATTGAGGAACTGCTCCTCGGCCGCGGCTATTACCAGGAAGAGGGAAGGCAGCCCTTCATTTTCTTCCGGGACGTACCGGTGAATGGTAAGACGGTCAAGGTGCAGGTTGATCTCCTGTCGGGCGAGTATGAGGGAACCGGTAAAGGCCGCCGTCATCAAGTTATACAAGAGGTGAAAGCCCGCAAGGTACGCGGTTGTGATATTGCCTTTGACATGGTGAAAGAGATCTCAGTGGAAGGGGAAATCCCTGGTGGCGGCCATGACCGGGTGACAATCAGGGTCGCTTCCATCGTCCCGTTCTTCGTTATGAAGGGGATGGCCCTGGACGAGCGGTTAAAGGAAAAGGATGCCTGGGACATTTATTACTGCATCCAGGCCTACCCCGGCGGCATAGAGGCCTTGGCGGAGGAATTCCGGCCTCACTTGTCCCATGGTCTGGTGCAGGAAGGTCTTGCTAAGATTGCCAAGCATTTTGCCGACATCAAGTCAATCGGGCCAAAGTTTGTCGTCGACTTTGAGGACACAGATGACCCGGACGAGGTGGAACGGATAACCCGTGACGCCTTCGAACGGGTGCATGCCTTTTTGGTGAAGTTAGGGATAGCGGCTCTTCGGACGTTCCCGGAATAAATCCCATGCACATCTCCCTCTACATCCATTTCCCCTTCTGCCTGCAAAAATGCCTCTACTGCGATTTCAATTCCGTTGCCGATGCGCAGGTCGTACCAGGGGAGTACGTCGCCGCAGTGGTCCATGAAATGGAGCTGCTCGCAGAACGGCTTCCCGTCCTGTCAACTGCGCCAACACTCTACTTTGGCGGCGGGACGCCATCGCTGATGGAGGCGGATCTGGTGGAACGGGTGGTCGATACCGCTGCCAGGCTCTACGGGCTTCAACCCGACGCAGAGATCACCATCGAGGCCAATCCCGGCACCTTGACGAGGGGAAAGCTCGCCGATTACCGCTCCGCCTGCGTGAACCGCCTGTCGCTGGGAGTGCAGTCATTTGATGACAGGATGCTTACACGGCTGGGAAGGATTCATACCTCGCGACAGGCGCTGGAATCCTTTGCCGCAGCCAGAAACGCCGGGTTTGCCAATATCGGCATCGACCTGATCCACTCCCTCCCCGGAGAGACACCGGCGATGTGGCAGGATGACCTGAATAAGGCGGTTGCCCTTGAGACCGAGCATATCTCCGCTTACGGTCTCTCCGTTGAAGAGGGGACCCCATTTCATGCACTGGAAAGAAGTGGGGAATTGATGCTCCCCGACGAGGATGCGGCGCTCCTCATGTTCCAACAAACCACCGAATTTCTTGAGTCAGCGGGTTTCGAGCATTACGAAATCTCCAATTTCGCCCGTCCGGGGTTCCGCTCCCGACACAATCAGGTGTATTGGCAACGGGGAAACTATCTGGGCTTCGGCGCAGGTGCCCATTCGTTCATGAATTCCCCGGACTTCGGGATCAGATGGAAAAACCCCGATTCACCTGCGTTGTACATGCAAGCCGTCAACCGGGCAGCACCTCTCGAAGAAGAGAAATCCGTTCTCACGGAACGGGAAGCCATGGCAGAGCGGTTCTTTCTGGGCTTAAGGATGCTGGATGGGGTGGATGGGGGGCTCTTTCAACGCGAGTTTGGCATTACGCCGGAAGAGGCCTATCCGGCACAGCTTTCAAGGCTCCTTTCCGACGGCCTGGTAGAGTGGCGGAAAGGGTGTCTCAGGCTCACCGATAGAGGGCTGATCATTTCCAATCAGGTGTTCATGAAGTTTTTGTAAGCCTGAATGTGCTTTCACAGGGTCTTTTCCAGGGGAGCATTTTTTCAGGAAATCCCTTGACAAAACGGGGTGGTTGTTATTAAGTTAGTAACTAATTAGCACTCGAAAATGTTGAGTGCTAATCTATTTTTGAGGGGTTTATGCATGATAACCTGACTGAAAGGAGCAAGCGAATCCTCGAGGCAATCATCGAGGATTACATTGCGACCGCCGAGCCGGTCGGGAGCCGGACCATTACCCGCCGACACGGGCTCTCTCTTTCGCCGGCCACAGTGCGCAATGTCATGGCCGATCTTGAAGAGATGGGTTTTCTTTCCTCGCCCCACACCTCGGCCGGCCGTATTCCCACCGACAAGGCCTATCGCTTTTACGTGGATGGGCTCCTTGAAGTGCGCAAGATCGCCAGGGATGAGCGGGAGGAGATCCGCAAGCGCTGCATTCTGACCGGCAAGGATATCGGGGATGTTCTCAAGGAAACCAGTCGGATGCTCTCTTCCATCTCCCACTACACGGGGATTGTGGTGGCGCCGCGCTTCGCAGCCAATATTTTCCGCCACCTGGAATTTGTCAAGCTCGGGGGAAAGCGTATCCTGGCCATTCTCGTGTCGCAAAACGGAACCGTTCAGAACAAGATTATCAAAACGGACGACGAGCTGGATGCTGCCGATCTGGTCAGGATGTCCAACTATCTGAATGAAATGCTTAATGGACTCACCATCGCCCAGGTGAAGCAGAGACTCATGGAGGAGATGCGTGACGAGAAGAACAAGTATGATGCGCTTCTGGCCAGGGCGTTGAAGCTTTCTCAAGATACCCTGGCCGACACCGACTCGGAGATGTTCATCGAGGGGCAGTCCAATATTCTGGAACAGCCTGAATTTGCCGATGTGACAAGGATGAAAGAGATATTCCGGGCATTTGAAGAGAAGAATCAACTGTTAGGCCTGTTGGACCGCTGCCTGGAAGCCCGGGGAATCAATATCTTCATCGGCTCCGAGTCCCATCTCAGCCAGATGGCGGGGGTGAGCCTGATAACATCCACGTATATGACGGGGAAAAACACGCTGGGGGTGCTGGGAGTCATCGGTCCTACCAGGATGGGATACTCCAAGGTTATTCCGATCGTGGACTACACGGCAAAGCTGGTGAGCAGGCTCCTGGAAGTGGAATAACTTCACGCTACATAATAAGGAGATACTTAAAACAGTGGAAAAGAATAAGCATGACACTCATCCGGGCAATACGGCACAGAAGGGACCTGCTCCAGCGGCGGCCGCCGCTGAGGAAGAGGTCAAGGAGCCTGCGGCAGTTGATGAGAGGATTAAGCCGCTTGAAGAGGCGCTGGCTGCAAAGGAAAGCGAGGCAAGAGAGAACTGGGACAAGTACGTGCGCGAGCGGGCCGACTTGGAGAACTACCGCAAGCGGGTGCAGAAGGAAAAGGAGGAAATCCTCAAATACGGCAACGAAAGCCTGATCCTGGAGATCCTTCCCGTTCTCGACAGCATGGAGAGGGCTCTGGCGCACTCTTCCGAAGAATCCCAGGCCGCGGTCATCGAAGGTGTTCGGCTTACCCATAACATGCTCCTGTCGGCGCTGAAGAAGTTCGGCGTTACCGAAATCGAGGCAGCTAAAGGCTCTCCCTTCGATTCCGCCTGCCACCACGCCATGTGCCAGGTGGAAAACGGAGAACTCCCTCCCAACACCGTTGTTGAGGAGTTCCAGAAGGGGTATACGCTCAACGGGCGCCTGCTGCGGCCGGCGATGGTTTCGGTGGCGATAGCGCCGAAATAGTGAAGGATGTTCTATGTTCTAAGTTCTAAGTTCTACGTTAACAAGCGCACGAGCCCCTTGAACTTAGAACTTTTTTCATCGTCCCCTTGTTTTTTTGCCGTGGGATGGTTAGGTTATCAATAGGATTTATCAATAAGGAGGATTATTTTCATGAGTAAAGTGATCGGGATCGATTTAGGGACCACCAACTCCTGCGTTGCCGTAATGGAGGGGGGGGAGCCCGTTGTCATAGCCAATGCGGAGGGGAGCCGCACCACCCCTTCCATGGTCGCCTTCACCGAGAGCGGGGAGCGGCTTGTGGGGCAGCAGGCCAAGCGCCAGGCCGTAACCAACCCGGAGAACACCCTTTTTGCCATCAAGCGCCTCATCGGCCGCAAGTTCGATACCGACGTGGTGAAGAGGGACATCGCCATCTCCCCCTTCAAGATCGTCAGGGCGGACAACGGCGACGCCTGGGTGGAGGTGCGGGATAAAAGGTATTCCCCCCCCGAGATCTCGGCCATGATCCTGCAGAAGATGAAGAAGACCGCCGAGGACTATCTGGGGGAGACCGTGACCGATGCGGTCATCACGGTGCCGGCCTACTTTGACGACTCCCAGCGCCAGGCGACCAAGGACGCGGGTAAAATTGCCGGCCTGAACGTGCTCCGCATCATCAATGAGCCGACCGCCGCGGCTCTTGCCTACGGATTGGACAAGAAGAAGGAAGAGAAGATTGCGGTCTTTGACCTGGGGGGAGGGACCTTCGACATCTCCATCCTGGAACTGGGAGAAGGGGTCTTCGAGGTGAAATCGACCAACGGCGACACCTTCCTGGGTGGCGAGGACTTTGACCAATTAATCATCGACTGGATCGCCGACGAGTTCAAACGGGAGCAGGGGATCAACCTGAGGAGCGACAAGATGGCGCTCCAGCGCCTCAAGGAGGCGGCCGAGAAGGCCAAGTGCGAGCTGTCCACTTCTCTTGAGACCGACATTAACCTCCCATTTATCACCGCCGACGCCACCGGCCCCAAGCACCTCACCCTGAAGCTGACCAGGGCCAAGCTGGAGTCGCTCTGCGCCGACCTGATCGCCAAGCTGGAAGGTCCCTGCCGGACCGCCCTCAAGGATGCGGGGCTCACCCCGGCTGAAGTTGACGAGGTGATCCTGGTGGGAGGGATGACCCGCATGCCGGCCGTTCAGAAAAAGGTGCAGGATATCTTCGGCAAGGCCCCCAACCGCGGGGTCAACCCCGACGAGGTGGTTGCCATCGGCGCCGCCATTCAGGCCGGCGTACTGCGGGGAGAGGTGAAGGATGTGCTGCTCCTGGACGTTACGCCGCTTTCCCTCGGGATCGAGACCCTGGGGGGGGTTATGACCAAGCTGATCGACAAAAACACCACCATCCCCTGCAGAAAGTCTCAGGTCTTCTCCACCGCCGCCGATAATCAGCCTGCGGTGACCATTCATGTCCTTCAGGGAGAGCGGGAGATGTCCACCGACAACAAGACCCTCGGCAATTTCGAATTGACCGGCATCCCCCCCGCTCCCCGCGGTGTTCCCCAGGTCGAAGTGACCTTCGACATCGACGCCAACGGCATCGTCCATGTTTCCGCCAAAGACCTGGGTACCGGCAAGGAGCAGTCAATCCGCATCACCGCATCGAGCGGTCTCGCCAAGGAAGAGATCGACAAGATGGTCAGAGATGCGGAGGCTCACGCAGACGAGGACAAGAAGAAGCGGGAGCTGATCGAGGCCAGGAATCAGGCCGACAGCCTCATCTATTCCACCGAAAAGTCCCTTAATGAATTCGGCGACAAGATCGACGCCACGGAGAAGAAAAAGATCGAGGATGCTTCTGCCGCCCTGAAGAAGGCGATGGAAGGAAGCGATCTCGACACCATCAAGAAAGCCAGCGACGAACTGGCGCAGGCTTCCCACAAGCTGGCTGAAGCGGTCTATGCAAAGGCCCAGGCCGGCGATGGCGTCGGCGCGACCGGTGAAGCGGCCAAGGAGGAGGGGGGCAAGGGCGAAAAGGTTGTGGAAGCCGAATTCGAAGAGGTAAAGGAAGACAAGGACAAGAAATAACCGACCGATCAATTTGTAGGGGCGCGGTTGCCGCGCCCAGGGCGGGGAAACCCCGCCCCTGCAGACGAATGAAATACGACGCATCGGGCAGCGGATTTTTTACGCTGCCTCTTTGCGTTACAAAGGACATATTTTGGCAAACGGTGAAAAACGCGATTATTATGAGCTGCTCAGTGTCCACAAAAACGCTTCTGACACGGAGATAAAGAAGGCTTACCGGAAACTGGCCATCCAGTACCATCCCGACAAGAACCCGGGAAATAAAGAGGCAGAGGAAAAATTCAAGGAGATGTCCGAGGCGTACGAGGTCCTTTCCGATCCACAGAAAAGGGCGCAGTACGACCAGTTCGGCCATGCCGGTCTGGGTGGAGGCGGATTCAACGCCGGCGGTTTCGGTTTTGGCGCGAGCTCTCCTTTCGGCGATATCTTCAGCGACATATTCGGCGATATCTTCGGCGGCACCAGGCAAAGAACGCGCGGCCGGCGCGGCGACGATCTGCAGTATAACCTGGAGATCAGATTTGAAGAGGCGGCCTTCGGCGTGGAGACAAAGATCGACGTTCCCTATGCCAAGCGTTGCGGCACCTGCGAAGGGAGCGGCGCCAAACCGGGGACCGAACCCAAGACCTGCCCCACCTGCCGTGGCGCAGGACAGGTCAGGTTTCAGCAGGGATTTTTCAGCGTCAGCAAAACCTGCAATCATTGCAACGGCGAAGGGCGCGTTGTGGACAACCCCTGTCAAACCTGCCGGGGCACCGGCAGCGTAAGAGACACAAAGGCTCTGTCGGTAAAGATCCCCCCGGGAGTGGAGACCGGCAACAGGCTAAAGCTTGCCGGTGAAGGGGGGCAGGGGCTCAAGGGGGGCCCAAATGGCGACCTTTATGTGTTCATATCGGTGCGCGAGCATTCGATTTTCAAGAGAGAAGACAATGACGTCATCTGCGAAATACCCATCAGCTTTGTCCAGGCAGCGCTGGGGTGTGAGTTGGATGTCCCGACCCTGGACGGCAAGGTATCCATGAAGATCCCCGAGGGGAGCCAGTCCGGCAGGATATTCAGGCTGCGCGGCAAGGGGATACCGGCCCTGCAGGGGTACGGCCGGGGGGACCAGCTGGTGGTTATCCGGGTGGAAACCCCCACAAGCCTCAACAAGCGCCAAAAGGAGCTTTTGGAGGAGTTTGCCCGGATCAGCGGCGAAGAGGCCCATCCCATGCGGAAGAACTTCTTTGAAAAGGTAATGGATATTCTGAGCTGAACTTCTTATGCCTGCAAATTGCAACAATAAATTTGCCTTGCTGGTGACCGGCATGCTCCCCCCTTTCGTAAAGTGGGACTTTCTAAGGCTGCTGTTGCTGTCGTTCCTCGCCGCATCGCTTTTTTCCCTTTCCTCTCCTGTTGAGGCAGGGACCACTCTCACCTCAAGGACTACGCTTCTGCGGAACCGGGAATATGCGGAAGCCCTCCTGGAAGGGATCAGAAACGCCCGCAAAAGCGTTATTCTCTCATTTTACCTCTTCAAGGTAACCGGGTCACGGGGCAACCTGCCGCGCAAGATTGCCGAAGAGCTGCTTAACGCCAGGAAGCGCGGGGTGGACGTAACGGTAATCCTGGAAAAGCAGAGCGGCGATAAAGACCCGCTCAATGAAGAAAACCGCCAAACGGCCGCGTTCCTCAACCGCGGAGGGGTGAAGGTCTTTTTCGATTCTCCCCACGTCACCACCCATACCAAGACCGCGATAATTGACAGCCGCTATGTCTACCTGGGAAGCCACAACCTCACCCAAAGCGCCCTCCGGCATAACAATGAACTCTCGGTTCTCATCGATTCTCCTGAAATGGCCGCGGAGGCCAAGGCCTACCTGGACCGGCTGTAAAAGCGGACAATGGTTCTCCCCGGATTGCCTCTTTACCCTCTTCATCCCAGCAATGGTTTCCAATTTGGAAACGAGTTTCCGGATAGAAAGTAAATAGTACTTAGTCCTTTCCTTTATCAAACAGCATGATATACTTTCTTTTTGTGAAATTCGTAAAGGGACAGGGTAACCGGATGGACGTCAAAGAACTGAAAATTCTTCTGCAAAACCTCAAAAACGGTGACATTGATCTTGATGACGCCATGGAACGGCTGAAACATCTCCCTTTCGAAGACATCGGACATGCCAATATCGACCACCATCGGGGGCTGCGGCTGGGGTTCCCGGAGGTGATCTTCGGAGAAGGAAAGAGCGTCGGGCAGATCGAGAAGATCATCACCGCGCTCTTTGACAAAGGAAACAACATCCTTGTTACGCGGCTTGACGAAGGAAAGGCCCAGAAGATCAAAGAGAATTTCCCTGTCGCCGGTTATCACGGCGACGGCCGCTGTCTGACCATCGAACAGAAACCGGTGGAAATGAAGGGAAAGGGGAAACTCCTGGTGATCTCGGCCGGCACCTCCGACATCCCGGTGGCGGCGGAGGCGGTGGTGACCGCGCAGATGATGGGGAACGAGGTGGAACATCTCTACGATGTGGGAGTGGCGGGGATACATCGTCTTCTGGCCCGGAAGGACAAGCTGTTTGCCGCGCGGGTGATCATCGTCGTGGCCGGCATGGAAGGGGCGCTCCCGTCGGTAGTGGCCGGACTTGTGGGGAAGCCGGTGATCGGCGTGCCGACATCGGTCGGGTACGGTGCCTCATTCGGCGGGATCGCGCCGCTTCTGGGGATGCTCAACTCGTGTGCCGCCGGAGTCACGGTGGTCAATATCGACAACGGCTTCGGTGCGGGATATGCAGCGAGTCTGATGAACCGGGAATAGAAGCAGTAGTAACAGCCTTTTATACCTGCGACATTAAGTCCCCCTTTCGTAAAGGGGGATTTAGGGGGATTTATCGTTGGCGACAGTTGTAAATCCCCCCCTGGCCCCCCTTTACAAATGGGGGGAACAAAGGGGCCGCTGAGTTAACCTGATAGCCATCACGGGTAACAGATGAGTTTGGGAAAGATGTCCATATGAAGATCATTTATTTCGATTGTTTTGCCGGCATTTCCGGCGACATGACGGTGGGGGCGTTTCTTGACCTGGGGGTCCCCCTGGAAGTCGTGAAAGGGGAGATCGCCAAACTTCCGATCCCACATTCCAGCTATAGCCTTAGCGCGGAAAAGACCAGCCGCGGGGGAATCACCGCTACCAGGTTTCATGTCCATGTGGAGGAACACCAGCCTTATCGCCATTACGCGGACATTGCCGGAATGATTGAGCGCAGTCCCTTGTCTGAGCGGGCAAAGGAGATGGCGCAACGGATATTCTTCAGACTGGCTGAGGCGGAAGCTCGGGTGCACGGAGTGGAGATCGGCCATGTCCACTTCCATGAAGTGGGGGCGGTCGATTCCATTGTGGATATTGTCGGTACTGCCGTATGCCTTGTCTACCTGGGGATCGAGGAGATCCATGTCTCTCCCCTTCCCTACGGCAGTGGCTATATCGAGACCGCCCACGGCAGACTGCCGGTACCGGCCCCTGCCACCGCCGAACTTCTGCAGGGGATGCCGGTTCACGGCGAAATCGGGCCGGGGGAACGGGTGACCCCTACCGGCGCGGCCATTGTCGCGGCCCTCGCCCACGGTTTCGGCCGGTCTCCGGCAATGCACGTCAGTGCCATGGGATATGGCGCGGGTAGCAGGGATTTTGCCGATACGCCGAATATTTTGCGCCTTGTCATGGGGGAAACGGTTGGCAAACTTCAGAACGAAGAAATTTATGTGGTCGAGACCCACATAGACGATATGAATCCCGAAGTCCTCGGCTTCCTCATGGAGCGCCTCCTGGAATCCGGGGCTCTGGACGTGGCCTTTTCTCCACTCCAAATGAAGAAAAACCGTCCCGGTGTGAAGCTGACCGTCCTTTCTCCCCGTGAAAAGCTGGATCAGTTGGCCCGCCTGGTATTGACCGAATCGACGGCCATAGGTGTCCGCTATTATCCGGTGGAGCGGATCGTCCTCGATCGTTCCGTTGAAGAACGGGACACGTCCCTGGGAAAGACGCTGGTGAAGGTGATTCGTGATGACGGGAAGCCTTTGCGGGTTGCGCCGGAGTTTGAAGAGTGCAGGCGCCTGGCCCGCGAGAAAGGGATTCCCATATTGGAGGTCTACAAGATCATCGAAAGAGAAACCTCCGGCCGATGAGACGCTTTGTCATCATTTGTGCCACCTGGGGCGGGACCGGGTACAGCCCGTTTGCCTCGGGCACGGTCGGCACCCTGGCTGCAATCCCCTTTTATCTGCTCCTGGCAGGGCTTTCTCTCCCCCTCTATATCGTGACGCTTTTTCCCTTTTTCTTTTTTTCCTGCTGGGTTGCCGGTCGGGCGGAGGAAGTTTTCAATGAGAAGGATTCAGGCAAGATCGTTATCGATGAAGTGGTAGGCTATCTGGTCACCATGACCGGTGTCCCCCTTTCCTGGCGAGGTGTCCTGCTCGGCTTTTGCCTCTTCCGTTTCTTTGACATATGCAAGATAGAACCCGCCGGATACTTTGACCGGCACATGAAAAACGGCTACGGCGTGGTGCTGGACGATGTGGTTGCGGGCGTTTATGCGTGCCTTGCGCTGCACATCATTTTGAGGTTCGTTTGAATATCTCGACGATTTCCATTGGCGATGAACTCGTTTTCGGTGAAGTGGTGGACACCAATTCCGCCCGGATAGCAGAGCGGCTCTATACGGCCGGCTTTAAGGTGCAGCGGCATCTGACGGTCGGCGATGTCGAGTCCGACATCACGGAGGCTGTCCGCACCCTTGCCGGGGAAAGCGAAGCGGTCATCGTCACCGGCGGGCTCGGCCCCACTGCTGATGATATTACCGCAATGGCTGCGGCAAAAGCCGCCGCTCGCAGGCTGGTCCTGAACGAGGAGGCCCTGGCCCATGTCAAGGTGGTTACCGGGAAACTGGGGGACAGCGCCTTCCCGTTGAACGAAAAGCAGGCTCTCCTTCCTGCCGGGGCAACCGTGATCCCAAACCCCACGGGCACCGCCTGCGGCTTTCATCTGACCTGCGGCGGCTGTTCACTCTTTTTTTTGCCGGGGGTCCCCAACGAGATGATACGGATGCTGGATGAGTCGGTTATCCCTTTCATTCAGCAGAAATGGAAGCAAAGACGGTTTATCCGGACGCGGGTGTTGAAGGTTTTCGGCCCTTCCGAAGCGGAGGTGAATTCCCTTGTGAAGGGGGTTGCCGCACCGGATGCCGGCGTTACGGTCGCCTTTTGCGTCAACTTTCCCGAGATCCTGGTGAAACTGCGCGCAGAGGGGGACGATGAAAGACATGTTGCCGAAGCGCTTGACAGGGCCGGTGAGAAGGCGCGTCAAAAACTGCAAGGGTACCTTTTTGCCGAAGACGATGACACCATCGATTCGGTAGTGGCTGCGCTTTTCCGGACAAAGGGGGTTACCCTTTCCCTGGCGGAATCGTGCACCGGCGGGATGGTGGCGAAGCGGATAACCGATATCCCCGGCAGTTCCGCCTATTTTCTGGAGGGGGTCGTCACTTATTCCAATGCCGCCAAGATGCGGACGCTCGATGTCTCTCCCCGCCTCCTGGAAGAAAAGGGGGCGGTTAGCTCGGAAGTGGCCCTGGCCATGGCCAGGGGGATGCGCAACCTTTCCGGCAGCGACATCGCCCTTGCCGTCACCGGTATCGCCGGTCCCGAAGGGGGAAGCGCGGAAAAGCCTGTCGGCACCGTTTTCATCGCCCTGGCCGGCCGGAGCGGGTGCCGGGCAACGAAGTACAATTTTTTCGGTGACAGGGAGGAAGTCAGGACGATTGCCTCATTTACCGCCATGGATTGGCTGAGAAGGCACCTCCTCTCTCTTTAGCCCCTGCGGAGAATGGTCGGGTGCAGTCAGCGGAGCTGAAAAATGATGCCTGCCAAAAATGAAACGGCCTTGAAAGTCCTCACGTATACCGTCGGGCTCATCCTCCTTGGGCTGTTTGCAGAGGCCTTTTTTCCTTCACAAATGGAGAGGGGTCTCCTCCTTGCTAGGCTCATGCACCTGTGCATGGCGCTTCTCCTCGTAATCGTGCTTATCCTCCTCGGCCTTATCAGCAAAAAATCGAGGAAACTCGAACTGGCTGCCCACTCCCAGGAAATAACCGAGATGCAGCGGGAGGTGGACAGGACCGTTCTCCGCTACAAGAGCCTCCTGGAGGGGGCGGGTAACGCCATATTCGTCTTTAATGCCGAAACCGGCATCCTGGAAGAGGTGAACCGAAAGGGGACCGAGCTTCTGGGGTACAGCAAGGAAGAGATGGCGGCCCTGCGCGGCAAGGATCTCGTGCAGGAAGAGGACCAGGAAAAATTCACTTCCCTGGTGCTCAGGGTCAGACGCCGCGGCAGGTTCCGTCTGGAAGGGATAACCTTCAAACGGAAAAGCGGCGACCGTTTCCAGGGGGAAATCGAAGCCAGGCTCATCGACCTCGGCGATGAAAAAGTGGTGCATGCCATCGTCCGTGACATGACGTCCAAGCGCCGGGCTGAGCGGGAGATACGGCAGCGCAACCGGGAGCTTTCCATCCTGAACAACTTCATAGCGAGGGCCAACGAGAGCCTTGAGCTCCAGACGGTACTCGACGTAACCCTCCGGGAAACCATCGAAGTGTTCGGTGTCGAAGGGGGGGTTATCCACCTTCTGGAACCGGAGAGAGAATGCCTGGCTCTGGCCGCCACCCATGAGATATCTCCGCTGCTAAGGCCCGAAATAGAGAATTGCAGTCTTGGCTCGGAGAACCCTTGCCGTATCGTTACCACCCAGCACTGTCACACCGTTGAGGATTTTGCCGGAACCCCCTGCACAATAGGGCAGCTGGCGGCAGCAGACGGCTGGCGCTCTTCCGCAGCAGCGCCTCTCCTTGCCAAGAACCGGCTGATAGGGATCATGCATATCATGACCCGCAAGGAGCACCGTTTTACCTCCGAAGAGATGAATTTATTCACCGCGATCTGTACTCAGATAGGGATCGTCATCGAGCACGCACGTCTTTTTGAAGAGCTGAACTGGAAGAACGAAGAACTTCTCCGTTCCCACAGGCTATTGGAAAAAAGCAGTCACCAGTTGTCCCTTTCCCAGAACAGGCTCAAGAAGAACCTGGCGCTGGTTGAGCGGGCCAACCTTGAACTGGAACGGCTTGACAGGATGAAGAATAACTTTCTCGGCATGATTTCCCACGAATTCAAGACCCCCTTGACCGGCATCATGAGCAGCGCGGAGTTCCTGCTGGACACCCTTGAAAACCTCAACGATGAGGAAAGCCGGCTCCTGGACATGATCCTCAAGGGGGGGGCACGGCTTAACGAGATCGTTACCGATCTTCTCAAAGTGGCCAGGCTGGAGGCTGCAACCTTCCCCGTCACCAAAACGGCCTTGCGACTGGCGGACATCCTGGACCCTTTGCAGGAGCAGTTTGAGCCGCTGTTAAATGAACGCAATCAGCAGATTGTTTTTGACAATCTGGACGCGCTCCCGTATTTCAGCGGAGACAGGGAGTATCTGGAGGAGGTCTTTTTCCGGCTGCTGGAAAATGCCATCAAGTTCAGTCGGGACGGCGGGGAAATAGTCGTGTCGGCCAGGGTAAGCGATAGTAAAACACTGGCGGGGAAGAGGGAGATTCTGTTCCGCTTCAATAGCGCCTTTTACGACCAGATGGGCGACACCTGTTACCTGGAAGTGGAAGTGCGGGACAGCGGCGTCGGCATCGATGCCGATGAGCAGCTCAAGATATTCGAAAAATTCTACGAGGTCGGCGAAATCCGCCATCACTCCAGCGGCAGGCACAAATTCCTGGGTAAAGGGACCGGCCTGGGGTTGACCATTGTCAAGGGAATGGTCGAGGCCCACGGCGGGATGGTGTGGGTGGAAAGCCCGGCCCAGAGTACGGGGAGTTCTTTCTTTGTTCTGCTGCCGCTGGAGGAAAATTTACGTCAGCCGGCCTTTCCCTTTATGCAGGGGGAGCATGCTCCCGCATCTCCTGAAACCCTCCAATAAAAGGTTAAGTCGTTTTGTTGTTGAGTAGTCGAATCGTTTATGGTTCCTTTGCCACTCACCCGCCCGCCAAGTTCGGGCACGCCAAAGATAAGCTTGAAAAGATCGGGAATAATATGCTATGTGTGGGTGCACTCTTACACAACGCCGCAGGTAATGACATTTTCAGGGAGACTATTTGATGCAGGAAAGAGAAAAAGCCATTGACTTGGCAGTAAGCCAGATTGAGAAGCAGTTCGGCAAAGGGGCGATAATGAGGCTCGGCCATGATGAGCCTTTGCCGGATGTCTCCGCAATTTCTACGGGCTCACTTTCCCTGGATTTGGCGCTTGGAGTCGGCGGGGTTCCCAGGGGCCGCGTTATTGAGATCTTCGGCCCTGAATCATCGGGCAAAACCACCCTGGCGCTCCATATTATTGCAGAAGCCCAGAAGCTTGGAGGCATAGCTGCCTTTGTCGACGCAGAGCATGCGCTGGACATAGGCTATGCCAGAAAACTTGGCGTGAAAACCGACGATTTACTGGTTTCCCAGCCGGATACCGGCGAGCAGGCCCTGGAAATAGGCGAGATGTTGGTAAGAAGCGGCGCGATCGACGTGCTGGTGATAGATTCAGTGGCGGCGCTGGTTCCCAAGGCCGAAATTGAGGGTGATATGGGGGATTCTCATATGGGGCTGCAGGCGCGCCTCATGTCCCAGGCACTGAGAAAATTGACCGCCATCATATCCAAGTCCAACTGCTGCGTCATTTTTATCAATCAGATCAGGATGAAGATCGGGGTCATGTTCGGCAACCCTGAAACCACTACGGGGGGGAATGCATTGAAGTTCTACGCCTCGGTACGCATGGATATCAGGAAAATCGCGAGCCTCAAGCAGGGAAACGACGTCATCGGCTCGCGCACCAGGGTGAAGGTCGTAAAGAACAAGGTGGCTCCACCTTTCAAGGAGGTCGAGTTCGATATCCTTTACGGCGAGGGGATTTCCAGGGAGGGGGATCTGCTGGATCTGGCGGTGGAGAAGGGAATCGTCGACAAGAGCGGCGCCTGGTTCTCCTACGGCAAGGAACGGATCGGCCAGGGACGGGAAAACTCCCGGATATATCTGAAAGAAAATCCCGCAATCCTTGGGGAAATCAAAGAAAAGCTGCTGACGCAGTCCGGCTTGTCCACGATCCCGGCAGCGGAGGGGAAGTCGTAATTCATGGAACTGAACGAGATTCTTACCATAGCGGTAAAGGCAAAAGGCTCGGACATCCATATAAAAACCGGCTTGCCGCCGGTAGTACGCATAGACGGCAAACTGCGTCCCATCCCCAATGCCCCCCGCCTTGCTCCCGATGCCGTTACGGCCATGGCCCATGCCATAATGAACGAACGGCAAAAAAAACATTTCGAAGAGCATTATGAAGTGGACCTTGCCTACGGTGTCCCGGGTCTGGGGCGTTTTCGCGTCAGCGTCTATTCCCAGCGGGGGACCGTTGCCATGGTGTTCCGCTCCATCCCGTTCGGCATTCCGTCGCTTGAAAGCCTCAATCTCCCCCCTGCCCTGAAAAAGATCGCCATGGAGGAGCGCGGTCTCGTTCTCGTCACCGGCACCACCGGCAGCGGCAAATCTACCACCCTGGCGGCGATGATCGATTACATCAATGAAAATCGCACCTGCAATATTATTACCGTCGAAGACCCGGTGGAGTACCTGCATAAAGACAAGAAGAGCATCATAAGCCAGCGCGAAGTGGGGTTCGACACCGTTTCGTTCGGCAGTGCCCTGAAGAGCGCGTTGCGCCAGGACCCGGATGTCATCCTGGTGGGGGAAATGCGTGATTACGAAACTATCGAGACGGCCATGACCGCTGCCGAAACGGGCCATCTGGTCATGTCGACCCTCCACACCCTCGATGCCGCTGAAACGGTTAACCGGATCATTTCCGTGTTCCCCCCCTTTCATCAACGGCAGGTCAGGATGCAGCTTTCCGGTGTGATCAAGGGGGTCATCTCACAGCGGCTGGTTCCCAGGGCGGACGGAAAGGGGAGGGTGCCGGCCGTTGAAGTGATGATAGGCACCGCCCGCATCCGGGAGTGCATTGACGACAAGGAAAAGACCAAACAGATTCCGGAGGCCATAGCCCAGGGGGTTGTCTCTTACGGGATGCAGACGTTTGACCAGTCCCTCATGCAGCTCTACACGAAAAAGCTTATCACCTATGAAGAGGCCATGCGTCAGTCTTCCAACCCGGACGACTTTGCCCTCAAGGTTTCCGGCATTTCTTCCACTTCCGACGCCACCTGGGACCAGTTCGAAAAGGAAGGGGAGACGGAGGGCGGAGGAGAAAAGCTGGATGTAGAAAAATTCTGATATGGAAGAGGCCGAAAAAGCCTTTGTCCGTGCCCTGGGATTTCTTGCCCGCCGCGACCACAGCGAAGCGGAGCTTGTGCGCAAGCTTCGCGAGAAGGGTATTTCAGCCGGAGTAATCGCGGAGGTTGTCCAACGGCTGAAAGATTTGCGCTATCTGGATGACAGGCGGTTTGCGGAACAGTGGGCACAATCGGCGGTTAAGAGCGGCAGGGGATACGGCCCGCGCCTCCGTCAGGAGCTTTCCCAACGGGGAGTCGCGAGGGAGATCATTACGGAGGTTCTTGCAGGCATTGCGGCGGAACACGATGAGACGGAGACACTGACAGCGCTTATAGCGAGGAAATTCGCCGGCTTTGATCCCATGGCTGCCTCCGACCGGGAAAAGAGGAGGCTGTTTAACTATCTGCAGCGGCGGGGATTTTCCACTGCCGTTATTCTGGCGTATTTTCATATATATAAACAGTGAAAAGTGAAAGGTGAAAGGTGAAGGGTGAAGGGGTTAACATGACGGGCAAAGAAATAAGGGCAAGATTTCTACAATATTTTCACGAGCGGGGGCATGCGATAGTTCCCAGCTCCAGTCTCATTCCGCACAACGATCCGACCCTTCTTTTCGCCAATGCGGGGATGAACCAGTTCAAGGATCTTTTCCTCGGCTTGGAAAAACGCGACTATGTGAGGGCCTGCAGCTCTCAGAAGTGCGTGAGAGCCGGCGGTAAGCATAACGACCTGGAGCAGGTCGGCCGTACCGCACGCCATCACACCTTTTTCGAGATGCTGGGGAATTTCTCCTTCGGCGACTACTTCAAGAAAGAAGCGATCTCCTTTGCCTGGGAATTCCTGACCAGGGAGCTGGAGCTGGATAAAAGCCGCCTCTACGTGACCGTCTACGAGGACGATGACGAGGCTGCGGATATCTGGCATACGCAGGAAGGGGTGCCGAAAGAGCGGATATATCGGTTCGGGGAAAAGGACAATTTCTGGTCCATGGGGGACACCGGCCCATGTGGGCCGTGCACCGAGATCTTCTGGGACCACGGGCCGGGGGTGGGATGCGGCCGCCCTGAATGCGCGGTGGGATGCGACTGCGACCGCTACATGGAGATCTGGAACAACGTCTTCATGCAGTTCAACCGGGATGCAGTGGGGACGCTGACCCCTCTCCCCAAGCCGTCGGTTGATACCGGCATGGGGCTCGAGCGGATCGCGTGTGTTCTCCAGGGGGTAAAGTCCAATTACGACACGGACCTCCTCCAGGGGATTATACAATACGTGGCTCGGCTGGCTGGAAAGGAGTACGGCGCCGACGCGAAAGACGACGTCTCCATGCGGGTCATTGCCGACCATGCAAGGGCCACGACATTCCTCATCTGTGACGGCATCCTCCCCTCCAACGAGGGGCGCGGCTACGTGCTGCGCCGCATCATGCGCCGGGCCGCCCGCCACGGGAAGATGCTCGGCTTTGCCGACCCGCTCCTCTACCATACGGTCGATGCGGTGAACGACATCATGGCAGAGGCCTACCCGGAGCTTCTCGCCCGCGAGGAGTACATCAAGAAGGTGATAAGGGCGGAGGAGGAACGCTTTGCCGAGACCCTCGACCGGGGGCTTGCCATTCTCAACGAAGAGGTGGCCCGCCTCAAGGGGGAAAGAAAGAGTGTCATCACAGGCGAGACGGTGTTCCGCCTCTATGACACCTACGGCTTCCCCATTGATCTCACCGCCGATATCGTCGAGAGCGAGAGGTTCACCCTCGACGAGGCCGGCTTCCATGCATGCATGGAGCGGCAGCGGGAGCAGGCGCGGGAGCACTGGAAGGGGTCGGGGGCAGAGGGGATCGCTCCGATCTTCAAAACCTTACATAGTCAAGGAATTCGCTCTAAGTTTACCGGCTATGATGCCCAAACGGATTATTCTGTCGTTAAAGCAATCGTTACAACTGAAGGTAACGAACTGGTAACGGAAGCTAACAGAGGGGAATATATAGAAATAATTACTGATTCAACCCCGTTTTATGGTGCATCGGGGGGACAGGTTGGAGATACCGGCACTATTTCCAGCGGAAATGGTCAAGTAACCGTTATTGATACCAAACGTCCCTATCCGGATTTAATCGTTCATGTCGGCTTAGTTGAGAAAGGAACAATAAAAACCGGTGAAGCTGTTGATTTAATTGTTGATTCACCCTATCGGCAGGCCACGGTTCGCAATCATACCGCCACCCACCTCCTTCAGTCGGCTCTCAGGGAGGTACTCGGTGATCATGTCAAGCAGGCCGGCTCTCTTGTCAGCCCGGAACGTCTCCGCTTCGACTTCACCCACTTCGCCCCCTTGACCGCCGACGAGGTGCGCCGGGTGGAAGAGCTCGTCAACGGCTTCATCATGGGCAACAGCGACGTCCACTCACGGGAAATGGCCGTGACCGAGGCCTTAGAGAGCGGCGCCACCGCTCTTTTCGGGGAAAAGTACGGCGAGAAGGTCCGGGTGGTCAAGGTGGGGGAGGTGAGCTCTGAGCTGTGCGGTGGCACCCATGTGCGGGCCGCCGGCGACATCGGCTTTTTCAAGATCGTCACCGAGACCGGCATCGCCGCCGGAGTGCGGCGCATCGAGGCCTTTACCGGTGTGGGTGCACTGGAATACGTCCAAAGGCTTGAGGAGGAACAGAAGAAAATCGAACACCTCGTAAAGGCCGAAGGGGGGGACCCGGTGGAGAAACTGGAGAAATTCCTCACCAGGCAGAAAGAACTGCTGCGGGAGATCGAGACGCTCCAGGGGAGGCTCAATGCCTCCAAATCCGATGACCTGCTGGAAAAGGTGAGAGTGATCGCCGGCATCAAGGTCCTTGCCGCCAAAGTGGATATGGCTGACCCGAAGGGGCTGCGCGAGCTGTCCGATACCCTGAAGGCCCGCCTGGGGTCGGGAATTATCGTGCTTGGCTGCGAAAGCGACGGTAAGGCCAATCTTCTGGTGGCGGTGACCAAGGATCTGGCTTCCCGCTTCAGGGCCGGGGATATGATCAGGTCGCTGGCGCCGACCATTGGGGGAAGCGGCGGCGGCAAGCCTGAGATGGCCCAGGCCGGAGGGAGCGAGCCCCATAATTTGCCCGAGGCACTGGAAAAGGTATATTCGCTCATTGGATAACGAAGACCGGTTTGAAGCTCGAAACCATAAGGTACGCATGTTTGATCTCAGCCAACAACCTCATGTAGAACTCGGCCAGGAGCAGGAGCAGAAGTGCATCCTGGTCGTGGATGATGAGGCGGTAATCCGTGACCTTTGCGTCAAAGCGCTCAAAGGCTACCGGGTATTACAGGCAGGCGACGGCGAGGAGGCGTTGCAGCTCTTTGAGAAGGGGGGCATCGATGTAATCCTTACCGATGTGATGATGCCCAAAATGGACGGCATCGAGCTCCTCAAGCGCCTCAAGGAGATGGAGCCCACTCTGGTGGTCATCATTATGACCGGCTTTGCGGAAAAGGACGTGATACTGAACTCGCTCCGGGCGGATGCCGACGACTTCATCGCCAAGCCTCTCAATCTTCTTCAGCTCAAGACAGCGGTTGACAAAGCCCTGGTGAAAAAGGCGCTGAAAGAAGAGATTGTCAATCTGAAAAACCTGGATCGGCTCAAGTCTAATTTTCTTTCCCTCGTCTCCCACAAGTTCCGCACCCCGATAACGGCCATCTCGCTTTTTCTGCAAAACCTGGCCTCCGGCATTTACGATCCGGAGGACGAGGCCTTTAAACAAAATCTGCGGCTGATCTTTGAAGAGGCATGCTACCTGGAGCGGCTGGTGGCGGACCTCCTCGCATTCAGCCATGTCATGGATGCCGTCGGCGGGTTGAAGCTTGGGATGTGCAGTCTCAATGACATCATCCGGGACGTCCTTACGACATCAAAAGCGGCAGCCGACAAACCGGGCGTGGAAACATGCCTTGACCTGGAACCACTCCCCCCCATGCAGCTGGAGGTAGAGAAAATAACATTTGCCATCAAGCAGGTAATAGACAATGCCTATAAGTTTTCGAAGGATTTTGGCAAAGTCTCTATTACCATGAAGAAGGATGACGGAATGGTTAAGATAGTCGTTGAAGACAACGGCATCGGTATCGCCAGGGAAGACCTTCCCAAGATATTTGAAAAATTCTTTCAGGTGGACTCCGCACAATCCGGGCAGATAAGGGGGTTCGGCTTAGGCCTTTACTACGCCCGGGATTTCATCAGGCTTCACGGTGGAAGCATCGCCGTTGAAAGTGAACCGGGAAAAGGTACCAGGGCGACCATCGCGATTTCTGTCCCGGCGCTTTCGAGTTGACCCGCATTTAATCCCCCCATATCTACTGTGTGAAGGGTGAAAAGTGAACAAAGACTGTTATTCACCTTTCACATTTCACTCGTCGCGCCCTCAATGAATATCCCCGCCGATCGTGTAAGCTTCGATTGAAATCGCGGCAAATCGCCCGAAAAACAGGCGTGAGCCCTCTTTGATGTTGATTATTATGGCTTATCTGCTATATTAACGATTTCGAGTTGTGGAAATCCGGCGGGCGATTGACGGAAAAATTCCTCTGCCGGCGAATCGGGGAACTGCGGATGCAAAAGCTGATAGAAAAAGCCAATACCCTCATGGAGGCGCTTCCTTACATCAAGCGCTTCAGCGGGAAAACCATTGTCATAAAGTACGGCGGCCACGCCATGGCTGACGAAGCGCTTAAAAAATCGTTTGCCCTGGATGTCATCCTCCTCAAGTATATCGGCATCAATCCGGTCATTGTCCACGGCGGCGGGCCGCAAATCAACGAAACCCTCAAACGGTACGGCATTGTCTCCGAGTTCGTGAAGGGGATGAGGGTCACCGATGCCGCTACCATGGCGGTAGTGGAGATGGTGCTGACCGGCCAGGTCAATAAGGAAGTGGTCGGCTACCTGAACCAGCACGGCGGCCGGGCGGTTGGACTTTCGGGTAAGGACGGCAACCTCCTCGTCTGCAAAAAGCTTCTGCAGGAGGTCAAGCAGGACGACGGAAGCGTGGAACTGGTGGATATCGGCTATGTTGGAGATGTAGTCACTGTCAACCAGGAGCTGATCCAGACACTGGAGCACGGCAAGTTTATCCCGGTAATCGCCCCGGTCGGCGTCGGCGAAGCAGGTGAGAGTTACAACATCAACGCCGACATGGTAGCCGGCAAGGTGGCCGGCGCCCTCAAGGCGGAAAAGCTGATCCTCCTTACCGATGTGGCGGGGGTAAAGGATACTGCGGGGCGGCTCCTCTCCAGCGTCGCGCTGGCCGATATCCCGCAGCTCATCGACAACGGCACCATTACCGGCGGAATGATCCCCAAGGTGACTTGCTGCGTGGACGCCCTCCATGAGGGGGTAAAGAAAGCCCATATCGTCGACGGCCGGGTGCTCCATGCCGTCCTACTGGAAATTTTCACTGATGTAGGCGTGGGAACGGAGATACAGAAATGACATCCGCACAATGGATTGAAAAATCGGATAAGTATGTAATGAAGACTTACGGCCGCTATCCGATCGTGCCGGTGAAAGGGGAAGGGTGCCGGCTCTGGGATGCGGACGGGAAAGAGTACCTCGATTTCCTGGCCGGCGTTGCGGTCAACAATCTGGGGCACTGCCATCCCAAGGTGGTGGCGGCCCTGCAAAAACAAGCCGCCGAGCTGATCCACTGCTCCAACTATTACCAGATTCCGCAGCAGATCGAACTGGCCGAGCTCCTCTGCACCCACTCCTTTGCCGATAAGGCCTTTTTCTGCAACAGCGGCGCCGAAGCCAACGAGGCGGCCATCAAGCTGGCCCGTAAATACAGCCGCGACACATTCGGTCCGGAACGGTACGAGATCATCACCGCCATCGAATCGTTCCACGGCCGCACCATGGCGACCGTGTCGGCCACCGGCCAGGAAAAGGTGCAGAAGTTTTTCGACCCGCTGCTCCACGGCTTCCGTCACGTCCCGTTCAACGATGTGCCCGCACTCCGGGCTGCGGTCACGGCGAACACCTGTGCCATCATGCTGGAGCCGATCCAGGGGGAAGGAGGGGTAAACGTCCCGTCACCCGACTATTTCCGGGAAGTGCGGCAGCTCTGCGACGAACAGGGGCTGATCCTTATCTTTGACGAGGTCCAGGTCGGCATGGGACGGACCGGCAAACTCTTCGCTTACGAGCACTTCGGCGTCATCCCCGACATCATGACCCTGGCCAAGGCACTGGCCGGCGGGGCACCAATCGGCGCCATGCTGGCCAAGGACACGATCGCCGCAGCCTTCACTCCCGGCACCCACGGCTCAACCTTCGGCGGCAATCCGCTGGTGACCGCGGCGGCACTGGCTACGGTGCGGACCATCCTGGAGGACGGCATCCTCAACCGGACGGAAGAGATCGGCGAGTATCTCCTCGGCGAGCTGGAGGGGCTCAAGGCGAAATACCCCTTCGTTCAGGAGGTGCGCGGCATCGGCCTCATGGTCGGAATGGGCCTCACCATCCCCGGCGGCGACATCGTCAAGCAGGGGCATGAGCGGGGGGTGCTCCTCAACGTGACCCACGACTCGGTCCTCCGTTTTGTCCCCCCCCTGGTGGTCAGCAAGCAGGAGATCGACCGCATGATCGGGATACTGGACGGTATCTTCGCGGATATAACCCCTTAGAGGGGCAAAGGAAAGACGATGAACAGACATTTCCTGAAACTGAGCGATTTCAGCAAGGACGAACTGGACGGCCTGTTTGCCATGACGCGGGAGCTCAAGGCCAAGCAGAGACAGGGAATCGAGCACCACCTCCTCAAGGGGAAGACCCTGGCCATGATCTTCGAGAAGTCCTCCACCAGGACCCGTGTTTCATTCGAGGTGGGGATGTACCAGCTGGGGGGGCATCCGCTCTTCATCTCCACCAAGGATTCCCAGATGGGGCGCGGCGAGCCGATCAAGGACACCGCCCGGGTCATGGCCCGTTACTGCGACGGGGTGATGATCCGCACCTACGGCCAGGAGATCGTCGAGGAGTTCGCCGGATATTCGTCGGTGCCGGTCATCAACGGCCTCACCGACCTGTTCCACCCGTGCCAGGTAATGGCCGACCTGTTTACGGTCATAGAGCACCGGGGAAGCTATCAGGGGCTCAAGTTCGCCTGGGTGGGGGACGGCAACAACATGGCCAATACCTGGATCGAGGCGGCCGCCATCTTCGGGTTCGACCTCTTCCTTGCCTGTCCGGAAGGGTACGAACCGGACGCGAAGGTCCTGGCATGGGCTCGCGAGCGGGCGACTTCGAAAATCGCCGTGACCCACGATCCCAAAGAGGCGGCCAGGGACGCGGACGTCCTCAATACCGATGTCTGGGCGAGCATGGGGCAGGAGGCGGAACAATCGGCGCGGGAGAAGGCCTTCGCCGGTTTCCAGCTGAACGAAGGGTTGCTCGATCCGGCAAAGGGGAACTGCATGGTGCTCCACTGCCTCCCGGCCCACCGGGGCGAAGAGATCACGGACGACGTGATTGAAGGTCCCCATTCCGCCGTGTGGGACGAGGCGGAGAACCGGCTGCATGTGCAGAAGGCGATCATGGCGAAGCTCATGGGATAGGAGCGCCGCTTTTTCGCCATCTCTGCGTTGCCCTGCGGGAACTCCTTGTGCGACGTGGCAACCCTCACCCTATCCCTCTCCCAAAGGGAGAGGCCGCAGGCCGAATCAAAAATCGACGCTTCGTGGGATAATACCTGAATAGAAAAGCGAAAAGGAGATAATTCAATGGCCAAGAAAGAAGTGAAAAAGATAGTCCTTGCCTATTCCGGCGGACTGGATACTTCCATAATCCTCAAGTGGCTGAAGAACGAGTACGGCTGCGAGGTGATAACCTTTTCCGCCGACCTGGGGCAGGGGGACGAGCTGTCGCCGATCCGGGACAAGGCACTCGCCACAGGGGCGGACAAGGTCTACATCGACGACCTGAAAGAAGAGTTCGTGCGGGACTTCGTCTACCCCATGTTCCGCGCCAACGCCATTTACGAGGGACACTACCTCCTCGGCACTTCCATCGCCCGGCCGCTCATCGCCAAGCGCCAGATGGAGATCGCCAGGATCGAAGGGGCCGACGCGGTCTCCCACGGCGCCACCGGCAAGGGGAACGACCAGGTCCGGTTTGAGCTTGCCTACTACCACTACAATCCCCACATTACGGTCATTGCCCCGTGGCGGGACTGGAAGCTCAACAGCCGTCAGGCGCTGGTCAGCTACGCCAAGAAAAACAACATCCCCATCCCGGTTACCAAGAAACGCCCCTGGTCATCGGACCGCAACATCCTCCACATCTCCTTCGAGGGGGGAATCCTGGAGGACACCTGGGCCGAGCCCCCCGAGAACATGTTTGTCCTGACCCGCGCGCCGGAAAAGGCCCCCAACAAGCCGCAGTACGTGGAGATCGAGTTCAGGAACGGCAACGCGGTGGCTGTGGACGGCGAGAAGATGACGCCTGCCCAGTTGCTTTCCCATCTCAACTTCATCGGCGGCGAGCACGGCATCGGCCGCGTTGACCTCCTGGAAAACCGTTCGGTGGGGATGAAGTCCCGCGGCGTTTATGAGACCCCGGGCGGCACTATTCTGCGCGAAGCTCACATGGCGGTGGAGCAGATTACCATGGACCGGGAAGTGATGCGGGTCCGTGACTCCCTCATACCCGAGTACGCCCGGATGATCTACGCCGGCTACTGGTTCTCCCCGGAACGGGACATGCTCCAGACCTTGATCGACGAATCGCAGAAGACGGTGAACGGAGTGGCTCGCGTCAAGCTCTACAAGGGGCATTGCCGGACGGTGGGAAGGAAGTCCGACACCGACTCCCTCTTCAATCTCGACTTCGCCACCTTCGAAAAGGACCAGGTGTTCAACCAGAAGGACGCAGAGGGGTTCATCAAGATCAACTCCCTGCGGCTCCGCATCCGCTCGCTGATGCAGGAGTCCAAGAAAAAATAATCCCGTTGGGCAGGCACGCAGGTCTGCCCCTTTTGGGCGAACACATGGGTTCGCCCCTACGAAATGCGATCTCAGGGACACGGAACGCCGCGTCCCTGCATTATTCTATGCCACGTATTAAATATAAAAAAGAGCACATTGTAACTTCGGTGGTCGCCGTTATCATTGATGACGAGGAACGGGTGTTGCTGACCAAGCGCAGCATCCCCCCTTTTCACGGGCAATGGGTGATGCCGGGAGGGAAGATCGACCTGGGAGAGCCGATACTGAAGGCTTTGCATCGTGAGGTAATGGAAGAAGTGGGACTGGAAGTGGTGGTGGAGGACCTCATCGATGTCTTCGAGCACCTTACTCCGGGTGAGGACAACAGCCACTTTATCATCCTTTATTACCTCTGTCGTCCTCTGTACTGCGCAATCAATCACAATCCCCTAGAGGTTGCCGCAGCCCAATGGGTGCCGAGATCGGAACTGTCCAAGTTAGAAATGCCCGAAGGGGCACAGTATATATTGGGGAAGATATTCCCGGAACTGTGCAGCTGCGAGGTGCGATAAGCTAAAAAGGTTCTCATGGTCCAGATCATCGACAAAAAGGTCAATCTCGATTTCCCCTTTGGCCACCACCTCCACTGCCTCATCGCCCAGATTCCCAACCATCTGCGGCGGTCGGAGCAGGGGTTTGCCGTTGTAGATCCGGACAGAAAATGGGCCCAGGTGAAATCAATCCTTGATCTGGTCTCCGAAGGCTCCGGGAACCTGAAAAAGCTCCATTTCCTGATGCTTCCCGAAACCTCCGTCCCCTTTGCCCGCTTCAACGATGTGCTGACGGCCATCGACACAAGTTTCAGGACTAACACGGTGACCATGTTCGGCGTGGAGCACATTACGCTGAAGAAATACCGGGAACTTCTGGAGCGCTTCGGCGATGACAATGCTGAGGCCATTGAACTGGTCGATAAAGATATCGATGCGGGCGACGTTCTGGAGATGCCGGTCAACTGGTGCTGTATCGCGGTCAAAGAGTCGACCGGCAAGCTGCGGGTATTTCTCGAGGCCAAGTCGCACCCTTTTTACGGTGAGGAGTTCCTGGACAAGTTCCACGACCTTTACCGGGGACGCCACTTTTATCTGTTCAGGAGCAAACCAGCCTGCTTCAATTTCATGACCCTGATCTGCCTTGACTACCTCTACCGGGACCTTTATTCCTCCAATATAAAGCAGATTATTGATCACGCAAACCACCTCTTCTTCACCACCCGGCAGGGACTGGACACCCTGTTCGTCATCCAGTGCAACCCGAAGCCGGAGCACTCCGCCTACCGGGACGTCATAAGCGGCTTTTACGGGGAATATCTGGAGGACACGCCGGGGGTGCGGGAAACCGTGACCGTGTTCGCCAACAGCTCCGATGAAACCAGGATGGAGGAGCTGCCGATGGAAAAGGGATTCGGCAACTCGTTTGTGGTGATAAACCGGCACCACAAGCTGGCCGGGGTCCAGCTGCCGGAGTTTTCCACCGACGACTTCGGCGGCGCGCCGGTCTGCCGGCTCCGCTTCGGGACCGGTACCCGCCTCTGCTATTTCAACCTGCCGCTTTACCACGAACTCGACCCGCGCACCAGCAGGGTCCCGCTCAAGGTGCACATCATCATGCGCTGGTCATCAGAAGGAAGCTGGGTGAGGGTCAGCGGTGATGAGATGGTCGGTGGCTACGAGTTGGAGCGGGAATAAAATCCCGAACTAGTCCGACGCGCCAGGAGCTTCATCCAGTGCTGCACCAATGACAAGCGCGTTCATACCATTTAGGAGACACACCATGTCCAAGGACAAACCGTGGGGGGGGCGTTTCACCCAGCCCACCGATAAATTCGTGGAAGAGTTCACCGCCTCCATAAGGTTTGACAAGAGGCTTTACCACCAGGACATACGGGGTTCCATCGCCCATGCCCGGATGCTGGGAAAGCAGGGGATCATCCCTCAATCGGATGCGGAGACCATTGTACACGGCCTGCAGGATATCCTCAACCAGATCGAGACGGGGAAATTCGACTTTTCCGTCTCCCTGGAAGACATTCACATGAACATCGAGGCAAGGCTCTCCGCAAAGATCGGCGAGGCAGGAAAGCGCCTCCATACGGGCCGCTCCAGGAACGACCAGGTGGCCCTCGATATCCGCCTCTACCTCCGGGATGAGCTGGTGGAGATCAGCGCATACCTCGACCTCCTCATCGACAGCCTGCTGTACCAGGCGGAGAAGAACCTGGGGGTCATCATGCCGGGTTACACCCACCTGCAGACCGCCCAGCCGATCCTCTTTTCCCATCACATGCTCGCCTATGTGGAGATGTTCAAGCGGGACAAGGGGAGGATGGAGGACTGCCTGAAACGGGTCAATGTCCTCCCGCTGGGGGCAGGCGCCCTGGCCGGAACCACCTTCCCCATTGACCGGGAATACGTGGCGGAACTCCTCGATTTTCCAGAGGTGACAAGAAATTCCCTCGATTCGGTGTCGGACCGGGATTTCGCCTTGGAGTTCCTGGCCGCGGCATCGATCCTGATGGTGCACCTTTCGCGCTTCTCCGAGGAGCTGATCCTCTGGTCCACCAGCGAATTCAAGTTCATAGAGCTATCCGATGCGTTCTGTACCGGCTCCTCCATCATGCCGCAGAAAAAAAATCCGGACGTGCCGGAGCTGGTGCGGGGGAAGAGCGGTCGTGTCTTCGGCAACCTGATGGCGCTCCTGACCGTGATGAAATCCCTGCCGCTCGCCTACAACAAGGATATGCAGGAGGACAAGGAGCCGCTCTTCGACACCATCGACACGATCAAGGGATCGCTCAAGATCTTTGCCGACATGGTCCGGGAGATGCGGGTAAATGCCGAGAACATGCGGACTGCGGCTGCGAAAGGGTTCTCCACCGCAACCGACGTGGCCGACTATCTGGTGCGCAAGGGGATGCCGTTTCGTGACGCCCATGAGGTGGTGGGAAAGGCGGTGCGCTACTGCATTGAGAAGGATAAAGACCTGCCGGAGCTGACCATTGCCGAATGGAAGGGGTTCTCGGAAAGGATCGAGGAGGATATTTTTGCCGCCATCACCCTGGATGCAAGCGTAAACGCCCGCCGGGCCACAGGAGGGACGGCGCTGGAACGGGTAAAAGAAGAAATCGAGCGGGACAAGGCGGGGAAATGAGAAAGGTGCGAGGAACGAGGCGCGAGGAACGAGGATTGAGGGTCAAGGAGCGAGGTCTTAAGGTTTATCCTCGTTCCTCGTTCCTCTTGCCTTGTCGGAATGGACAATGAACTGGAGCGGAAGAGCATTACGTTTCTTCTTTCTGTGGGCCTTACTTGCGACGGCATTGACCGCCTGCGGCAAGAAGGGGCCGCTCATTTATCCGGAGGCGCAGGTTCCCGCGCCGGTCACCGCCCTGAAGGTTGAGCAGAAAGGTGAACTCTTCCTGATCTCCTGGCCGCAGCCTGACAGAGAGGAAAGGGGAGAGCGGCTCAAGGACCTGGCCGGCTTCAGGCTTTTCAAGCGCGAAGTGCTTCCCCCGGCCGAGGATTGCGAGGAGTGCCCCACCGCCTACCGCCTGATCAAGACCGTGGATGTGGAATACCTGCAGGATGTCGTGCGGCTGGACGGCCGCTATTTTTTCAGCGACGCGGAGCTGGCCGAGGGGAAAACCTACCAGTACAAGGTTGTATCATTTAAAGGGGACGGAACGGAAAGCGGCCCATCCAACAGGGCACGCAAAAAGAGGGTAGCTCCCCCCATCGCGCCGAAGCTGAAAGCCCTTTCGACTCCTGCCGGCGTCATGCTGACCTGGGAACCCGTCACGCTTCCGGAACATGCCGGCTTGGTAGGGTACAACGTCTACCGGAAACGACCTGGCGAAGTCATGCCTCCCGCGCCCTTGAACAGCGAGCCTCTTACCGGCACACGCTACGAAGACCTGCGCCTGGAGCGGGGTGCAACGTATGCATATAGTCTCAGAACAGCGGCCAGGATAGGTGGCGAAACGGTGGAAAGCGAGCCTTCAAACGAGACGGTCGGAGAACTGACCGACCCGGAGTAAATTTCATACGATCTTTATTCGTGAAAATGCGCCTAAAATTTTGACTTTTCCCCGCCCTTATGTTACATAAAACCACTTTATATTAAATATAACGTGGTTTTTATACATCTTTGTATAGATTAAATTTATCGTCTGGAGGGTCTTCATGCACCACTTTCAGTACAAGGGTAACGAACTTTATGCCGAAGACGTGGCCATAAGAGATATTGTCGCCGCGGTAGGCTCGCCGGCTTACATCTATTCCCAGGCGACCCTGGAGCGGCACTTCAAGGCCTTCGACGAAGCCTTCGCCAGCGCTCCCCACACCATCTGCTACTCGGTCAAGGCTAATTCCAACCTGGCTGTATTAAAGACTTTCATCAAGCTCGGCGGCGGGGTCGACATCGTCTCCGGCGGCGAGCTCTATCGGGCGCTCAAAGCGGGCGTTGCCCCGCAGAAGGTTGTATATTCCGGTGTCGGCAAACGGGACGACGAGATCGAGTATGCCCTCAATACCGGCATCCTCATGTTCAACGTGGAGTCTGAGCAGGAACTGACCCGCATCAGCGAGATCGCCACTCGTATGGGGAAGAAGGCCGGCATCGCCATCAGGGTCAACCCGGATGTGGATCCGCAGACCCACCCCTACATCACCACCGGCCTGAAGAATGCTAAATTCGGCATCACCATCGAGCGGGCCATCGAGGAGTACAAGAGGGCCATGAGCCTCCCCGGGATCGAGATCATCGGCATCGACTGCCACATCGGCTCCCAGCTGACCAAGGTGGCCCCCTTCGTCGACTCCATCAAGAAGCTGAAGAACGTCATTGCCAACTTGAAGGAAATGGGGATCAGCCTCAAGCATTTCGACCTGGGGGGCGGACTGGGGATCCAGTACAATGACGAAGAGCCACCGTTGCCGGCTGACTACGGCCAGTCGATCATCGCCGAGACGAAGGATCTGGGGCTCCACCTGATTTTCGAGCCGGGGCGCAACATAGTCGGCAATGCCGGCATCCTGGTGGCCAAATGCCTCTTCACCAAGGAGCGGGACGAAAAGAACTTTATCATGATCGACGCCGGCATGAACGATCTGGCCCGGCCGGCCCTCTACGGTTCGTTCCACGGCGTAAAACCGGTGGTGAAGGACCAGGACGGCATGATCGTCGCCGACATTGTCGGCCCAATCTGTGAGTCGGGCGATTTCCTGGTGAAGGACCGCGAGGTCCCCATGTTCAGGCAGGGTGACCTGATGGCCTTCATGTCGGCCGGTGCCTATGGCTTTGCCATGAGCAGCTCCTACAACAGCCGCCCCCGCGTTGCCGAAGTGATGGTGAAGGGGGACAAGTTCGAGGTGGTGCGCGAGCGGGAGAACGTGGAAGAGCTGATCAAAGGGGAAAAGATCCCGTCGTTTCTGTAACCATTATTCGTAGGGGCGCATGGCATGCGCCCTCAGGGCGAACGCCGTTCGCCCCTCATTGTTGCAACAATTGGAGGTACGAACATGTTCAAAGGAAGCATAGTCGCGATTGTCACGCCGTTCAGGAACGGCGCCGTCGATGAGGAAAAACTGCGGGAGCTGGTAGAGTTCCAGATTGCGGGCGGCACCGACGCCATCGTGCCGTGCGGCACCACCGGCGAATCCTCGACCCTTGACTACGAGGAGCACGACCGGGTCATAGAGATCGTGGTGGAGCAGGTTAAGAAGAGAGTCCCGGTCATCGCCGGTACCGGTTCCAACTCGACCCGCGAAGCGATCGAGATGACCGAGCACGCCAAGCAGATCGGCGCCGACGGAGCGCTCTTGGTTACCCCGTACTATAACAAGCCTACCCAGGAAGGGCTCTACCTCCACTACAAGGCGGTAGCCGACGCCGTGGCATTGCCGCAGATCCTTTACAACGTACCGGGGAGGACCGGGGTGAACCTCCTTCCCGAAACGGTGGCGCGGCTGGCGGAGATATCCAATATCGTCGCCATCAAGGAGGCGACCGGCTCCCTGCAACAGGCCTCCGAAGTCCTGGACCTGTGTGGCGACAAGATAGACGTCCTCTCCGGTGACGATTTCATCACCTTCCCGATGATGGCGTGCGGCGCCAAGGGGGTGATCTCGGTGGTGGCCAACATCATGCCCAGGGAAGTGGCGGCCCTGGTGGACGCCTTCTTCGCCGGCAACCTGGAAGAGGCGCGGAAGCTCCACTTGAAGTTCCTGAAGATCAGCAACGCCATGTTCATCGAGAGCAACCCGGTGCCGGTCAAGACCGCCCTCGGTCTTATGGGTAAGGCGTCCGACGAGGTGAGGCTGCCGCTGGCGCCGATGGCGGCTGCCAACAAGGCTAAGCTCGCAGCCATCATGAAGGAATACGGGTTAATATAAAAAAATATCTGCCACAGAGACGCAGAGAAAAACCTTATTTAACACGGATGGACAGGATTAACAGGCTTCAACTCTTTTGGTTTAACCCCCGAAAGAGACATTTGAGTATACAGAATATCCCTGTTAATTTGCCTTTGATTTTCTCCGTGCCTCCGTGTCTCCGTGGCAAATAATGGAGCTGAAAAATGGTTAAGATAGCCGTCTGCGGCGCCGCCGGCCGCATGGGTCAGAGAATCATCGTTGCCGTGAAGGAGGCCGAGGGGTGTGAGCTTTCCGGCGCCCTGGAGCGGCCGGGACACCCGCTGGTCGGCCAGGATGCCGGCCTCATCGCCGGATGCGGCGCGCTCGGGGTGAATATCACCGACGACCTGAATGCCGTGGTGGAAGGGTGCGACGTGTTGATCGATTTCACCACCCCCAAGGTGTCCTTGAAGAACCTGGAGGCCTGCGCCCTGAAGCGGAAGTCCATCGTCATCGGCTCTACCGGGTTCACCCCCGATGAGCGGGCCCTTGCGGTGGAACTGGCGCGGGATATACCGGCGGTACTCGCCCCCAACATGTCCGTCGGGGTGAACGTCTGCTTCAAGGTTCTGAAGGACGTGGCCAAGACCCTGGGGGACGACTTCGACGTGGAGATCGTGGAGTTGCACCACAACAAGAAGAAGGATGCTCCCAGCGGCACCGCGGTCCGGATGGGTGAGGTGGTGGCCGAGGCGCTGGGGCGCGACTACAACAAGGTGGCCAACTACCACCGGGAGGGGATCTGCGGCGAGCGGACCAAGGAAGAGATCGGCATGCAGACCGTGCGCGGCGGCGACATCGTCGGCGAGCATACCGTCTACTTTATCGGCATGGGGGAGCGGATCGAGATCTCCCACCGGGCCATGACCCGCGACATGTTCTCCCGCGGCAGCGTGCGCGCTGCCAACTGGGTGGTGGGGAAGGCGCCGGGGCTGTACGACATGCAGGACGTCCTCGGCTTGAAATAGAGGAATGCCGCTTTTGGGCAATTTCGGCGTTGCCTTCGTCATCGCTTGTGCGACGTGGCGCTGCCACGCCTCCGCGCTCTTCCTCGGGCGCCTTGAACTTACCGCAAAACCGACATCCCGTAGGTTAAACCGATGATTAAAATCTGATTTGCCGCTTATGCGGCATTTCCTTTATACAAAACGAAACTGGAGGATTTACAGAAGATGGCAAAGATTAACGACAACTATCTGAAACTGAAGGCCGGCTACCTCTTCCCGGAGATCGGCCGCCGGGTGCGGGCCTTTGCCGAGGCGAACCCCTCCGCCAAGGTGATCCGCCTGGGGATCGGCGACGTAACGCGTCCCCTGGCCCCGGCCGTCATCAAGGCGTTCCACGACGCCGTGGACGACCTGGCCACCATCGACCATTTCGCCGGTTACGGCCCGGAGCAGGGATACGACTGGCTCATCGATGCCATCATCGAGAAGTCCTACAAGCCCCTCGGCGTGTCGTTGAAGACCGAGGAGATGTTCATCTCCGACGGATCCAAGTGCGACTGCGCCAACATCCTGGACATCTTCGCCATGGACAACGTGGTGGCCATCGGCGACCCCGTCTACCCGGTTTACAATGACACCAACGTCATGATCGGCCGCACCGGCGAGGCCGACGACAAGGGGTACTATAAAGGGATCGTCTACCTGCCGTGCACGGAGGCGAACCATTTCATCCCGGCGCTCCCCACCGAGAAGGTGGACATCATCTACCTCTGCTTCCCCAACAACCCGACCGGCACCGTGGCCAGCAAGGCCGAGCTGAAGAAGTGGGTCGATTACGCCAATGCCAATGACGCCGTTATCTTCTTCGACGCCGCCTACGAAGCGTTCATCACCGATCCGGCCATCCCCCACTCCATCTACGAGATCGAAGGGGCCAAGAAATGCGCCATCGAGTTCCGCTCCTTTTCCAAGACCGCCGGCTTCACCGGAGTGCGCTGCGGCCTGGTGGTAGTGCCGGAAGAGGTCATGGGGACCACCAGCACAGGCGAGAGGTACAGCTTCAACAAGCTCTGGCTGCGCCGCACCACCACCAAGTTCAACGGCGCCTCCTACCCGGTGCAGAAGGCTGCCGCCGCGGTCTATAGTGACGAGGGGTGGAAGCAGACCAAGGAGATCATCGACTACTACATGGAGAATGCCCGGATCATCAGGGAAGGCTTGAAGGAAGCGGGCCTCACGGTGTACGGCGGCGTAGACGCCCCCTACATCTGGCTCAAAACCCCGGGCGGCATGACCAGCTGGGCATTCTTCGACAAGCTCCTCACCGAGTGCAACGTGGTCGGGACGCCCGGCTCCGGCTTCGGCCCCAGCGGGGAAGGGTATTTCCGGCTCTCGGCCTTCGGCCATCGCGAGAATGTGGTTGAGGCGGTGGAACGAATCAAGAAGAACCTGAAGTAACGACGAGGGTGCCAGATACGGCGCCCTTTGTCGTTCCATAGCCATCGATTGACGTTTATTCAACTTCTTATGCAACTGTCGGAAAGATAGGGCAGCAGGTTCGATTTCGGGGAGGTGAAGTGATGAAAAGCGCCATTGCACAAGCCATCAACCTTGGGACGGAGCCGGTGGCCCTGCTCCTGACCGACGAGAAGCCCAACGGGGCGGTCCAGTTCGAGCCGGGGAAATGGGGCTGCGTCATGAGCATGTTCGGCGCGGCGGCGACCAAGGGGAAGACGGCCGTGTTCGACCGGGAAACCTACGGCTGCTTCGGCGGCGGCATCGGGCTCGGCTTCGGTAACACCTACAAGAGCTTCCCGGGGGGCATCGAGGGGTTCTGCCGGTTTCTCGCCGACGGCAACGAGGGGTGGGAACAGGGGAGAAAGATCGGCGAAGGAATGAAGGCGGCCGGCGCCCGGCCTGAGTTCGTGCATCACTTCCTCCACGGCGAGCGGTACAAGAAGAACCCCGAGCTGGTCATGGACTTCATTGCCGCGCTCCCGATAACCGAGATCCCGACCAGGTACGCGGCGTTCGTTCCCTTAAGCGACATCGACCCGGCCAAGGGTGAGCCGGAGTCGGTCACCTTCGTCGTAACTCCCGACCAGCTTTCGGCCCTCGTGGTTTTTGCCAGCTACGACCGGCCCGGCCTCGAAAACGTCTCAACACCGTTCGTGGCAGGCTGCCAGGCTATCGGCATCCTCTCGTACCGGGAGGCCCTCTCTCCCCACCCGCGTTGCGTCGTGGGGCTCGTTGACCTGTCGGCGCGGCAGTACCTGCGCGGCCAGGCGGGGCGGGACAAGCTGACCTTCACGATGCCGTACAAGCGGTTCCTGGAGATGGAGGCGAACGTGCCGGGGAGCTTTCTCGAACAGGAGCCGTGGACGTCGCTCAAGGAGTAGGAGAGGCCCGGCCCCGTGAGGCGGCGCAGCTCCGGGAATTCATCATGAAAATACAGAAAGTGACGATCGAGAACCGCGCCAAGGTCTACGCGCTGTTGCAGCGCGCCTTTCCGGGAAGCGACTACGAAGCCGGGCTGGTGCGGAAACTCCACGAGAATGGCAGGCCCATGCACGAATGGGTCTGTATTCATAGCAACAAGGTCATCGCCTACATCGCCTTTTCCAATGCCTATCATGGCAGCGACATCTGCGGGCTGCACCTGGCGCCCATGGCCGTGGCACCCGACTTTCAACGGCAGGGGGTGGGCTCGGAGCTGCTCAGGTTCGCCCTGCGGCAGGAGGCGATCAAGAGCCAGACCCTGTTTGTCCTGGGCGAACCGGGCTATTACAAACGATTTGGTTTTGAACCGTGCCGTGTGCCCATCTGTCCGTTCGATAAGAACAATGCCCACTTCCTGAGCATGCGCAACACCATCACCACCGGCTTCATTGTGGGCTACGAACCTGAGTTCAAGACTGCCGACGTACCGCCAGGCCCGCAGGGCAAGAAGCGCCGCACAAGGTGAGCATCAGGAAGAAGAACTGATTTTTCAAGACTTGCCCCCAATACCATTCCAGGCTCGGGCGAATGGAACTCGCTTGACTATTGGAACTCCCAAAAATATCTTGCAATTAAAGCGGGTTGCCGGTAAATTGTTCTTGAATGTAGATCATATGTTCTTGAATCAAGATCAAACTGGGAGTCACCTATGCTGGAACCTCTCCTGGCATCCACCAACTGTGAGCGGGTGTTGATTTTCCTCGCGGCCCGCGACGAGGGTTATCTGCGGGAAATGGCGGATTTTTTCCAGAGTTCACCGGCTCCACTCCTCAAGCAGCTCGAAAAGCTCGAAGCCGGCGGCGTCCTCTTCAGCCGTCTCGCCGGGCGCACCCGTCTCTATGGATTCAATCCCCGCTATCCGTTCCTGAAGGAGCTGAAGGCTCTACTCGACAAGGCCCTGTCCTTTTACCCCGAGGATCTCCGTACCGCGCTCCTCGAGAGCAGACGGAGGCCCAGGCGGAAAGGAAAGCCGCTGTGAAATCCCTGCGGGAAATGTCCATCGGTGAAATCGCTGCCTATGTTGCCGAGCATCTGCGCCAGAGCGGTATCAACGTCGTGTTGACCGGCGGCAGTTGCGTCTCGATCTACACCGATAACCGCTACCAGTCCTATGATCTGGATTTCATTGAAGAGGGAAGTTCCGGGCGGAAGACGATCTCGGGCATCCTTATGAAGCTTGGCTTTCAAGAGAAAGACCGTTACTTCATCCATCCGGACACCCCCTTTTTCGTTGAGTTCCCGGCCGGGCCGCTGGCGATTGGCGATGAGCCAGTACGTGAAGTTGCCAACCTTGAGTTTGCAACGGGCACATTGCGCCTCCTTTCCCCTACCGATTGCGTCAAGGATCGGCTTGCCCATTACTATCACTGGAAAGACCGGCAGTGCCTTGATCAGGCGGTGATGGTGGCAGCGGTTTCCCAGGTCGACATGGAGGAAATCGAGAGGTGGTCACGGCATGAGGGTATGGAAGATGAATTCCAGCGGATTAAGGAAATGTTGCAGGCAAAGACTTGAATCAGGTGGCGGTAGAGGTTGAAGGTTAGGTTGAAATTTCATAATTCATTTCAAGACCCTGTTGACCATTCATTCTTTGCTCATTGCATCAGGAAGTGTATGTGCTACATTTCAAGATAGGATTGGCAGTATTTCCTGACCTGCCAACAGTACGTACTCTGAGCTGATGAAAGGAGGCACGGATCATGAGGTGTTTCGACGCGGTAGCGAAAACAACGGGACGCGGGTTGCTGTTGGGCCTGATCGTCGCCCTGGTTGCCGGATTTCCGGGTGTCACCATGGCACGAGGCGGTGGTGGTAGCGGTGGTGGTAGCGGTGGTGGTAGCGGTGGTGGTAGCGGCGGTGGCGGCGGTGGTGGCGGCGGACACGGGGGCGGGGAAGGCATTGAGGACCATGGCGGCAGGCGTGGCGGCGACGGCCGCGGACATCGCGGTGGGAAGCACGGCACCATCGTCAAGGTTATCCCCAAGGGCCATATCGAGCTCGAACACGGGGGCCACCACTTCTTTTTCCATGAGGGGCGTTTTTTCAGCCGCCATCGCGACGGCTTCATCATTATCAGTGCCCCGATCGGTATCGTCGTGCCGAGCCTGCCCGATTTCGCCCTCAGGATCACTGTCGGCGGAACGACCTACTACGCCGCCGACGACAACTACTACCAGAGGGTTCCCGACGGGTTCGTGGTCGTAGAATCTCCCTACCACCGTTAAACGGGGACTCCAAATGAAACTGTCTAGTGCGTTACGGCAACGAACGGGGCAGGGGTGCCCACCGACACGGCATTGACCGGGAAGCTTCCTGTCCCCGGAACTTTCACTGAATTTTCGGAGGAGTCAATAAAGTCATGCATGACCTGTTACCGGATGGCGAAGACTTACGACGGGCCGTCAAATGGGTGTCCGGCAACCTACAGGAGAACCCCGGCCAGCCGGTCCAGCCGCTTGTCCAGGAAGCTATCTTCAAGTTCGATCTTTCCCCCTTGGATGGCGAGTTCCTGATCCGGTTCTTCAGTGAACGAAAAGAGGAATCATAAACTCTTATTCTGGTGAAAGTCCGCATATTGGAAGCCTAACCCTGGCGACTCCCCCTTGTAGTAACTAACTCCTTGACGCTGCTGCCTTCACGGGTGTATGTAAGTGAGTAGTTTTTTTGCAGTGCACGGGAGGGGTGATGGGATGCCTGAGTGCAGTTTCAGAAAGCCGCTTTGTCAGTGTGGAAGCTGGTGGGGTGGTTTTTTTGTTAACAGGGAATTAAATATGCTGTCCCCAGAATTCCCAAGGGCAATGTGGCCACGAAAGCTAAATGGAAAGAAAAGCCAGCATCAGAAACAACCTTAACCATTGAAAGCAACAACACCCGAATGTCAACCAAGCTCCAGTTGAAGACCCATTACGTATATTCTTTTACTGCGGCTCATAGCCTGGGGCGCGGAAGAGGCTATGGGCTCTTGGTAATTCGGAGCATGGATTCTGTGAAGACCCAACATGGTAAACGAATTATAACATTCTCGTCCACGCCTCTAATTATTGGGTGTGGAGGAGGCAAGCTTCTGGAAATACCATAGTGCTACATAAAGAATTCACAATCCGAGCTAGGCGTCGAAATGCCTTTGAATTGATCCAGATAATTTCGGATTTCTGTGAGAATCCAAAGATTATACCTATCTATGTGTAGAAAGCGCTGAATATCAGCAAGGAATAGATGCGGAAGCCTGCATGATTGCTAATACCCAGTCAGTTGTTGCCCCAGCCATTGCTTTTGCTTCTGCTGATGGGACTACCCTTCAGATAACTAATATCGTCCCTGGCAATGTCTCACAGATCGGAATTGAAGAATATAACGGCATACTTGGCCAGTTTGCCAAACGCTTCATTCAGTTCTGTAGGGATCGAAAACTTGGGGTGCATTGTGTCCAGACCTCGGATGCGCTTACCCTTACATCGGCCATACCTGGTGAGAAGACACGAGGCTTCTTCAATCGCTATCTTGCCCTACATCCGACGAGTTATCATCCTTTAGATATTGAGAGACTCGACGTGTTCATTTGCGCATCTTACCGGTATTGCCGCAAAACGATAAACGTGGACCGGTTGCGAAGATATTTGATTGAGGTCTTAAAATGGAAAGAGGATGACGCGAACTGGTGTTGCAATCGTATCAAAACGGGTATGGACATTCTTAAAGTAAACAAGAAGTTCTCGGCGTGAATAATTGGGTTAAGTAGGGGCACAGATGTCAGGCTTCCAAGATGGTAAGTCGGGCTAAGGGGACATTCTAGTTGATTTGTTGATTTACCTCACTTAACTATTTGATACTAAGCTACTTGATGTTCCGGAGGAGAGGAGTTGCATGAGCGGGCCAACTGCTGTTGAGCTGATAACGCGCCTGAAACTGGCCCGCCACCCCGAAGGTGGCTGGTATCGTGAATCCTACCGGGCGGCCGGGATCGTTGCCGGCAATCTCCTCCCGCAACGGTTTGCGGGTGACCGGGCGTTCTGTACCGCAACCTTCTTCCTGCTGGAACAGGGAGACATCTCGGCGCTGCATCGCATAAAGTCGGACGAGTTGTGGCACTTCTACGCAGGAGCAGCGCTGACCGTGCATGTCATCACGCCCCATGGAGACTATTGCCCCCTGAAACTTGGCAGCGACCTCGCCGCCGGAGAGTCTTTCCAGGCAGTAGTCCCCGCGGAGTGCTGGTTTGGCGCTGAATCAGAGGGAGCATATTCCCTCGTCGGTTGCACCGTGGCACCAGGCTTCGACTTTGCCGACTTCGAAATGGGGAGCCGCGAACAGTTGCTGCGCCAGTTTCCCACCCATGCCGGCATTATCCGGCGCCTGACGCCAGAATGGAGTGAGCATGCAGAGTGAACCG
>WSYB01000049.1 GCA_009773645.1 Geobacteraceae bacterium
CCCCTTCATAGATAAAGAACCTTCCCGCCTTGACCTGTCCGTTGGCCTTGGGTAAGCGGTAGAGGAGGTAGCCGTAGGTGAGGTTGCCGTCGGTGGTTCCCTCGTCGGTGCTCCGGTCGGCCAGGTCCACCCGCCCCCAGCCATAGAGATGCAAGGAAAGGTTGCCGCCGCCGATCTTGTCCGCGTCCACCCCCACAAACTGGGTGGCGGGAACCGCTTTCTGCTTCTCAAATCCCGGCACGCTCCGCTCTTCAAACCTCAGGATGGTGGTCCCCGTCGCCTCCGTATCTACCGCATACGCAAGTGCCGGCAGCAGCAGCAGAAAGAAAACATACGTGGCTATTCTTTTCATATGTCCGCTCCAGGGCCTTCATGCTTAATAGTGACGAACGCGTAAAGTATATAGATAAGAAGCGGGTAAGTCAAATGGGGCCGGCAGGGGCGGAAAAAGTCTCCGCCCCTGCTTGATGACTGGTGATATGAGAAGTGAACTACAGATGCTCCATGAGCCGCTCCTTCTGGAAGTGGAGCCTGTTCAAGGCATTGATATAAGCCTTTGCCGAAGCCTCGATAATGTCGGTCGACGAACCGCGACCTATGACGGTGCGATCCCCTTCGGAAAGCCGGACGGTAACCTCTCCCTGGGCGTCGGTGCCGCCGGTTATGGAGCCGACATTGTACTGCTGGAGCTTTGCCTTGGTCTTGGTCAGTTTTTTGATCGCCTTTAAGGTGGAGTCTACCGGGCCGTCACCCAGTTCAGCAGTACGCACAGGCTTGTTGTCTATTTCCATCTGCACGGTGGCCGTGGCAACCGCAAAGGAACCGCAGGTAACGGTAATATGGCTCAATTTGTATTTCTCGGCAGAGCGCATCACCTCATCCGCCACGATAGCGTCCAGGTCCTCGTCGAACACCTCTTTTTTCAGATCCGCCAACGCCTTGAAGCGATCAAAGGCCATGTTCAGCTTCTCGTCATCGAGTTCGTAGCCGAGCTCATCCAATCTCTTCTTGAAGGCATGGCGGCCGGAATGTTTGCCGAGCACCAGGACGTTGGTTTTCAGTCCCACCGATTCGGGGGTCATGATCTCATAGGTGCTCTTTTCCATCAACACCCCGTGCTGGTGGATCCCTGCTTCATGGGCAAAGGCGTTGGCCCCGACAATAGCCTTGTTGGGCTGCACCACAATCCCTGTAACATTGGTAATGAGGCGGCTTGCAGGGGTCAGTTGTTCGGTCGCCACATTGGTTTTGAATGGGAGAATGTCATGGCGGGTTTTCAGCGTCATGACAAACTCCTCCAGTGAGCAGTTGCCGGCCCTCTCACCAATGCCGTTTATCGTGCACTCCACCTGCCCGGCCCCAGCCTGTATCGCGGCAATTGAGTTGGCCACCGACAGCCCCAGGTCATTGTGGCAGTGGACGGAAATCACCGCCTTGTCGATATTGGCCACGTTATCCTTCAGATATTTGATAATATTGAAGTATTCAAAAGGAATGGTGTACCCGACCGTATCGGGTATATTCACGGTGGTCGCCCCTGCGTCTATGACCGCCCCCACCACGTCCGCCAGGAACTTGAGGTCGGTGCGCACGGCGTCCTCACAGGAAAACTCCACGTTGGGGGTATACGACTTCGCCCTTTTAACGGCCTTGACCGCCGCATCAAGCACTTGGGCCGGAGTCATCTTCAGTTTGTACTTCATGTGAATATCGGAGGTGGCAATGAATGTATGAATGCGCCCCTTTTCTCCCGCATATTGCAGCGCTTCCCACCCCCTGTCGATGTCCTTGTTGCTGGAGCGGCAGAGCCCGGCAATCTCAGGACCCTTAATGGTCTGGGCCACCTTCTTGACCGCCTCGAAGTCCCCCTCGGAAGCTATGGGAAAGCCCGCCTCAATGACATCCACATTCAACTTTTGAAGTTGCTTTGCAACCCGCAGTTTTTCTTCAATGTTCATGCTGGCGCCGGGGGACTGTTCCCCATCCCGGAGTGTAGTGTCGAAAATCTTGATGGTTTTCAGTGCGGCCATAACGTGAAATCCTCCTTTATTGGTATGCTGACTGGTTGTGAATTATTCACTTCCCACTTAACTACTTAACTGCTCGACGTTTTTTCACCACCAGGTTTATTATTCCATACAAATCCTAAAAAACCATTGCCGGCAACAAAAAAAGCCTCCGCCCTGACAAGGGACGGAGGCTTGAGCTCCGTGGTACCACCCTAATTCGTCCTTAATCCCGGCAACGCCTTGGTCTGAGCCAAAAGCTACCGGGAACAGGACCTTCTTTTACCCGTCACGTGGGTTTTACGTCCCCAACTACTTTCAGGAGCGGCAATAAGTGGCGCTCCTCTTTCAGAGGGGAGGCTCAGAGGCGAGTTCACCGTTGCCACCTGCTGGTTCGCACCAACCACCAGCTCTCTGGAAGGGACAGGCCGGCTACTACTCCTCTTCACTGCCTATATATTTAATTAAGTCAGATAATAAGAAAATCCCGTATCGGCTGTCAAGGAATTTTATCTGTAATATTAATTATTTCCGCAATATCAAATAAAGTTTGATTTATTCGAATAGCATTTTATGGGGCTCCCTGTTTTGGCCCCTTATGGAGTGCCTTCTCCAGCCGCCTCCTGCGCGGATAAGTCATGATAAAACCGATCGGCCCGGACACGATATAGCACACAAAGATCACAAAGAGCATCACTACCGGCTCCGCAGCAATGATGATCAGTAAAAGCACGGAAAGCACCAGAAACGCGAACGGTTGCCGTTTTATAACGCCTGGGTCCTTGAATGAGTAATAACGGATATTGGAAACCATGAGAAACGCCAGGAAATAGATGAGGAGAAGAATGGCAAGTTTTTTGTAGGAACTGGGCCAGCCCAGATGGTAGAAGAGGAGGACCGTCGCAGAAACCATGCTGGCGGCGGCAGGAATGGGGAGACCGACAAAACGCTTGCTCTCCACGGTAGTGACCTGCACATTGAAGCGGGCAAGCCGGAGCGCCCCGCAGACCACGAACAGAAACGCCGCCAGCCAGCCAAGCCTGCCGAACGGCTTTAACGCCCATGAATACATGAGGAGGCCCGGCGTTACCCCGAAGGCCACCAGATCGGCAAGGGAGTCGTACTCCACGCCGAACTTGCTGGCGGTACCGGTGAGCCTCGCCACTTTGCCGTCCAGGCCGTCGAATATGGAGGAAACCAGTACCCAGATGGCCGCAGTCCGGTAATCGCCGTTCATGGTGGCAACCATGCTGTAGAAACCTGCAAACAGGCTGCCGGTGGTAAAGAGATTGGGAAGTATATAGATCCCCTTTCTCATGCTCTCCGACATGTCTATCTTATCGTTTTCACCATTCACGGGAGAATCCCCAATACGGTTTCGCCGGCGACGGTCTTGTCCCCCATGGCCACGCGCAGTTGGGCGCTTTTCGGGAGGTAGACGTCCAGCCGTGAGCCGAAGCGGATGAGACCATAACGCTCACCACGCTTTACCTCATCCCCCTTTTTCGCATAGCAGACAATGCGCCGGGCAATCAGCCCAGCGACCTGTACGACTGCGATCTTGAGTCCCCTGGCTGTTTCCAGGATCAAGCCGCTTTGCTCATTCTCAAAGGTTGCCCTTTCATCCCGCACATCGAGGAATTTCCCCCTGATGTAAAAGCTGTCAACAACTCTCCCGGAAACGGGCGCCCGGTTTACATGAACATTGAAGACCGACATGAATATGCTGATCTTGATCATCTCCTCACCAAGATGATCCTCAAGAGCGTTTCCTAGGTATATGACAACACCGTCAGCAGGGGCCACCACAGCATTTTCGTCTTCCGGGACGATCCGATCGGGGTTTCTGAAAAAGAAGATAATGAAAAGCGTGACAATAAAAGCGAATACGGCAAGTATCTTCCAGGAGAGCAAAGCAAATACCAGGGTTATAAATGCCGCCACTGCAATAAACGGATATCCTTCCACTGCAATGGGGGTGTTTTCGTTGCGCATCCACTATCCTCAACCGGTCGTATCCCGTCCCTTAATAACTGCAAAAAGGCCGGGCTTCAAGGGATATCTGCTGTTTAGACGGTCATCCCAGAGCCCGGCCCTTCGTTTCGCACAATTCCGATCAGTTCTTGCTCTTGTCCACTATTTTGCCTTTTTGAATCCAAGGCATCATGCTGCGCAGCTTTTCACCAACCACCTCAAGAGGATGAGCGGCATTGAGCCGACGGTAGGCGGTCATCTCCGGATACTTGGTCATGCCTTCGATGATGAACCGCTTGGCGTACGAGCCGTTCTGTATATTTTCCAGAGCTTCTTTCATCGCCGTACGGCTCTGCTCGTTGATCACCTTCGGCCCGGTAACGTATTCGCCGTATTCGGCGTTATTGGAGATCGAGTAGTTCATGTTGGCAACGCCGCCCTCATACATCAGGTCGACGATCAGCTTCAGTTCGTGCAGACACTCGAAGTACGCCATCTCCGGGGCATACCCCGCCTCCACCAGCGTCTCGAATCCGGCCTTGACCAACTCGACGCAGCCGCCGCAGAGTACTGCCTGCTCGCCGAACAGGTCGGTTTCGGTCTCGTCTTTGAACGTGGTCTCGATGATCCCCGCCCGTCCGCCGCCGACACCAGCCGCATAGGCAAGAGCGATATCCTTGGTGTTGCCGGCCGGATCCTGATGAACGGATATCAGGCAGGGTACACCACCACCCTTGACGAATTCGTTACGCACCAAGTGCCCCGGCCCCTTGGGAGCGGTCATGAAGACATTCACGTCAGCGGGGGGGACGATCTGGGCGTAGTGGATGTTGAACCCGTGGGCGAACATCAGGTAGGACCCCTTCTTCAGCTTCGAAGCGATTTCCGTCCGGTAAATGGTACCCTGCAGTTCATCGGGGAGAAGAATCACCGCGATATCGGCCTTGCTCGCTGCCGTCCCTGCGTCGAAGACCTTGAACCCGGCTTTTTCCGCCTTGGCGGCATTCTCGCCACCCATGAGCTCGCCAACAATGACATCCAGACCGCTCTCCTTCAGGTTGTTGGCGTGGGCGTGACCCTGACTGCCGTAACCGATGATGGCGATCTTCTTTTTCTTGAGCAGGCTCAGGTTGCAATCTTTGTCATAATAAACTTTCATCACTTCCTCCTGGTTTTATAATTTGAATAATGTTAACCGCCAATCCCTTCAACGAACGGATTGAGCATGATAAAAAGAATGCACTACCCTGTCAACAATAATAAGGGGAAGTGCCCGCCTACCCTTTCCACCCTTTTGCGCCTCTCCCGATCGCCGCCGGGCCCGTCCTTACCAGCTCCTTTAACCCCAACGGGCGGAGAAGTTCCAGGATCGCCTCTATCTTGGCCGGAGCGCCGGTTGCTTCAATGGTATATGATCTGGGCGTGACGTCAATGATCTTTGCCCTGAAAATATCCACAATGCGCAGCACCTCAGCCCTGCTCTCCTCTTCGGCCGTCACCTTGATCAGGGCCATCTCCCGCTCGATGGCGCTCTCGTCGGTAAAATCAATCACCTTAATGACATCGATGAGCTTGTTCAGCTGCTTGGAGATCTGCTCCAGGATCTGTTCATCACCACTGGTAACAATAGTCATCCGGGAAATGCTCTCGTCATTGGTTGGGGCCACCGACAGTGAATCGATATTGAACCCGCGCCCGGAAAAAAGACCGGACACACGCGACAGCACGCCGAATTCATTCTCCACAAGTACGGTTATAGTATGTCTCATAGAAAAACCTCCGGAAAGGATCGAGGGACGAGGATCGAAGACCGAGGGAGAAAATCTTAAACCTCGAACCTCGTTCCTTGCTCCTCGTTCCTGTGAAATATCACGCATTTAATACCATCTCGTTCAGAGATGCGCCGGCCGGTACCATCGGCAGCACCTTTTCTTCGCGGGCAATCTTGAACTCCATGATTACCGGTCCGGGGGTCTTGAATCCCTTCTTGATGACCGACTCCACTTCATCCGGCTTGGTGGCCTGGAAACCTTTGGCGCCGAAGGCCTCGGCAAGCTTGATGAAATCGATTGGGAGTTCCATGCATGTCTGGGAATAGCGCTTGTCAAAAAAGAGCTCCTGCCACTGCCGCACCATGCCGAGGAAGTTATTGTTGAGGATACAGATCTTCACCGGCAGCCGGTTCTGCACCAGGGTCGCCAGTTCCTGCAAGTTCATCTGGAACCCGCCGTCGCCGCAGATGGCTATCACCTGCCGTTTAGGGAATGCCGCCTGCGCCCCCATCGCCGCCGGAAGACCATAGCCCATGGTCCCCAGGCCACCAGAGGAAAGGAGCGTTCTCGGTTTCGTAAAGGTGAAGAACTGGGCGGTCCACATCTGGTGCTGCCCCACATCGGTGGCTATAATGGCGTCGTCATCGGAGAGCTCACGTAGTTTCTGGATGACAAACTGCGGCTTTATGACGTTCGAGGTCTGTTTGAAGGAAATGGGGTGCTTCTCTTTCCATCCCTTTATATCCTCCAACCACGGGCCTAGCGATTTCCGGAATTCGGCGACCTTGTCCGCACGCTCTTCGATCACCTTGAGCATCCTGGTCAGCACGTCCTTCACATCCCCGACTATGGGAAGGTCAACACGGACGTTCTTCTTGATGGAAGTGGGATCCACGTCGATATGGATGATCTTGGCGTGGGGGGCAAAGGTGGCGATCTTGCCGGTAACCCGGTCGTCAAAGCGGGCGCCGACCGCCACCAGAAGGTCGGTGTTGGTCACCGCCATATTGGCGTAGTAGGTGCCGTGCATGCCGAGGAGTCCCAGGGAAAGGGGGTCGTCCTCCGGGAAAGCGCCGAGCCCCATCAGTGTTGTGGTCACCGGAGCGTTGAGCTTCCTGGCCAGGGAGGTCAGCTCGCCAGCTGCATTGGCCAGAACAACGCCCCCCCCCACATAAATGACCGGTTTCGTGGCCCCGAGCAGAAGTGTAACGGCCTTTTCCACCTGTTTCGGATGTCCCTCGATGGTCGGCTTGTAACCGCGAATGTCCACTGTATCCGGATATTTGAATTCAGTAGTCGCAATCTGTACGTCCTTGGGTAGGTCAACCAGGACCGGACCGGGCCGACCGGACCGAGCTATGTAGAAGGCCTTCTTCATAATCAGGGGAAGGTCCTTTACATCCTTCACCAGAAAGCTGTGTTTGGTGCAGGGACGGGTTATGCCGATAATATCAACCTCCTGAAAGGCGTCGTTGCCGATCAGGGGAGTCGGCACCTGCCCGGTGATCACGACCAGCGGCACCGAGTCCATGTAGGCGGTGGCGATTCCGGTCACGGTATTGGTGGCTCCCGGCCCCGACGTAGCGATAGCCACGCCGACCTTGCCGGTCGCCCTGGCGTAGCCGTCGGCGGCATGGACGCCGGCCTGCTCGTGACGGGGGAGGATGTGCCTGATGTCCTTGAAGGAAAAAAGTTCATCATAGATATTGATGACCGTCCCCCCAGGATAGCCGAACACGGTGTCAACCCCTTCCAGCTTGAGACACTCCAGCATTATGCGCGCACCGTTCATCTTCATACATAAACCTCCCGGTTTGGGAAATCGGATAAAAGTTAAATTCATCTGAAACTGGTAATTTTTCGCAAGATCAAGGCTCGTTTCTATTCCGCCGTGGTGATTGCCCCGGTGTTGGCCGATGTCACCACTTTTGCATAACGGGCAAGCCAGCCGGTCTTTATCTTTGGCTCGGGCGCCCGCCACCTGCCTCGGCGCTCCGCCAGCGTAGTCTCATCGACCAAAAGCTCCAGCCGGCGTGCGGGGATATCAAGCAGTATCCTGTCCCCGTCCTCCACCAGTGCGATGGGGCCTCCCACAGCCGCCTCGGGCGAAATGTGGCCGATGCAGGGGCCGCGTGTGCCGCCGGAGAAACGGCCGTCGGTGATAAGCGCAACGGAGTCGCCTAATCCCAGTCCCATAAGAGTGGCAGTGGGCGCCAGCATCTCCCGCATTCCCGGCCCCCCCTTGGGGCCTTCGTAGCGGATCACAACCACATCACCGGCCTTGATTTCTCCCCCCATGAGGGCAGCCATGGCCTTCTCCTCGGAGTCGAAACATCGGGCATGCCCCTCAAATTGCATCATGGGAGCGGAGACTCCCGACTGCTTCACAACCCCCCCTTTGGGGGCAAGATTGCCGAACAGTACCGCAATGCCACCCTCCTTTTTCACCGGATTGGAGAGCGGACGTATGACCTCTTCATCCACGTTTTCGATACTGGCGGCCAACTGGAGAGTGGAAAGCCCCATCACCGTCGGGCTGTCCTTGATTTTATCCCCCAGTTGTTTAAAGACGCCGAGGACGCCACCCGCCACATCCAGGTCCTCCATGAAATACTCGCCGGCCGGATTCATGGACGAGAGCTGGGGGGTTTCCTTGGCAAGAACGTCGAAGGTTTCCAGCGGCAACTCCACCCCTGCCTCATGGGCAATGGCCAGGAGGTGCAGGACAGTGTTGGAAGAGCCCCCCAAGGCAAGGTCCACCCGGATGGCGTTTTCAAAGGCGGCCTGGGTGAGTATCTGGCGTGGGGTTATATTGTTCCTGACGAGTTCCACAATCCGTTCCCCGGATGCAAAAGCGATACGCCGCTTCAACGCCGATACGGCCAGGGCCGTTCCGCAGCGCGTGAGGCTCATACCCAGAGTCTCGGTGAGAATCGCCATCGTATTGGCAGTAAAAAGCCCCTGACATGACCCCATGCCGGGACAGGCGTTGTCTTCGCAGACCTTCAACTCTTTTTCATCAATGACTCCCGCCTTGTAGCGGGCCATCGCCTCGAAGGTGTCGGTGACAAAAGAGTATTTCCGACCTGCTGCGCCGCGACCGGAGAGCATCGGCCCTGCGGTGACCACGATACACGGGATGTCGAGCCTGGCGGCCGCCATCAGCATGCCGGGGGTAATCTTGTCGCAGTTGGTCAAAAGCACAAGGCCGTCCAGCCTGTGGGCCTCGGCCACCGACTCCACCATATCGGCGATCAGCTCGCGGGTGGGGAGCGAATAGTGCATCCCCTTATGGCCCATGGCTATCCCGTCACAGACGCCGGGAATGCCGAAGAAGAAGGCATAGCCGCCGCCGGTGTGAATCCCCTTTTCAATGAAGCGCTCCAGATCGCGCATCCCCACATGACCGGGAATCAGATCGGTAAAGCTGGTCGCCACCCCGATGAAGGGCTTTTCCAGTTCGCTCTCAGGAACACCGGTCCCTTTGAGAAGCGCCCGGTGGGGCGTCCGCTCAAACCCCTTCTTTATCGTATCACTGCGCATACATGAACCTCTGAACATAGTTTATGAAATTAAACCGTAACTTAGCAAACCCGTTCCTTGCGGTTCATTCCCCTTTTATGAACCGGGGCAAAAAAGTAAGCTCTGAAAATAATACATTAAAGGGCAACTGTCAACATGAATAGAATACTGTTATACACCTTCCCTCTTCATCTTTGCCAGTTCCGCTTCAGAAGGTCTTATATAGACGGGAACAAGTGCGGCAACAGGAACGGTCTCGCCTCGGGAAAAAACTTCCCTGGCCAGGAAGGCGCCTCTTGACGCACGCGGCTGATGAAAGTAAGGAGGAGCAAAGATTGCCCTTTCACCAAGACGGCTCACAATGAGGTCCCGGTAGTTAATCGCCCCGTCACCGACAAATATGGTGGTGCCGGTGATGTTTTCAAGAAAATCGGCCGGAGGGACGACACAATCCGCCACGATTGCCTCAGGCCTTTCCCGGCAGGCATACAGGGCCGTGTAGACTTCCTTCTTTCTGGCATCAAACATGGGGCAGACAGGATAGGCAGCCCAGGATAGATTCATGGCAAGCATCGCAAGTGATGAAAAGCCCGCCACCTCCTTACCTGCGGCCAGCGCCAACCCCTTGACGGTTGCTATTCCGATCCGGACCCCGGTGAAGGAACCGGGACCCAGGGCAACGCCCAAACCGTCCAGGTCTGTCACGGTGAGCCCCGCCATATGCAACACGGCATCCACGCAATCCAGAAGACGCGAAGCCAAATGCATATCCAGGTTCACCAGGTATTCCGCAACCAACCGTTCGCCGGACGTCAAAGCCACGCTGCAGGCGCTGGTGGAAGTGTCGATGGTGAGGAGTTTCAAGCTGCGGCTACCCGGTAATATTTTTTAAAAATTTAACAATATCGTTCCAATATCTGGCTATATCATTATAAGTAGCAAGGACCATTAAACTTAATAGAAGAAACATACCGATCTGCTGAGCGATCTCACGGGCTTTCTGGCTTACCGGTTTCCTGAAAACCAGCTCCCACAGATAGAAAAAAAGATGCCCGCCGTCAAGAATCGGGACGGGAAGTAGGTTCAGCACCCCCAGGTTTACTGAAAGCAGCGCCATGAATGCTAGGAAACTGACCCCGCCTGCCGCAGCCTGTTGACCAGACATAACAGCTATCATGATTGGTCCGCCAATATTCTCAACTGACACAGCACGTTCTATAAGTTTTACCAGCGACAGAAAGGTTATCTTGATCACGTTCCAGGTCTGGGCGCTCCCCTTAATGAAGGCATCCGCAGGGCCAAACCGGTCCGTCACCATCTCGCCGGCAGCCACCACCCCTATCACGGGAGACGTAACGGTTTCTCCCAGCAGGTTCTTTGCGGTCCTGCTCTCGGGCACGACACGAAAAGGAAGGGTGACGTTCCCGCGTCTGACCTGCAAATCAATGGGCTTGCCGCCGCTTTCGGCTATTACCTTGGCAAACTCGTCCCACCGTGACACAGGCTTGCCGTTTATGGCCGTCACCACGTCATTGGCCTTTAAACCGATTCGGGCCGCAGGCTTATCCTTGATCACCTCGCCGATTTTGGTGGTAGCCGCAGGCACGCCGATCATAAAGACGATGATAAAAACAACATACGCGAATAACAGGTTGAAGAGGGGGCCGGCTGCCACTATGGCGATCCGCTGCAACGGCGGCTTCTCCATGAAGGAGCGGGCCTTGTCCGCCTCGGACAATTCGGTATCGCCACCCTCGCCGATCATCTTCACATAACCGCCCAGGGGAAAGGCGGAGATCAGATACTCGGTCTCTCCCCTCTTTATGCCGACAATTTTGGTCCCGAAACCGAGGGAAAATTTCTCCACCCCTACGCCAAAAAGCTTGGCAAAGATGAAGTGTCCCAGTTCGTGCACAAATATCAGCACGCCGAGAACTACTATCGCGGAAATTACGCTTAACATTCAGAGCACCTATTCACCCTTCACTTTTCACTTTTCACAGTTTTTTAATCCCCAACAGCTCCCTGGTCTTTTCCCTCCCCCATCGATCAACAGAAAGGACCTCCTCGATGGAGCCGAGGGAGTGGGGTTGATGTACATCCATGGTTTTTTCGATGGCAAGGGGTATTTCGGTAAACTTGATCCGGCCGCTCAAAAACGCCTCCACCGCCACCTCGTTGGCGGCGTTCAGGACGGTCGGCGTGCTTTCGCCGTCCGCCATCGCCCGGTAAGCCAGCTTCAGCGCCGGGAAGCGTACATAATCGGGATTAAAAAAGGTGAGGCCGGAAAGCTCGGTGAGATCCAGCGGTTTTACCCCGGTTGTCACCCGTTCGGGGTAAGTCAAGGCATAGGCGATGGGGGCCTTCATGTCGGGCACTCCAAGCTGCGCAATGACGCAGCCGTCCGCATATTCCACCATGGAATGGATGATGCTCTGGGGGTGGATATTGACCGCAATCCGCTCTCCGGGCATGTCGAACAGCCACCTGGCCTCAATCACTTCCAGACCCTTGTTCATCATGGTAGCCGAATCGATCGTGATCTTTTGCCCCATGCTCCAGTTGGGATGAGCAAGTGCGTCGGCCACCGAAACCCCTGCCAGCTTATCCAGCGGATAGTTGAGAAAGGGGCCTCCCGATGCGGTAAGGATGATCCGCTTCACATCGGCATACCTCTGCCCCTGGAGCGATTGGAAAACAGCGCTATGCTCGCTGTCCACGGGGTAAAGCTTTACCCCTTTCTCCTTCACCATCCTCATGATCAGATGGCCGGCGGTCACCAGCGTCTCTTTATTGGCCAGGGCTATGTCCTTCCCCGCGCTTACTGCGGCAGCAGTCGGCACCAGTCCCGCCGCTCCCACTATGGCGGCCACCACCATATCTGCATCGCCCGCCGTCGCGGCAGCTATCAGGCCGGGGACGCCATACTGTATCTCGGGTTGTTTGGCGGGGAGCATCTTTTTGAGCTTCAGCGCCGACTCCTCGGACATGACCGTTACCAGTTGCGGAGAGAACGCCTTTATCTGTTTCGTCAGCAGCTCCAGATTGTTCCCCGCAGTAAGCGCCACCACCTCAAATCTGTCCCGGTGGGCCGCAACAATCTCCAGGGTGCTGACTCCAATGGAACCTGTGGAGCCGAGTATGCTGAGCTTCTTCATAGTCCCTCACTTCAAAAATCAACAAAAAAAATCACATCTTGCAGGGATGGCCCTATGCGGACACCCTGACTTTGGGCACCCACACGGGGGTGCCCCTATCTGCGCATGAAGATGAAATATGTATAATAAAAGGCCGCCGGAGCGGCAAAGAGTATGCTGTCCAGCCGATCGAGCATGCCGCCGTGGCCGGGGATAATGACCCCCGAATCCTTGACCCCGAAGCTTCGTTTGAGGAGCGACTCGAACAGATCGCCAAGCTGGCCAAGTCCTCCCACCAGAAGCGCGGTCACGATACAGTCCGTTACGGAGAGCTCGGGGAAAAACGTGACCCTCGCGATAAACGCGCCGGCAGTACTGCCGGCCAGTCCTCCCAGCGCCCCCTCCACGCTTTTATTGGGACTGACGATGGGATAGAGCTTTCTCTTCCCAAGGGCACTGCCGACATAAAAGGCCGCGGTATCGCCCGCCATGACTATGACCAGCAGGAGAAAAACCCACTGGGTCCCGTACGGCTCCCATCTCAACAAAAGCAAATGGTTAAGCAGAAGCGGAACATAAAGGATTCCCATAAGAAAGAGCCCTAAATCGGCTGCGGACCTTTTTATGTCCTTGATCCTGAAGAGGGCGAAAAGGGCGAACAGAATAACCAGGATGGCAAGAGTAAAGGCAAGACGCATGTGGTCCGGAGGAAGCGGAGCAAGGAGCAGCGAGCCGAGGAAGGCCGCCAGCAGACCCTCCGGTTTCCTCTCGGGGAGCGCCATCTGATAGAACTCGGTAAGTCCCACAAAGGAGAGGAGCATAATAAAGCAGCCGAAAAGAAACAAGCTCCCTTTAAGAATGAGCAAGATCAGAAGAGGCAGGGCTATTGCCCCTGTTAGCAATCTCTTGATTGTCAGCCTCCTAACATTTAGCCTGGAAAAAGCATTTTGAACACGGATCAAATCTGATTTATACGGATTTTCACGGATATAAACCATGGAGAGCATTAACCCAAAAGGTTGTGGTAGTAACCCGGTTTATCTCCTTGAATTATCAGTTATAATCCGCTTTTTCCGTGTTAATCCGTGTCCAATTGCCGTTTTTAGGTTTAGTATATTGAGTGCACAGGAGGGGCAACCAGCCGGGTCGGAATCCTGCCAAAGTGATCGTAATCCGACGGGCCCTTGCCGAAGCCGTCAACCCCTGGCTTGCAACTGATCGCTCGTTCGCCCGAAACGCCTCTCTCTGTCCTGATAGTCGCACAGGGCTTTATGAAGTTCTCTCTTACCGAAGTCGGGCCAGTTGATATCGGTGAAGTAGAGTTCCGTATAAGCCAGCTGCCAGAGGAGAAAGTTACTGATCCGCATCTCACCGCTGGTCCTGATGAGAAAATCCGGCTCCGGCATGTCTGCTGTATACAGGTAACCGGCAAAAAGCGATTCACTGACCTCAGTGGCGGATATTTTTCCCGAAGCCATATCGGCAGCCATGATGGTGGCCGCCCGGACGATCTCCTGTCGTGCTCCATATGAGAGCGCCAATGTCAGAATCATCCCGCTGTTGCCGGCGGTCTTGGCAATGGCATCATCCACCACCCGGTTCACGTCCGACGGAAGTTCTTCCCGATTGCCGATGACGTTGAAACGGATATTGTTCTGCATCATCCGGGGAACTTCCATTTTTATATACTTCTTCAGGAGCATCATGAGAGCCTGAACCTCGGTTTTTGGGCGCAACCAGTTCTCAGCGGAGAAGGCAAACAGGGTGAGACAGGAGATGCCCAGCAACGAGCACTCTTCAACAATCATCCTCACCGTCTCCACTCCCTTCCGGTGACCGACGATCCTCCGCAACATTCGCGCCTTCGCCCATCGCCCGTTGCCGTCCATGATGATGGCCAGGTGGCGGGGAAGTTTTTCAGTTTTCAGTATGTGCATACCTGCCCTAAAAACAAAAAATCCCCTTTAATTCAGGGGTTGAGGGATTTAAACACAAATTGTCGAACTTCGCAAGGAAAAAAACCGATTTAATGGGGGGAACTCTCCCCCCTGTAAACCGGTCGAGAAGCGTCAGACCTCCAGCACCTCTTTTTCCTTATGGGTAAGCACTTCGTCAATTTTGGCAATGTGACTGTTTGTCACATCCTGCACTTCTTTTTCAGCCCGCTTAAGATCATCTTCGGAAATCTTTTTGTCTTTTTCCAGTTTCTTCAGATCATCGTTGGCATCGCGCCGGATATTTCTGATGGCGACCTTTGCATCCTCCGCCATCTTTTTCAGCTGCTTGACGATATCCTTCCGCCGCTCCTCTGTGAGGGGGGGGAGATTGAGGCGGATCACCTTCCCGTCGTTGGCAGGCGTCAGTCCCAGATTGGCATTCATGATTGCCTTTTCTATAACCGTGATCATCTTCGCCTCCCAAGGCTGGAGGGTAATGGTCCTCGGCTCCGGCACCGCCAGGGTCGCCACCTGACTCAACGGCGAAGGCGTGCCGTAATAATCGATCTTCACGTCGTCCAGAAGGGAGGTCGAGGCTCTTCCCGTGCGAACTTTCTGGTATTCCTTGCGAAGCGCGTCGATGGTTTTATCCATATGAGCGCCCATATTTTTTATAACATCCTTGGTCACGTTACTCTCCTTTCACAATGGTGCCGATCTCTTCACCAAACACAACCCTTTTTACATTACCATCCGTGGTAACGTCGAAGACAATGATGGGGAGACTGTTATCCATGCAAAGCGAGGTGGCTGTGGCATCCATAACCTGAAGCCCCTTTTTCAGGACTTCGAGATACGTGAGACTGGGGAATTTGACCGCATTCGGGTCCTTCTTGGGATCGGCAGAATAGACGCCGTCCACCTTGGTTCCCTTCAGAATCACATCGGCCCCGATCTCCATTGCCCGCAGGCTTGCCGCAGTGTCGGTGGTAAAGTAAGGATTGCCGGTGCCGGCGCCGAAGATTACCACCCGCCCTTTTTCCAGATGCCGGATGGCGCGGCGGCGAATATAGGGCTCAGCCACTTCCTGCATGGCAATGGCCGACTGGACCCGGGTGTCCACGCCGATCTTCTCCAAGGCGTCCTGCATGGCCAGGGAGTTAATCATGGTGGCCAGCATCCCCATGTAATCGGCGCTGGCCCGGTCCATCCCCTTGGAGGAAGCCGCCAGACCGCGGAAGATGTTCCCGCCGCCGATCACCAGGGCAAGCTCCACCCCGCATTCCACGACCACTTTGACTTCGTTGGCTATGGTGGTAATTGTCTGGGGGTCGATCCCGTAACCCTGGTCGCCGGCCAGGGCTTCGCCGGAAAGTTTTAACAGCACCCGCTTGTAGTACGGCTCACCCATGGGTATCCCTTTGAAAAGGTTTTTCGATTTTTTATATAAAAAAAGCCGGCCTGTTACAGGCCGGCTTCAAGATAACCGTTAGACACCGGCCGCGGCAGCAACCTCTGCAGCGAAATCGCTCTCCTTCTTGGCAATCCCCTCTCCAAGGACAAACCGGCAAAAGCGGCGGACGGAAATATTCTCGCCGATCGCCGCGATGGTCTCATTCAGGTAGGTCTGCACCGTCTTATCCGGGTCCTTCACAAAGGGCTGCTCCAGCAGGCAGATATCCGCATAGAACTTGTTGACCTGGCCCTCGACAATTTTTTCGATTATATTGTCCGGTTTGCCGGTTTCCTTGGCCTTGGCCCGGTAGATTTCCTTCTCCCGCTCGATGATATCGGCCGGCACCTCTTCACGACGCACAGCCTGGGGAGAGGCGGCAGCGATGTGCATCGCGATGTCCTTGACGAAAGCCTGGAAATTTTCGTTCTTGGCCACAAAATCGGTCTCGCAATTAATCTCAACAAGTACCCCGATCTTGCCACCTGCATGGATATAGGAACCCACCAACCCTTCAGAGGCCACGCGGCCGGACTTCTTGGCAGCGGCGGCAAGCCCCTTCTTCCGGAGATAATCGACAGCCTTTTCCTGGTCGCCGCCGGTTTCCGTCAGCGCCTTCTTGCAATCCATAAGACCTGCGCCGGTGGCCTTCCTCAGTTCATTTACCTGTTCAGCTGTTATGCTCACGCGTCTCCTCCGATATAACAGTCATTTCGCTTGCGCGGTCTGATGCGTAGTTAATTTATCACCATGCGATACTCCCCGATGAGTGGGCATTTCACATTCGTCAGGTGAGATTCCCCTTAAACCTCCGCCGCTTCCCCGGCTTCCTCCGGAGCAGCTTCAGTTTCAAACGCCTCTCCCTCTTTGTCGGTCTGCAACGCCACCTCTCTGGCCTGGCTCCCTTCGATGACCGCATCGGCAACCTTGCTGGTCAAAAGCCTGATGGCGCGGATGGCGTCGTCATTGCCGGGGATGACGTAATTGATATTGTCCGGGTCGCAGTTGGTGTCAACGATGGCGACTACCGGGATCCCCAGCTTGTTTGCCTCCTTGACGGCGATCTCCTCATTTTTCGGGTCGATGACGAACATCACCCCGGGAAGCCTGCTCATTCCCTTGATGCCGCCAAGGGTCTTCTCCAGCTTCTGCCGCTCCTTCTCCAGCTGCAGGGCTTCCTTCTTGGTATAGGCCTCGATGGAGCCGTCGGCAACCATGTGGTCCAGGCGCTTAAGCCTGTCGATGCTCTGCTTTACCGTGGAAAAGTTGGTCAGCATCCCACCGAGCCAGCGCTGGTTCACATGGAACATGCCGCAACGCTGCGCCTCCTCGGCGACGGAATCCTGGGCCTGCTTCTTGGTCCCTACGAAAAGTACGGTTTCACCGGCCCTGGCCGCATCGACCACATAATTGTAGGCATTCTTGAAAAGCCGGACGGTCTTCTGCAGGTCGATGATGTAAATACCGTTTCTTGCTCCGAAGATGTACGGCTTCATCTTCGGGTTCCATCTCTTGGTCTGGTGGCCGAAGTGTACGCCGGCCTCCAGCAGTTCCTTCATGGTTATACTCGACATGTCTCTCTCCTTTGGTTTTTCCTCCGCCCCCCCCATGCGCCCCGGAATCCGCTGTCGCTGCGGACACCGCCGGGAAGAAAAGGGAGCGTGTGAATTTTAAACAACGAGCTTATATACCACGTGGGTGTGAGTTTGGCAAGGGGAAATTTTAAACCTGCTTGCCGAATAAAGCGGGTGAAGAGGCAGCCCGATAGTTAGTTTTGACATTCATATCTCGCCCTTGCCGAGGCGGGATGGGGTCAGACGGTCACCTCCGCCTTCGCGCTGGAGGAAGCGCGCCGCAATCTGGCACTCAAGGCGCCGGGCAAAGCAGCACATTTTGAGAAGCTGGTGCAGCACGTTGCCGTGGTCCCGGAACCTCCTCCCGCAAAGATCGCATGGGCAGCCGGGCTACCCCTCCCCACCAAGGACGCTCCCATCATGGCAGCAGCATCGGCGTGCGGCGCCGACATCCTGGTAACCGGCGACCGGCGGGATTTCGGCCACCTCCTCGGCAAGACGGACGAAGGGACCACTGTGATGACGCCGCGGGATACGGTGCGTTTGCTACTGGAGGGGAAGGTTTAGACATGCGCCGGCTGTAGATTAGGGCCAAGACCTCAATGGTCCCACAGTGATAAACGAGTGGGTTTCGCCGGCGCCTCGCCGCCAGATCACCTCTTCCCGTGTGACGACGAGCTGCCATGTCTGCATGGCGCTGCCGGGCACCTTTGCGGCAAAAGCCCGCGGCGTCAGGATGGCTGCACACCAGGATGGATCGGGATCTCTGACGGACCGGTAAAAGATGGCCTCGATGTTTGCTTCACGAGCAATGGATGAGAATCCTTGAGTTGCGGAGTAGTCGCGGGGATTCGACCAGGCTTCCGAATCGCGGTCGAAAGGGGGTTCGCGCAGGTCAAGCCCCCTGGCGTCGATCGGAACGCTGAAGGCGGTGTGCGGGGCTGGTCCAAGGCGCTCGAGCCCGGCCGTTTCCCCGAGGAACTTCCACCGCCAGTATCCGACTTCTGCCGCGGCAGTACGCACGGATTCAGCGCCGTAAAAAACCCCCGGATCGGCAGGGGAACGGAACCTGGAACCCGGGGGGAAAGGGGTGTACCGGAAGGGGGCCGCGAGAAGGTAGTCCAGGTCACGGGCATCCTCCGGCAGCGGGGGCTTGCTCTCCTCGATGATCTCTTCGAGGAGATCCTGTTCAGCCGCCGTGTCAACCAGCTTCATGGTCGAAGCGACATGCTGGGCTTCGACCATGCGCCAGACTGTCCGGTTGAAGCGGCGCGCCTCAGACGACAGCGCGTCGGGCGTCCAGGTAATTGACGACACGGACCAGCCCCTCTGTTGTAGTGATCAGATCAACCGGCTTGCAGTCTGCGAGCGCATGGTTCTTGCTGTCCAGCCAGCGCCGGGCGTCTTCCGTAGCGCCGCCGACGATCGCGTCAAGGGAGCGGAACAACCGGATCAGCAGTACGGCGAAATCCCATTCCTTTTTCTCCGGGGAAAGCAGGTAGGAGCCGGCAAAAAGGCGGGATACGGTTGCCGTGCTCACTCCCAGCACCTGGGCGAGCTTTGCCTGGGAAAGGTCAAGCTGCGCCGCTGCCCTGATCAGGGCTTTCGACAACACGGCCGCTTTGCCGGCAGGTTGTGGTATGCGGACGGTTTGTGGCATCGTAATTCACGCTCTCCGGCGATTTTTATTTCTTGAGAAATTATATGCCATGATAATTTCTTATGCAAGAAAATTTTCATCACTGACTATTTGCCGCAGATAACCGTCCAACTAAAGAGCGGATCTCCGCCAGTTCCTGCTGCTGCTTTTCTATATTCTTCTGCTGTTCCTTGATCACCTCGATCAGCACCGGAATGATCCCCGAATAGGAAACTCCCTTATCTCCGTTGGCGTCAGTGCTGACAACCTCAGGCAGCACTTTCTCTATAGCCTGGGCCAATACTCCGTAATGTCTTCCTTCCGGGAACTTCTTAATTTCGGTTTTACTTTTCCCAGCCAGTAAGTCCTCAGGCTTATCTGTTGTCATCCCAACATCGTTACCAGCTACCTGTCCATCAACCGGAACGGTTTGGGCTTGTACATCCAAGTATTCCTCCGGCTTTTTCCATTCGTATGAAACACCCTCGATTTTGAGTAGTGTTGCCAATGCATTCTGAACCGGGGTTATATTCTTTTTGTACCGTTCATCGGATGTCAGATGCCCATCAATTGACCACACTTCTCCATTTACGACGAGTGCATGAGCAGGATTCGGCGTCCCGGTGGAAGTGATGCGCATTGCCTCACTAAATACGATATTATTTCCAGCTATCGACGAGATATTGGAGCCTGTCTGTTGGTTTGGTAGCAGTATCGGCGGCGTGTGCGAAACAAGGCAACAAAGATACCAATAGGGTAATTGCCAAAAATCGAGCAGTGCATACGGTGTTAAATCTGACCATTCGTTAACCCTCCTACGGGAGAATAAAGCGGGACAGCCCCCGACATGAGACAATTTCCACACCCGCCTCGTAATCAAGAAGCTTCTTTGAACTCTGGAGTACAAGGGATTGGAACACCAATAAACTCCATTGCTGTTAAATTTAATAAGTTTTATAAATGACCCCTAATCTCCTTGTCAACAAAATATAGCACCTCTAAGGTAATCCCTTAAACCTCTAAGGCTTTTCCTGAGGCATCTCAGCTTTTGCCTGAGACCCACCAAGATTTCCCTGAGGTCAGACTCATGTGCATAAACCTCAGACCAGAATGGCGCTAGTTTAAGGTTTCGCTGCACGACATCTGTTCCGGTGAGGGACCGCTTTCATTTCACGTCTCGGCGCAGTCAACAGCTGATAACTTTTAG
>WSYB01000050.1 GCA_009773645.1 Geobacteraceae bacterium
AACTGGTGGGGGACGACAGTCGAAAGTGAAATCCAGGCGAAGATTTACGACTGGACCGACGACGGGGCGAAGGGGATCGTGAACTACGCGCCATATCTGGCCGCTCCTGATACGACTGCGCCGATTTCTCCGTCCGCTGGATTTAACGCAACAATAATCGACACTGATATCGTCTTGAGCTGGGATGCTAATCCAGAGAGTGACCTTGCAGGCTACAAGGTCTACTGGGGGACTGATGCGGGATATCCACATACGAACAGTGTTGATGTGGGCAATGTTACCAATTACACTTTGACTGGGATAGACCCGACCAAGGTCTACCATGTGGCGGTTACTGCCTATGACCGGGACTACAACCCAGCCAACGACGACCCAGACACCACCATCAACGAGAACCAGACCAACGGCAATGAAAGCTGGTTTGCGGAGTTGACGGTGATGGCTCCCTCTATCGATACAACACCTCCGAAATCCGAGGTGGCTTTCCCTTATAATTGGGCATTTATCTATGATTCAATTGTAACTATTTCGGGAGCGGCAAATGATGACACTGGCAGTGGGGTCAAGTCCGTCGAAATATCAATTGATGGTGGGACCAAATGGGTTGCCGTGAACGGCACTTCAAGTTGGCAATACACTTGGAATGTCACTTCTAGCGGAGTTTATACTATTTTGTCCAGAGCAACCGACAATGCAAGCAATGTTGAAGTCCCATCAACGGGAGTGACCTTCACGGTATCTCTGCCTGATCTCGTTGCGCCAACCGGTTCTATTGCAATTCTGGCTGCCGACAACTACACCAAGACCACAGCTGTCCCACTCGCCCTTGCTGCCAACGACCCGAGCGGCGTAACCCAAATGTGCATAAGCAACACCGAGACCTGCGCGGATTGGCAGCCCTTAGCTCAATCACTCCCTTGGCAATTAACGAACGGCGATGGGCTGAAAACCGTCAATGTCTGGTATCGCGACACTCTAGGGAATACCAACTCACAGCCATACAGCGCCGGTATCACCCTTGACGCAACATCGCCGGGACTTTCCATCTCGGCATTGGCAAACGGGGCTTTCACCAACAACGGGACACTCAACATCTCCGGCACTGCTGCAGACAACTACGGAGTGAAGGAGCTGACCATCAACGGTTTTGCCGTTGCAATAAATACCGACAACACCTTTAGCCATGCGCTGCCGCTGGCAGTCGGCGCTAATACGGTAACGACCCTAGCCAGCGACAACGCCGGGAACCAGACCAGTGACACCAGAACCATTACCTACGATCCGACCGGGCCGGTGCTGACAATCTCAATGCCTGCGGACAACAGCAAGACCAACAAGTCGTTCATCGACGTAACCGGCACCATTGATGAAAACGCCTCGGTCACGGTCAAGGTCAACACCTACGCACCTGAACTGGCGTCGATAACCGACAACACCTTCACCTACGCCGCCAATCTGAATGCCGGTTCCAACACCATAGAAGTCACCGCCACCGACCTGGCCCAGAACGAGTCGTCGGCCAAACGGACCGTGACCTATGACGCCCAGGCGCCGAACCTGGCCATAACCGAACCGGCCCAGGACATCACCACCACCCAGGGGAGCATTCTCCTCAAGGGAGCGGTTTCCGACGCCCTGAGCGCCGTCACCGTCACCATTGCTACCAACGACCAGACCTTCACACCGCCAGTAACAGACGGGATGTTCGAGCAGACCATTCTGTTACCCGAGGCGAAGAGCTATCCAATTACGGTCACGGCCACTGACGAGGCGGGGAACTCGTCAACCGTCCAGCGAAACGTCATCCGGCAGGCGATCTGGAACGACATCACCCCTCAGACGACTGTCACCAAGTCCAGTACCCTCTACGACCGGACCAACAACTGCTACTACGTGCTGCTGAAGGTGACGAATCCGGCGGCAACGGCACTCACCGGCTCGCTTCGAATGATCATCACCACCCCGAGCATCCCGCTGAAGACGAACCTTTCGGTGGGCCTCAAGCCCGACGGCTACACCTCTGCCGGGGAACCTTATTTCAACATCGTTCCGCAAGGTGGCTCCATTACTGCCGGCGGTTCCCTCAGCAACCTGCGGGTGAACTTCGAAATGCAGCGCGTGCCGCTGACTTATGGAGTTAGGGTGGAGCAGTACAAGTAGAGTTGGCAGGTTTGTCACAAAAACTTCCATTTTAAACATGATAATGAATATTGCATACAGGAGGTATCGTCATGAAGTACAGGCTGATGATGTGGATGATTCTCTGTGTAGTTGTTTTTAATCCTACGTTTGCCCGAGCCGGAATTGTAAAAACTACAGGCAGCATGAATTTTGGCAGGGAGGCCCATACGGCAACCTTGCTGTCCAGCGGCAAGGTGCTTATTGCTGGTGGAGCCGACAACACTGCCAGCTTGAGCAGTTCTGAACTGTATGACCCTAACTCAGGGACTTTCACCAGCACCGGTAGTATGGCAACGGCCAGATATGGTCATTCCGCCACGCTGCTTAATAATGGGAAGGTACTCATTACTGGTGGCGTTGTTGGTGTAATTAATAGTATCACCATCAATACCACTGAACTCTACGATCCTGTCACTGGAACATTCACTTCGACCGGTAATCTGTCCGTACCACGAGTAAATCATCAAGCAACACTTCTGCAAAACGGCAAGGTTCTGATCTCCGGCGGCGCTGATTACAATTACACAAACTCTGTTTTTCATAATACTGCGGAGATCTACGATCCTGTAACTGGTCAGTTTACCCCGGTCGGCAACATGACTGTTGCCCGCAGGTTGCACACAGCAACGCTGCTTCAAAACGGTAACGTACTTATTGCGGGTGGCACCGATGGTCATAACGTGTGGGCTTCTTCGGAGATATTCGACACTTCGTCGAATACATTTTCCGTAACCGGCAGTCTAGGCACAGCAAGACACAATGCCACAGCAACGCTGCTGCCCAGCGGTAAAATAATGATCGCTGGTGGCACAAGTATGTCCAACTCCCTTAGCTCTGTGGAACTTTATGATCCAATCACCAGTACCTTTACTTTCAAGGGGAATCTCAGTAACGCCCTACAAGCACATACAGCTACACTACTTAATACCGGCCAATTACTTTTCACCGGTGGAATGACAACCTACGTGCCGCCACTATATCAAAAGACGATGGAACTCTACACCGACTCTACTGGAGTGTTTTCCTTTGAAGGGAATATGGGGAACGAACGGTATGGTCATACTGCAACGCTGCTGCAAAACGGCAGCGTACTGATTGTGGGCGGCTACTATCATGATTACACGGCAAACGCCGACAAGGTGCAGAATTCAGCCGAACTTTATACTAATAACACAGGGCTGGTTGCTTACTGGAGCTTTGACAATAGCAATGCAAACGATTCTTCGGGGAATGGCAATCACGGTATCCCGACCGCCAATGTGACGTTTGTTCAAGGTAAGAGTGGAAATGCAGCAAAATTTGGAGGGTATTTTAATCCCGGACATATTCGCATACCGAACAGCCAGTCTCTACAATTCGACAAGGAGTTAACCATTTCCTTGTGGGCGAGGCTAGATGACCGTTCGGGCATGGATGCATGGGGAAATTACAGTTCTCAAGGAGCTTTTGCTCTATTTGCAAAAAGTCATGACCAGAGTGGATACATCGCCCATGTAGGAATGTATAACATTGATTCAATTTATACCTGGCTTGGTAATAATATTTTTGGCTCTCCCGTTTTCGTTATGTCAGGCGGCATAAACAGATATGCAGTAGGTGATTGGGTCCATATCGCTTATGTGGTGGCTTCAAATCAAGGTACTCTCTATATGAATGGAAATGAGATAACAAGAACCGCAATTACCACCGATTTTAGTATTGCCAATGGTCGAGATTTATATTTGGGGAAATATTCGGATTCTTGGTATCCATTAAATGGAGCCCTCGATGAAGTGAGAATTTACAATCGCGCCCTAACAGCTTCGGAACTGCAAAACCTATATTCAGGCAATAATGGAAGCACTGTATCCGGGACTGTGACGTCAAGCGGGACAGGGCTGGCTGGTGTCAGCATCACATTAAGCGGTCCGACCTCGCAGACGGCCACGACCGCGTCGGATGGGACGTATTCGTTTACTGGCCTTACAGATGGTACTTACATAATAACTCCCCGTGTAGAAGGGTACACCTTTAACCCGCCATCAAGAGAGGTGACCGTCTCGGGCATTAATATTAGCGATCTTAATTTCGCAGCATCGCTTCAAGTTACACAAATACCCAAAGGTACCATTGTAGGTAAAGATCGTTTGTCTATATTTACTGTCAGTGAAAAAGGACAACTCCTCAAATCTGATTTAACGCCGATGGTAACCGGAGACAACTATTTCAATCCGGAAAAATCTACAATTGTAATTGTTCACGGCTGGAATCCAGGTTCTTTGGAAAATATAGAATTACCGAAAGATCTTGGCAAGTACACCATTACAATGGCTAAATGGCTTAAAGAAGATGGCCGGGCCAATGTATACATTTGGGAGTGGCTAAAAAACGCAACAAGTTGGATTCCGCCGGGACCTTGGAAAATCGAATACGAAGCGGATGTACTTGCTGAACAATTATCAATCATATTCAATACCTATGGTTATAACGGTAAAATTCACCTAATTGGTCATAGCGCCGGTGCAGCATTGGCTAATGCCGCAGCAGAAAAAATTAAGCAAAAAAGCGGGATCGAGGTTGACTTACTGACGACCCTTGACGCATATGGAATCACATTTTATGCCTTCAAGAAATACCTTGAGACTCATAATCTAGGCTATCTTTCCTTGGCGAGCTTTCTTGATAATGTGATTACCAAGAAAAAGGTAAGATTCTCAGATGATTACTGGAACATCGTTGGACTTGGAACAAGTACCACTAGAGCGCTCTCGTCCTTGTTTCAAGGCATTCAAGCAGGGATTATTGATCAAAGCATGTGTAGTTTTATGTTAAATGAAAAAGTTGGTGATACTGCATATTTTATGCAAGAAAATACAACTGAGCTTCAGAAAATGATCAGCAAGCTTCCTGAAATACTCGGTGAGAGTATATTAAACCTTATGAAAAGCGCTGAAAATAGCCTTGAGCTACTAAATATTGCTGATGATATATCAGGAGTACTTACTGAAGAATTTGTCAAATCTATCAAATCTGCACCAACATTTGCGCAGCAACAGTCAATACTTGACATTTCAAACACTGCAGCTGCAACCGTTATTAACCACAAAACTTCGGAATTGCTCACTGCAATTGATTCTTTAGAATCAGCAGAGAAAGCCCTTAGCCAACTTGGAGAGTTACTGGGACAATACGTAATTGAGACAGGTAAGGTTGTATTTCAGACCGTAATAGATAGATTGACTCATAAAGCACCAGTCAATTGGTACATGTCTTCGATCGTCGATCAACTACATGTGGTTCAGGTTGATGATAACAGTGTAGTTAGAACAATTACAGGGAGCTCTTATCCTGAATTACACCAGTACGGCTTCTATTTTTCACCGATTTTTGGTGAGAGTCATGTTCGCCCTAATCCGTGGGATTTCGATATCCTGCGAGGTTGCGCAGGCTATTATGACCTAGCCGGAACAACTGGCATTGTAAGAGACATCGGAGTACAAGTTGATGCAGCTATCCAAGCATCCAAAGAATACATTGAAAGAGTTGAAGACAAAGCGAAAGAAATCGAACAGAAAATTGAAGTTAAAGCAGCCGATTTGATGAATACCATCGATGGTTGGGTTACGGATACAAGCGACAAGGTAAAGCATTATTTTCAAGATGGCATAGGATGGCTGGCAGCAATTACCGGATCTCCGGTCTTGTTTGCCAAAGATTACTCAGTGCCGGCGGATGCCTCTTACCTTGGCTTCTCCTTCAAAGTCGATCAAGCTGACAAAGGTGACACGATTGAGGTTTTTGTCAACAATCAATTGGTTTATTACAAATTTGCCGATCAGTACCTTGGGCAGGGAATACTGTTTTCTGATTTCATAGATATAAGCAGATGGAGTGGAAAACATATTCACTTAATATTCCGTATTAATAGTTCTGAAGGTGCGCCGTTAGAAATGAAGCTTTACGATATAAGCTTTACAAATGTTGGTAGTATCCAGAATATTACTGCAGAAGATGGTGATAATGATGGACTGCCTGATGTATGGGAAAGACTCTATTGGAAGGATATATCCAATAGTGGAGATTCTGATTTCGACAGCGATGGTTTGAGCAATGCAGAAGAGTATGCAAAAGGAACTGATCCAACAAAAATAGATACTGACGGTGATGGCTACAGCGATTTTTATGAAATTAAAGCTGGTTTGAATCCATTGGACAAATTCTCTATGCCTCTTCCTACATGGAACGATATCACCGTCCAGACGACAGTCACCAAGTCTGGCACCCTCTACGATAGGATAAACAACTGTTATTATGTGCTGCTGAAGGTGACGAACCCGGCGGCAGCGGCACTCAACGGCCCGCTCCGGATGGTCATCACCAACCCGAGCATTCCGCTGAAGACAAATCTGTCGATGGGCCTCAAGCCGGACGGCTATAAGGCTGCGGGTGAGCCGTACTTCGTCATTAGAAAAGAGGGCGAGGCACTGGCTGCCGGCGCATCCCTCAGCAACCTGCGGGTGAACTTCGAAATGCTGCGGGTGCCTTTGACTTACGGGATGCGGATTGAGCAGTTTGGGGTGAAGTAAGGAACGAGGAACGAGGATAAAGGAACGAGGTAAAGCTCAAGGCTGAAGGCTCATAGCTCGAAGTTTATGGGCAAGACAAAAAGCCTTGCCGGGAAACTGCTCCCTGCGGGGCTTTTTCATACAATTTCCAAATCGTTGAATTTCTGAATTATTCATGTATACTGGCGGACGAAACGGAAAAGAAACCGGGAGAATATATGCAGGAAGTACGAGAACTCGTCGCGGAATTGCGCAAAAGGCTGGAAGCGCTGTATGGACCCATGCTGGTCCAGTTGGTCCTGTTCGGATCGCGGGCACGCGGCGAGGCTGAGCCGGGATCGGACATAGATATTCTCGTGGTGTTGCGCGGCGAGGTAAACCCCGGCGAGGAAATAAGCAGAACGGGAGGGATCGTCGCGGACCTGTCTCTCGAAAACGATATGGTTATTAGCTGTATCTTCATGGATGAGTATCGTTACCTCCATCGAAACGGTCCGCTGTTGCGAAATATCCGCAAGGAAGGCATTGCCGCATGACGGACGAACAGGCGGAACTTCTCCTGGAAGCCCGCGACAGCGTAGCCGCTGCAAAACTCCTCCTGGGGGGTGAGTATCCGGGTTATGCGGCATCGCGCGCCTATTTTGCCATGTTTTATGTCGCCGAATCTTTTCTTGAGGGGGAAGGTCTGTCATTTTCCAAACATTCGGCTGTGATTGCCGCTTTTGGCCGTGAGTTTGCCCGCACCGGCAGGGTGCCGGCAGAGTTTCACCGCTATCTCATGGAGGCCCAGGAACTTCGGCATAGCGGCGATTATGGTGCTCGTAGCGCGGTCAATCATGAACAGGCCACAGAGCAGATAAAACGAGCGGAGCAGTTCCTTTCATTGGCCGAACGTCTCATCGGGCCGATTCCTGCGTGAACGAAGCAGGGTGCCCGTAATCGTTCATGGAGGCATTCCGGTGCAAACAGAGCGGTTACGAGGAGTTTTCCCGTCGCAAGGCCGAGGAAATCAATTCCGTTCTTGCCACGGATGGACACGGATAAACCCGAATAGATTTTATCATGAAACCCCCGCCGACTTCGATTTCCTTGCAGAGTAGCTCCATCCTTCCATCCCTTCCATTTCCTTCTTGCAACCCATTGAGGATTTTGTTAAATTCAACACTTTGCAATAGTTCTGCCTTTCCAGGCCATGAAAAAAGGAGCGATTCATGCTTAAAATGTTCGATTATCTGTTCGGCATATTTTCCAACGACCTTGCCATAGACCTCGGCACCGCCAATACCCTGGTTTATCTGAAGGGAAAGGGAATAGTAATCAGAGAGCCTTCGGTGGTTGCCGTACAGCAGACGAATACCGGCCAGCAGAGGGTGCTGGCAGTGGGTATGGACGCCAAGAAGATGCTCGGACGCACTCCGGGGAATATTACGGCCATCCGCCCCATGAAGGACGGGGTTATCGCCGACTTCGACATCACCGAGGAGATGCTCCGCTATTTCATCCATAAGGTGCACAACCGCAAGACACTGGTCCGGCCAAGGATCGTGATCTGTGTTCCGTCCGGCATTACCCAGGTGGAGAAAAGGGCGGTCAAGGAATCGGCCGAATCGGCCGGCGCCCGCGAAGTCTACCTGATAGAAGAGCCTATGGCGGCGGCGATCGGGGCCGGTCTTCCCATTACCGAAGCGAGCGGCAATATGATAGTGGATATCGGTGGAGGGACCACCGAGGTGGCGGTAATCTCCCTTGCAGGCATCGTTTATACCAAGTCCGTGCGGGTTGGCGGCGACAAGATGGACGAGGCGATAGTCCAGTACATAAAGCGCAAGTACAACCTCCTCATCGGCGACCGGATGGCCGAGCTCATCAAGATCGAGATCGGTGAGGCATACCCGGGGAATGAAGTAAAGACCATGGAAGTCAAGGGGCGTGACCTGGTATCCGGCATCCCCAAGACTCAGTCGATAAATTCCGATGAAATCCGCGAAGCCCTTTCTGAACCGGTCAACGCCATCGTTGACGCGGTGCGCATCTGTCTGGAGAGAACTCCGCCCGAACTGTCCGCCGATATCGTGGATAAGGGGATAGTCCTTGCGGGGGGCGGAGCCCTGCTCCGCAACCTGGACCTCCTCCTGCGCGAGGAAACCGGACTTCCGGTGGTGACCGCAGAAGACCCGTTATCCTGTGTTGTGCTCGGTTCCGGCAAGGTCCTCGACGAATTGAACCTTTTGCGCAGCGTTGCGATCAGTTCGTAAGGCCGGCAAATGGCAAAGGGCTAAAGGCTAAGGTTATGAACATACGGCCTTTTGCCCTTAGCCCTTAGCCTTTTGCCGCTACCCTGCTTATTTTCATCACTCTTTCCTCCGGAATCTCCCGATAGTTTATGGACATTTTCAATGTCGACATAGTCGTTCCTGTCTGGAACAGACCCATTGAAACCCGCAACTGCCTGGTGAACCTTGCGCAACATTCTACCGGCGCTCGTTTCATTTTGGTGGATAACGGCTGTGATCGTGAAACCGAGAGGCTTTTGCAGGAATTTGCCGAGCGTCTTGACCATAATGCACTTCTGTTGCGTACCGATACGAATCAGGGGGTTGTCAGGGCAGTAAACAGGGGACTGGCAAGGGCCGAGGCCGCGTATGTCGTAGTTGTGAGGAATACCTCCGTGGTAACCGACGGCTGGCTGGAGCCTCTGGTGGCGTTTGCCGAATCCCGACCCGACGCGGGAGTTATCATCCCGCGGCTCATCGAAACTCGCGACGGGGACAAGAAAAAACGGAAAACGGGTCAGGGTTCGCCCATGGAGGTTTCCCTCTGCTCACTTGCCGCCATGCTCATAAGGAAGGAGTTGTACGACCTGGTCGGTGGCCTTGAAGAGGAAATGGACGGCGGGCTCTGGTGCCTCAAGGATTACTCCCGGCGTGCTTATGGGGAGGGCTTTCTCACCTTTGCTGTCGAAGGGGGCGCTGTCTATTACCGCGAGGAGACTCCCCTGGGGTCGGTGGTGCGGCGGGAAGAGTCCCTGAAGCGGAGTGTCTCGCACTTTACGGAACGGTGGGGAGAGGAAAGGACGTTTTGCGTTCACATTCCCAAGGGGGCGGATATTGCCATAATGCGACAGCGCAGCGAGGTGATGTTGAGAGGTGCGCGGCAGGGGCATTTTTTCACCATTCTTGTCCATTCCGGGCTGCATAAGGAGCTCATCAAGGCCGGCTTTGACCGGCTGCACGGAAATATGCGCATTGAGCCCCTCCCCTTGCTGTTTACTGAAGGAGGGGGCCGCAAGATCCTGGAATCCCTGCGTCGAGAGACGCCGGGCACCGTTGCGGTTGCCGGCATTGACGGGATTCCTTTTCCCGGAGTGGACGACATCACGGCGTTTTCTGAGGTGGAGCGGATCATCAACGCTGCCGAAGCGGAGAGATACGGCCGCGGCTTAAAACTTTGTGAAAGGTGAAGGGTGAAGGGTGAAGGGTGAAGGTCTTTAATAGGAGGGTTTATGGAAAATGAAATTCGCCGGCAGCTCCTCTCCCACCGTGAGGCCGTTGAGACGATCGAGCGGAGTCTTGTCCCACGGATTGTGGCTGTTGTGGATCTATTGGCCGACGCCCTGGCAAAGGGCAATAAGCTCCTGGTGATGGGCAACGGCGGTTCTGCGGCGGATGCGCAACATTTTGCCGCCGAGATCGTAGGACGCTTCAAGCTGGAACGGCGGGCCCTGCCTGCGATCGCCCTTTCGACCGATACCTCCATACTTACCGCCATTGGCAACGACTATGGGTTTGAAGCTGTTTTTGCGCGGCAGGTGGAAGCGCTGGCAGCGGAAGGGGATGTGGTGGTCGGTATCTCCACCAGCGGGTCATCTAAAAACGTTCATCTCGCCATGCTCCTGGCCGGCAAGATGGGGTGCAGGACCGTAGGGCTTTTAGGCCGCGATGGAGGGACCATCAAGGGGATAGCGGATATCGACCTGACCGTTCCCTGCCAGGATACGCCGCGGGTGCAGGAATGTCACATCACCATCATTCACATCATGTGCGACCTTGTGGAAAAACGGCTTTTTTCTGTGAAAGGTGAAAAGTGAAAGGTGAAAAAATGCGGCGCGCTGTTTTCCTCGACCGGGACGGTACCGTCAATGTCGAAAAGGAATACCTCTACCTGCCCGAGGATTTTGAATTCATCCCCGGGGCGCCGCAGGCAATACGGTTGTTAAAGGACGCCGGTTTTTGCGTGATTGTGGTCACCAACCAGTCGGGTGTGGCCAGGGGGTATTACGACGAGGCCGCGGTCTCCAGTCTGCATCGGCATATGGATGCCGAACTGGCGAAGTTTGGCGCGAAGGTCGACGCGTATTACTTTTGCCCTCACCATCCGCAGCACGGCATCGGCGAGTACCGGAAGGAGTGCGATTGTCGCAAGCCGCTGCCGGGGATGCTTCTCCAGGCGGCCGCGGAATTCGCCGTTGACCTGACACGCTCCTACATTATCGGCGACAAGCCGGCGGATGTGGAGGCGGGACTCGCGGGTCAGGACCGGGTACGGGGCCGGGGAAGCCGCAGGACTCCCTGATGGAGTCCTCTCCTTCTGTGATATATTGGCGGCGGCCCGGGCCATAATCAACGGCGATGTCTGACAATATTAATGTTTGACTCCCTTCCCCGCAGCGTGCTAAGAATTGTAAGTTTTCCTGCTTTTATGTATAATCTTCACATAGGAAAGGTTGTTTGAACCAATGGCCATAAAAAAAGGGATCGTGCTGGCAGGGGGGGCGGGGAGCAGGCTCTATCCGTTGACCCTGGTAGCCAGCAAGCAGCTCCAGCCGGTTTACGACAAGCCGATGATCTACTACCCCCTCGCCACCCTGATGATGGCGGGGATAAACGATATTCTGATCATCTCCACTCCACACGACACTCCCCGTTTTGAGGCCCTGCTGGGGGACGGCTCGCGGTGGGGAATCCGCCTTACCTACCAGGTGCAGGCGAAGCCTGCGGGGATCGCCCAGGCGTTCCTGGTGGGTGAGGAGTTTATCAACCGTGATCCGGTCTCTCTTATTCTGGGTGACAATATCTTTTACGGCAAACTGTGTCTCGACAGGGCGGTTGCTGAATTTACCCACGGGGCCAAGATCTTCGGTTACTACGTGCAGGACCCGGAGCGTTACGGTGTGGTGGAGTTCGACGCACAGGGACGGGCCGTCGGCATCGAGGAAAAGCCGGCCAGGCCGAAAACCCACTATGCGGTGCCCGGACTCTATCTGTATGATGCCAAGGTGGTGGAAATTGCCCGGGAACTTAAGCCTTCTCCACGGGGGGAACTGGAAATAACCGACCTGAACCTTGAGTACCTGCGGCGCGGTGAGCTGATGGTGGAGAAACTGGGCCGGGGGATCGCCTGGCTTGACACCGGCACCCATCAGAGCCTCCTGGAAGCAAGCCATTTTATCGGCACCCTGGAGGCGAGGCAGGGGTTGAAGATTGCCTGTCTCGAGGAAGTGGCCCTCAGGATGGGGTTCATCGATTGCAAGGGGATGGCGGATGCTATTGCCGCCACACCCAACTCGAGCTACCGCGATTATCTGGTACGTTTATACAATGAAATGGAGCTTTGCGGAGGGAACCGGAATCTATGAAGAGACAGAGTGAATATATAAAAGGGAAGATCCATGATGTGGTCGTAAAGCCGCTGGCCAAGTATCTTGACGAGCGGGGGTGGTTGGCCGAGCTGTTCCGGGTGGACGAAATCGATGCCGCGCACATCCCTGCCATGACATATATTTCCATGACCCAGCCCGGGGTGGCCCGCGGGCCCCATGAACATGCGGACCAGACCGACTATTTCTGTTTTATCGGCCCGTCCAACTTCAAGGTGTACCTTTGGGACAACAGGGACGATTCTCCCTCCGGCGGCATTAAACAGGTCGTGTTTGCGGGAGTCGACAACCCCGTGATAATGATCGTGCCGCCGGGTGTGGTGCATGCTTACAGGAATATCGGCATCGAGAACGGCATCGTTTTTAATGCGCCGAACCGCCTGTATGCAGGGGAAGGCAAGAAATCCCCGGTGGATGAGATACGCCATGAGGATGAGGCGGGCTCTCCTTTTGTTCTTGACTGACGGATATCGATTCGGAAATAATTGAGAAAAAACGACGGGAGGGGGGAGACGGATTGTCTCCCCTTCCCAGTTTGTAGATTATCGCATGTGGGACCTTATTAAAAAATACAGGCTGTACCTGTTTGCCGCGATCATCCTCCTTTCGGCGTTCATCTTCTATTCCCTTAATCTGAGGAATAAGGAACATGCCAATCCGTTTGAAAGGGGGGTGATTAATGTACTGGCGCCCTTGTATGGAGCGGCATCCGGGGTGAACGGTATTGTTGCCGGCACATGGTCCGACTATGTGAATCTCCTGGGAGTGCGCACGGAAAACAAGCAACTGCGGGAGAGCATCAAGATCTTGAATTCACGGGTGCTGGAGAGCCGTGAGGCGGCTCTGGCCAATGAGCGGTTGAAGAGGCTCCTGGACCTGAAAAATTCGATGCAAGCCCCTTCTCTGGCTGCGGCGGTCATCGGTGAAGACGGTGCACCCTGGTTCAAAACCATCATTATCGACCGGGGCGAAACCGATGGTCTGAGGGAAGGGATGCCGGTCATTGCAGCAGAAGGGGCAGTCGGACAGGTGGTCAAGGTGGCTCTCAAGAGTTCCAGAGTTCTTCTGTTAACCGACCATGCCAGCGGTATTGCCGGGGTAGTGCAGCGCTCCAGGGCGAGGGGAGTGGTGAAAGGGAAGGGAGGGGGACGCTGTGCCCTCGAATTTGCCCTGCGCGAGGACGATGTGAAGGTCGGGGACACCATCATTACATCCGGAATAGGTGGAATATTTCCCAAGGGGCTCCCCATAGGCGAGATAACCATGGTGAAAAAGGGGGACTACGGCATTTTCCAGACCGTAGACGTTCGCCCGGCAGTCAATGTCACCAGGCTTGAAGAGGTGCTGGTGCTTATGCAGCAGAATCATGATTGAGATCGTAAAAATTTTTCTGATTATCGTTGTTGCGCTTCTTTTGCAGGTAACGCTTTTCCCCGCCTACCTTGCGGACCCGTTCAAGCCCAACCTCCTCATTATTATCGTCGTATCCCTGGGGCTCAGGTGGACGGTCCGGTGCGGCGGATGTTTTGCATTTCTGCTGGGGCTCGTCCTGGACTGTTTCAGTGGTATGTACCTGGGGCTCAACGGTTTTTCCTTCCTCTGTATATATCTCCTGTTGGAACAAATGTCCGACCGCCTTTATACGGACAGCCTCCATCTCATGATCCTGGTGGTTTTTCTCGCGACAGTTGCCAACGGCCTCGTACATCTTCTGCTCCTCCTCGTCTTTTCTGCGGCAAAAGGCGTCTATACATCGCTCCTCCCCGGCCTTCTTCCCCAGGGACTGGTCAATGCCCTGGCCGCCTCCATAATTTTCGGTTTCTCCTCTTTTGGAACCACGGAGGAGGGTAAATGAGCGAACAGCGCTACGTACGAGAAAGTCAGGAGTCCGGCAGGCGGATTTTCGGGCTTTCTGTCGCGGCAGGGGCTATGTTCTTCCTGCTGTTTACCAGACTTTGGTATCTGCAAATCATAGAGTCAGACAGGCTTCTGGACCTTTCGGAAAGTAACCGGCTGAGATTTGTGCCGATCGCGGCTTCGCGAGGAGCCATCCTGGACAGGAACGGTAAGGTTCTCGTGAGCAATACCCCGTCGTTCAGCGTTGCTGTAGTGCCGCAGGATGTGAAAGACAAAGATGAGCTGATCGGCCGTCTCGCAAAATACCTCAATCTGGACCGATCGGAACTGATGGAAAAATGGGAAAAGGGAAAGGGGCGGGCCAAATATTATCCCGTCATTATCGCGTCGGGGATTACCCGTGACCAAGTTGAGTTTCTCGAGGAGAACCGCTTGCGGCTTCCCGGCGTTGATATAGAGATGAAGCCGATCAGGGAATATCCAAATGACCAACTGGCGGCGCATCTGCTCGGTTATCTGGCGGAGATATCCGAACAGGAACTGGAGAACGAGGCGTTTAAGGAGTATAACCCCGGCGATTATACGGGCAAGAGCGGCATTGAACGGAGCTGGGAACGTGAACTGCACGGCACCGACGGCGGTCGTCAGATAGAGGTTGACGCACGGGGGAGGTATTTGAGGACCGTCAGTGAAACGACCCCTGAGATCGGCAACAGTGTCGTGCTGACTGTCGACCTGGAAATTCAGAAGCGTGCCGAACAGGCCTTTGGCGATAAGGCCGGCGCTGCCGTGGCGATGGATGTGAACAGCGGTGAAATTCTCGCCTTTGTCAGCAATCCCGGTTTTGACCCGGCCCTTTTTACCGGCAGGATGTCTCCCGCCCAGTGGAAAGAATATCTGGACGACAAGCGCCACCCTTTGGAAAACAAGGCGTTGAAGGGGCAGTATCCGCCCGGTTCGACCTTCAAGATCGTCACTGCCCTGGCAGGACTTGAAGAGGGTCTTATAGACGAAAACAGCACAGTGGTGTGTACGGGGTCGCATACCATGGGACGTGACAGATTCAAATGCTGGGAGAAGAAAGGTCACGGTGCGGTAAATCTGAAGAGGGCGATTAAGGAATCGTGTGATGTCTATTTTTACCAGCTTGGTGAGCGGCTGGGAGTTGACAAGATCGCAGCTTATGCCAGGAGATTGGGTTTGGGGGAGCGGCTTGGGGTGGGACTCGAGAATGAAAAAGGAGGCCTGATTCCAACCTCGGAATGGAAGGAAAAAAAGTACAAAAAGAAATGGTATCGCGGTGAAACCCTGCCGGTCGCCATCGGGCAGGGGTATACCCTTATGACCCCCATTCAGCTGGCTTCCATGATAGCGACCGTAGCGAATGAAGGGACGGTCCACCGGCCGTACCTGGTTAAACGGATCGTGGACCGGGATGGTAAGGTGATAAAGGAGTTTACCCCGCAGGTCCTGCGAAAAGCGGTGTTCAAGCCGGGCAGTTTAAATGCTGTAAAGGAGGGGCTGTTGGCCGTAGTCAATGAACCCAAGGGAACCGGTGGCGGGGCACGGCTGTACGAGGTTAAGGTTGCGGGAAAAACCGGCACTTCCCAGGTGGTGAAGTTGCGCGTCGACAAAGGGAATATCCCCTATCAGTACCGGGATCACGCCCTTTTTGTGGCGTTTGCGCCCTATGAAAAACCGGAAGTGGCAGTGGCTGTGGTGATAGAACATGGCGAGCACGGGGGGGCTGCGGCGGCACCCGTTGCCGGAAGCATTCTGCGGGCGTATTTTGAAGGCAAAGGGGTTATCAGGAAGCCGGTGAAAGACGAGGTGACGGCTGATGATGAAACGGAAGAGAGTCCTGATACGATAGGAGAAGAGTAGTTGAGTTGTTCTGAACCTGTGAAACGTGAAGGGTGAAGGGTGAAAAAGACTTTTTCACTTTTCACTGTTCACTGTTCACGATTTTGAGGTGTTATGTTAGACAGACGGCTTATTACGAATTTTGACTGGACACTGATCGGGCTGGTACTCTTGATTTCCGCAATCGGGGTTCTCAATATCTACAGCGCATCGGCTTCCTATAAAGTAATCGGGGCGCCGTACGCGTTAAAGCAGTGTTACTGGATTTTAACCGGCCTTGTTCTCATCGTGATCGTCTGCAGTGTCGATTACCACCTGTTGGAAGATGTCGCTTACTGGTTCTACGGGGTGGTGCTGGCGCTTCTCGTTGTGGTTCTGGTCGCCGGCAAAACTTCCATGGGGGCCACCCGATGGCTGCATCTGGGTTTTATCAACATCCAGCCTTCAGAGCCGATGAAGATCGTCATTATCATGGCCTTTGCCCGTTTTTTTGCCGGCTTCCCCGTTCTCCGGAAACTCACGATACGTGATATTCTCTATCCGCTCCTCCTTCTGGGAGGACCCGCGCTTTTGATCATGAAGCAGCCGGACCTTGGGACCGCCATACTGGTGATCCTGGTAGCCTCCTCCATGATGCTGTACGTAGGGGTGAGGTGGACCGCGCTGGTATCGGTTTTCCTGACGGCGCTGCCGGTTTTTTATCTGGGATGGCAGCGCTATCTGCGGGATTACCAGAAAGCCCGCATTCTCAACTTTTTGGATCCGGAACGGGACCCCCTCGGAAGCGGCTACCACATCATTCAAAGTGAGATAGCGGTCGGTTCCGGCGGTCTTTCAGGCAAGGGGTTTTTGCACGGGACCCAGACCCAGCTCCGTTTTCTTCCCGAGCAGCATACCGATTTCGCCTTTTCGGTCTTCTCCGAGGAATGGGGATTTATCGGCTGTCTGGTTATGCTGTGCCTCTACTTTTTTCTGATCCTGTGGGGACTCCAGATCGCCGGCAGATGCAATGATCGTTTCGGCAGCCTGATGGCGGTAGGGGTGACGGCGATGCTCTTCTGGCATATGGTGATCAATGTCGGGATGGTGATCGGTCTCTTCCCCGTGGTGGGGGTCCCGTTGCCGTTCTTTTCCTACGGCGGGACCTCCATGGTTACGTCCATGGTCGGGGTGGGGATACTGCTCAACGTCAGCATGCGCAGGTTCATGTTCTGACGGTATTCAGTACCGCAAAAAGATAATCCCTGAAGAGCCGCTGCGGTGCACCGGCGACCCTTCGGGGATTTAATGTATTGTCACCTGCTTCGGGCGGCAGCGCAGCTATTGTGTTGTAAAGCTCCAGGTAAATAAAACCCTATTGCCTGTCAAATCCAAATCCGCGAAAGTAAAGGTATATTTGTATCCGGATTTAAGATTGGTTGTCGGAGTCATGGTTGCCGTTGTATTGCCGTCAGCAAATACAACGGGCGCGGGCCTGCCGTCTATCGTTCCGGCAGCAAAGGAGATCACCGGTTCACTGAAGGTTAAAGAGATTTTCGTATTGACCGGGATATTAGAAGCTCCCGGCTGAGGGTTGACGGAACCGATGATAACAGTTGGAGGCGTCGTATCCGCCGTTGAACCGGTGGTAAAGCTCCAGGTGTAATCGGCGGTCATCGCATTTCCTTGCAGGTCCTTTACCCCGGCCTTGATGGTGGCCGCGTATGTGGTGCCGGTTGCGAGATTGCCGGACGGCCTGAAGATGGCTATCCTGTTCATGGCGTCAATGGAAACGGTGCCCGTCACGTTTCCTGCCGAGCTCGTAAGGGTAAACGTTGTGTCATTGATCGTAGTGGGGTCCATCGCCTTGCTGAAGTTTACGAGAACCCCGCTGTTAATGGCGACTCCGGTGGCATCAGTGGCAGGAATGGTGGAGCTCACCGTCGGCGGGGTGATGTCCGGTGCAGGCCCCGTAGATGTGGTGAAATTCCAGGTGTAATTGACCGCGATGACATTCCCCGCCAGGTCCTTTGCCCCGGTCGTGATGGTGGCCGTGTACGCGGCGCCGGCCGCGAGGCTGCCGGACGGCCTTAAGATGGCCGTCTTTGATGGAACGTCATAGGATATGGTTCCCTCAACGCCGGCGACGGTGAAGGTGGCAGCGTCGATGGTTGCAGGGTCCATCGCCTCACTGAAGGTTGCAGCAATTGCGCTGTTCACGGCCACTTCCGCGGCGTTGTGGATTGGTGTGGTGGCAATCACCGTCGGCGCCGTGGTATCAGGCCCGGTAGTAAAGCTCCAGGTATAATTTGCCGCCATTGCACCCCCAGCCAGGTCCTTTGCCCTGGTCGTGACGGTGGCCGTGTATTGGGTGTCGGCGGCGAGGCCGGAGGGCATAAAGATGGCGGTCCTGGATGTGGCGTCATAGGATACGGTTCCCGTCACCCCGGCGACGGTGAATGAGGCGGCGTCGATGGTTTGAGGGTCCATCGCTTTGCTGAAGGTGGCGGTGATGACGCTGTTCATGGCGACCCCGCTGACATTATTTGCAGGGGTTGTGGAACTCACCGTCGCTGCCACGATGCCCGTAGGTCCGCCGCCACCTCCCCCGCCGCATCCGGCTGCAAAGACGATCAGCAGCAGTGCTCCCCACCAGTTTGTAATAATTTTTTTCATACCCGTTTTCCCTTTTATTGAATAGTAATAATCGTTTCGTGCTTCCAAGAGAAGACGTGACTCTGCCCGACGTTCTTGAGGGCAGGCATCGAAGTGTGATGGAGTCGTGTGCTTCCCGGGCAAATTTTGTAAACGTATTCTAACTAAAAAGGTGTATTTGGTAAATATATATTTCGTTGTTGAAAAAAAAGGGCCTGCAGTTCCGGCATGACCGGTTGTGCAGACCCCTTATTTGTACCTGATTTGTATTTTCAGCAGGTTTATATTGTGACCCCTGCTTATCTCACTTCTGAATAACGGTCCGGTAAGGGGCCGGGGAAAAGCCGAAAAAGAAGGCGCTGCACCCCTTGATAAAGTTCTCCATAAAGGCGCCTGCGGCGGCCGGTTTGAAGGCCGAAGCTTTCGCTTTCGCCTTGCTGTCACGCCTCGCCAGGTTGATTCCGGTTCCGGCAAGTGCAGCGCGCCATCCTTTACTGTTAGCCGAATCTGCCATGGTGTAGCCTCCATTTGTATCGGTCGCATGTTTTATCGCATTGGGTTAATGACCAAACTTAAAGCAACATTCATACCGATGTTTTAGAATTTTGTAATCCATCATATTTTCCTAAAAAAACAAATAGTTAAGCTGCGTATTGTGTAAATGCGAAGTTCTGCTGGTTGTAATAATTCGCATTTCTGCAAACCAGGTTATATGATTGGTGGGTGGGGATGGTTCGGTGAAAGGGGAGCGGTGGGATGTGTGGACAAAAAATACGTGTAATTCAAGCTGGTTATAGTATTGATTGCAGGAAAGGTAAGTTTTTGCATGAATGCAAAAAATAAAACGGGTTATTTGCAAACGTACGAATTTGCTACTGCCGGGTATAATGCAAAAACGCAGAGGCGAAGAGAAAGGCATTTTTCACGAATTTTCTTTGACTCTAACTATTCACGTGAGACCACAAGAGCGTGGGCATCTTGCCCGTGATTCGAGCGCTTCATGCTCGAATAAAGGTTTTGACTCTAAAGGCTATTCAAGCGATACATCCGCTTGAAACACAGGCTGGAAGCCTACGCTCCATGAAAAACTGAATAGTTACACATTACGCAACTTTTTTGTTCAGCAGAATCGTCTCGTCAAAAGCGACAATCCAGATCGCTCCGCAGCTTGCGCACTCGAACAGATTATCGGCGTAGCCGTCCGAATGCATGTCGAGCTCAATCCCTGAGCTGATGGTACAGATTGGGCATTTCATGTATGCTCTCCTTTCATTGGTATCTATCTATTTTTACTATAGACAACCGAAAAAATTTCTGCAAGGGGGTATTTTGGGGAAAACTCTTGTAAAACAATAGTTTGTATTGCCCAGTATCTGGAAATGCAAATCGGCATTTTAGCCGACGTGTTCACAGGCTTTTTATCTATACTATTTAAACGGTTGTAACTATTGGAAAATGCATACAAAAATATAAATAAAACGAAAGTATGGGATTTTTGCCGGTGGAAATAAAGTAACGGCACATAAAATGTTACGATTATGATAATTTTTCCACGGGACTATTTTAAACTACGGTTTGACAATACCGTCCTACACAACCCCCTCTGCCGGTCAGGGGATGTTTGCCGGTGCGGCATAACTTGTTATAATGTGGGTAGTGCCCATTGCGGGGGTGCATGCCCTTGAGCGGACAAGGAGATCAGTCATGAAAGAGGCGATGTTTTATGAGAAGGAGGGGGACGGAGTGGTCAGATGCGGACTTTGCCGTTTCCGCTGCCTCATCGGAGACGGTCGGAGAGGCATCTGCGCGGTTCGGGAAAACAGGGGGGGGACCCTTTACACACTGGTGTATGGCAAGGCGGTTGCCGAACATGTGGACCCCATCGAAAAGAAACCCCTCTATCACGTTCTGCCGGGAAGCAGGTCCTATTCGATCGCCACCGTCGGCTGCAACTTTCGCTGCCTGCATTGCCAGAACTATTCCATATCCCAACCGGGTCCCGATACCCTGAAGATCAGCGGCACAGAACTTGCGCCGGAAGATATAGTGAGAAAGGCTGTGGCGAGCGGCTGCCAATCCATCTCCTACACCTATACGGAGCCGACCGTTTTTTTTGAGTATGCCTTCGACACCGCTGTGCTCGCCCATCAGGCAGGCCTTAAAAACGTTTTTGTGACCAACGGTTACATTACCCCGGAGGCCCTGGCCCATATCCGTCCTTATCTGGATGCCGCAAACATCGACCTGAAGGGTTATTCAGAAAAGTATTACCATGAAGTCGTCCACGCCATGCTGAGTGAAGTGCTGGACTCCATCGTTGAATACAGGAGGCTGGGGATCTGGATTGAGCTGACCACCCTTATCATTCCCGATTGGAACGATTCCGATGAGGAGCTGCAGGGGATCGCCAGGTTTATTGCCGAAAAGGCAGGGGTGGATACCCCCTGGCATGTGACCGCGTTCTATCCCACACACAAGCTTACCGACCGACCGCGTACCCCTGCCGCCACCTTGCGCCGTGCCGGACAGATCGGGCTTGATGCGGGCCTGCGCTACGTTTACGAGGGAAACGTTCCCGGTGAAGGGGGAGAAAATACCTTCTGTCCCGGCTGTGGAGAACTCCTGATACGGCGTTACGGCTTCAACATCGAAGATAACCGGATTAAGGATGGGAAATGCCCCAAATGCCAAACCATTATTGCTGGTGTGGGGATATGAGACTGGAAGATGAGCTTGTGGCCGCTATGCTCAGGGCTGAAGGGGCGAAAGCGGAAGATAAGCTGAGGAAGCACCTGTTGGCGATGGAAGCCTCCATGGACGGCATCGCCATCCTTACCCCGGAAGGGGAGTATGTATACCTGAATCGGGCGCATGCCTCGGTCTATGGCTATGATTCGGCCGAGGAGCTGGTCGGCAAATCGTGGCGGGTTCTTTACGATGAGCAGGAAGCTGCCAGGATTGAGCAGGATATTAAGACCTGTTTCAGGGAACGGGGGGGGTGGCGCGGCGAGGCGACCGGCAAAAAACGAGATGGGAGTACGTTCCCACAGGAAATTTCGCTCACCGTCATGGAAGATGGGGGGGGTAATCTGCGTTGTCCGGGATATAACCGCGCGCAAAGAAGTAGAGGAGGAGATCAGGAAACTGAACGAAGATCTGGAGCGGCACGCACTGGAACTTTCGGTCGCCAACAAGGAACTGGAGGCGTTCAGTTATTCGGTTTCTCACGACCTGCGCACGCCGCTTACGCGGATTTATAGCGCCGGGCAGGCCTTGCAGGAGGAGTATGCCGCATGTTTGGATGAGACCGGCAGGTTCTTTGTTCGGACCATCTGTGAGGCAAGCGAGCATATGGAGGAACTGATCGACGCCCTGATGGTTCTTTCGCGGGTGACCAGCAAAGAAATGCGCGATGAAGAGGTCGACTTGAGCGGGCTGGCCCGTGAGATTGCGGCAGAACTGCAATTAACGCAGACCGACCGGCAGGTGGAATTTGTCCTTAACCCCGGCATCAAAGCGAACGGCGATGAACAGTTGTTGCGGGTAGCGCTGGAAAACCTGCTGGAAAACGCCTGGAAATATACCCGACAGGTTCCCATTGCGAGGATAGAGTTCGGGGTCATCGAGCATCACGGCAGGAAAGTCTATTTTGTCCGCGACAACGGCGCCGGCTTTGACATGAGAGATGCCGACAAGCTCTTTATACCATTCCAGCGGCTGCACCATTCCAAAGACTTTCCAGGGACAGGAGTAGGGCTGGCGACGGTGCAGCGCATTATTTACCGTCACTGCGGACGGGTTTGGGGTGAGGGAGAGGTGTGCAAGGGAGCGACCTTCTATTTCACCCTCAAATAGTTTCTCATCCGGAAACGGTCTTTTTCCGCCCTGGCGGTGTCAATCTGCAGTTTTGCTTGTGCGGCGTACCGATGTACGCCTCCGCGCAATCCCTTGATTTCCTTGCCAGGACAAAAAAATCCTCGTTTCCTATATGGAAACCAATAGTTTCTCATCCGGAGTTTTCGGATGGAAACTGAAATAGCCGGTTGCCCTTTTTTTACAAATAATGCTATAAAAAGAAGTTCGCAGTCGATCATAAGCATCAGAGGTGTCATTGAAAGCGTCATCCCCCCGCCTTTTCTGGGTCACTTTTTCCGCATATGTCATAGGATTTTACGCTTCCATCATCAACCGCTTCCGAGTAAAAGGGGTTGAAAATATTCCCCCTAAGGGAGGGGTGCTGCTCGCCTCAAACCACATATCCGCCTATGAGACCATTTTTCTCCCCTGGGCAGTCATCGGAAAATACCCCATGCAGATGCTCTGGGCGCCCGCCAAGGAAGAGTTGTTTGAAAACCGGCTGCAACGCTGGCTTTACTCTTCCTGGGGGGCGTTTCCAGTCAAGCGGGGACGAGACGTACGGGCAGGTAAGGTCTTGAATGACCTCCTCAAGGACCAGAGGGTGATGCTCTTTCCCGAAGGAACCAGGCATAAAGACGGAGTACTGGGAAAAGGGAACCGCGGAGTCGGAAAAATCATCTACGATGTAAGGCCGCTGGTCGTTCCCACCGCCCTGATCGGGCTTAACTGCTGGAAATTTCCCGGTTTTGGACAAGAGGCCGTGGTGGTTTTCGGGAAGCCCCTGGATTTCTCCGACCTCTACGAGCTCGAAGATTGCAAGGAGACCCACCAGATGATCGTGGATCGGGTCATGGCGGCCATTGCCGACCTTTTGAAGGGCGAAGGTGCCTATGTCAACAAAGGTTGAGATTTTTTGCGACGGTGCCTGCAGCGGCAACCCCGGGGTTGGCGGCTACGGCGTCGTGCTCCGTAGCGGCGGTCATGAAAAGGAGCTGTCCGGCGCCGACGGTGACACCACCAACAACCGGATGGAGATGACCGCGGCCATAAAAGCTCTGGAGCAGCTCAAACGCCCTTGCTGCGTGGTACTGACCACCGACTCCCAGTACCTGGTAAAGGGGATGATGGAGTGGATCCATGGCTGGATAAAGAGGGGGTGGGTAAACAGCAAGAAAGAGCCGGTCTTGAATCGCGACCTCTGGGAGCGGCTGCTGGAACTCTCCAAGGTTCATACCGTCCAATGGGTCTGGGTACGAGGGCACAACGGCCATCCGGAGAACGAGCGCTGCGATGAACTGGCGCGGGGGGCGATAGAGGCATTTAAAAGCGTGAAGGGTGAAAAGTGAAAGGTGAATAAATTCCTTTTTCCATTTCACCTTTCACTCTTCACTTTTCACTGGGTTATTCCATGGATTATTTCGTCATCGAGGTCTCCGAGCAGGAGATAAAGCGGGAGAAGGAGAAGGCCCGTGAGCTGCGCAGGACCATGGACCATCTGGTTCCCATCATCCGCGGCGGCAAGAGTGTCCGCGGGAATGTGGCGCCGGCCTGCAAGGAATGCAACTTCAAGAAAAAGTACATGCTCCCCATTGAGTGGGAGGAATATTTGAAATCCGGGAAGCGGTAAAGGCCGGGAAGCGGTAAAGGCCGGGAAGCGTGAAAGGCCGGGAACCGGGAAGCGGTTAAAATCCGATTTTCCGGTTCCCGGTTCCCGATTCCCGAATCCCGGCTTCTAGATCCCGCTTCCCGCTTCCCGAATCCCGGCTTTTCAGATCACGGGTCCCGGCCTTTAAAGAGAGGTTACGGTGGAAAGCAGCTACAAAGCGGTAATCTACGACTGTGACGGGGTGATGTTCGACTCCTTTGATGCCAATGTGGCATTTTATGACCGGATCATGTCGATGATGGGGAAACCGTCGCTCGACCGGCGTGATGAGGAGCAGATGCGCATCCTGCATACGTATGCCAACCGCGAGGTACTGCGCTACTTCTTTCCCGACGAGGTGACGTGGGGTGAGGCGGTGCGTGCGGCCTCCCGCATCGACTATCGGGAACTGGTGCCGTTTTTGTGTATGGAGGAGGGGTTTCGCGATACCCTTGAGGCCCTTGCCCCGCGGGTGGCATTGGCGGTCTGCACCAACCGCTCCACTTCCATGGACATGGTGCTGGAATCCTTCGACCTCGCCCGCTTCTTCGGGATCGTCATGACCGCCGCCAGGGTGGAAAACCCCAAGCCCCATCCCGAGCCGCTCCTGAAGGTACTGGAGCATTACGGGATCGCGCCTGCCCAGGCGCTCTTTGTGGGGGATTCGGAGGTGGACCGTCAGGCCGCCGCGGCGGCCGGAGTGCCTTTTGTCGCCTACAAGGCCGACCTTTCCGCCTTTGCCCGCATCGATCGGCATGGAGAGATATTGACTCTTCTCTCGGGCTCATCTGCCGTACCACCACGTTAACTCGTTTCCATCCGGAAACGGTCTTTTTCTGCCCTGGCGGTGTCAATCTGCGGTCTTGCTTGTGCGGCGTACCGATGTACGCCTCCGCGCAAGCCCTTGATTTCCTTGCCAGGACAAAAAAATCCTCGTTTCCAATCTGGAAACCAATAGTTTCTCATCCGGACTTTCCGGATGGAAACTAACTCATGCCCAAGGGGCTTCTCTCGCCCCCATACGCTCTCTGTTATCTTTCCCTTTTTCCCAGATAAAGGTATAATGATCTCATTAGACCAATTCCCCGAGGGGCCGGTTCCTCGTTTGGAGGAGTAGTGAAGCGTCTTCTCCCCTTCATTGTTGCTATTCTCCTCGTCTCTCTTTCCGGTGCAAGAGGAGAGGAACCCTCTGAGCGGAAAATAGAGGACTCCCAGCCTCTCCATGATGCCGAAAAAGCTTCCCCTCCCGGCGAGGCATACCGGACACCCCTGGCCGGCGAGGCTTACCGGACCGTTCTGTTCGGGTACCCGGTGGAGGTCCCCTTCCGGGACCGCCGTGATGTCCGTGCCTTTTCCGTCGGAGCAAACGTATATACGCCGGCGGTCGGCGAAGATAATTTCATCCCGATTGCGGCTCTCTACTGGAACAAGCAGAATGACCCGACCCGGCTGCGCGCCATCGTTGCAGTGTTCATGAACGAGTTGGAGGTTGCCCGGCGTTTCGGCAATGTGGAGCTCATCGGGCGGTGGGAGAACGACACCGTTCCATTCCCCTCGACCGAGGTCTCCAGGGGGAGTGAGGTCAAGGGTAGCTCGATCATCTGGGGGACCTTCTCCGGTTACGCCGGCGCCGGTGTCCGCTACCCCGTCCACCCCTTTCAGGCGGACAACGATCTGCGGCTCCAGCTCCTCTATCAGGCCGGCTATCTCTATTCCCGACCGACCGATGACACCGCTCCGACGGTTCTGCTCCCGCCCGACACCTTTCTCCAGGGGCTCAAACTGCGGGGGCGTTATGACGGCATGAGACGCAATCTCATGGAAATGGTCCACAGCGGGGTATCATTGGGATTCGATGCCGACATGGTGCGCCGCGACCGCTGGGGGGATGCGAATTACGGAGGCGGTCTCTTCCGGGGAGAGGATACCCGTGATTACGTGAAAGTGAGCGGGTTTCTGACCGCGGCCACGAAGGTCCCCTGGCTTTCGGAACGTGACAGGCTCATCGTCTCCATCCACGCCGGGTACTCTCCGGGGAGCACCCTCGACCGTTTTTCCGCCTTCCGCATCGGCGGGGGGCTCTACCCCAACGAGGCGGAAGACATGCGTCGCCCCTACTACCCGGGCGCCCTCTACAACCAGTTCCCCGTTACCGACTACATCGTGACCAACTTCGAATACCGGCGCGAGATCCTCTTCTGTCTCTTCCTCCATCTGCGTGGCACGCTTATCAGCGGCAAGCGCCCGGACTTCCAGCCCGACGAACTGGAACTCCTGAAGGACCGGGGCGAGGCGTTCTCCTTGGGGATCACCAGCGGGATGCCGTGGAAATCACAGATATATTTCGAATACGCCTACGACGAAGAGGCGCTCCGGGACGACCTTTCCGGTTCCAGCTTCCTCGTGCTCTGGTCGAAGGCATTTTAGGGGGCCAGCCCCGTAATGCGGTGATCCGAGAAGGTAGAGAACTTCAGATCCCCAGCATTTCCGCCATCCTCAACATATCCTCCTGCGGCCGCTTCACCGTCTTCACCACCTCTTCCAGTGGCGTAACAATAATGTCATGGCAGGAGAGCCCCACCATCTTGCCGCTTTCCCCCGTCAGGAGGAATTCCACTGCCCGCTTGCCGAAGCGGCTTGCCAGAAGGCGGTCGAAGACGGTCGGTGCTCCGCCGCGCTGGTAATGTCCGAGCACGGTCACCCGGGTTTCAAAACCGATGGCGTCCTTGATGGATTCGGAGATGGTCTGGGCATGTCCGGCCCCTTCGGCGACGATGATGATGGCGTTGTCGCGCCCTTCCTGGAAGCGGTGGCGCAGCTGGCTGCAGATATCGGCCAGGTCGTAGTCCGCTTCCGGCACGATGGCATATTCGGCGCCGCTGGCGATGGCGCTGATACTGGCCAGATAGCCGGAGTTTCTTCCCATTACCTCGATGATAAAGGCCCGGGCATGGGAGCTGGCGGTATCCTTGATGCAGTCCACCGCATAAATTATGTTGTTGAGGGCGGTATCCACCCCCAGGGCCATGTCGGTAAAGGCGATGTCGTTGTCGATGCTGGCCGGAATGCCGATCACCGGGATGCCGAGCCGGTGCAGGGCCAGGGCTCCGTTAAGCGACCCGTCTCCGCCAAGCACTACCAGCCCCTCGACCCCGATCTTTGCCAGATTTTCCAGCGCCGTCTGTCTGCCTGCCTCGGTCTTGAACTCTTCACAGCGGGCCGACTGGAGAAAGGTGCCGCCACGCTGGAGGATACCGGAGACCGCCTTGTTGTCCAGCACCAGGTAATCCCCTTTGATCAAACCAAGGTATCCCTTGCGGAAGCCGATCATCTCGATGTTTTTGCTCAGCCCGGTTCGGACAGCGCTGCGGATGGCTGCGTTCATGCCGGAGCAGTCGCCGCCGCTGGTCAGTATGCCTATTTTTTTCATATTAAACTCCCAAAGTTATTATTTAACCTCTCGAATCCCTTTGCACTGCGGGCGCAAAGAGCGCAAAAAAATTCGAAACCTGAATAGGACGCAGATCAAATCTGATGAACGCAGATTTAAAGATAAAAAATCAAAAAGCATGGTTTGATCTGCGGTTTAATCCGCCTTTTCCGCTTTGATCTGCGTCCCATCGTTTTTTCTGTTTTCTCTGTGTCTCCGAGGCGGATCAGGTTTTATCATCCTTCCCCTTGAGCCACTCCATCCGTTCCTTGATGGTCTTCTCGTAACCATGCCCGGTGGGGTCGTAGAACTTCCGTTCCCTGAGCTGGTCAGGGAGGTAGCCTTGCGCCACGTATCCTTCGGCGAAATCGTGGGCATATTGGTAACCCTTTCCGTACCCGAGTTCCTTCATGAGGCGGGTAGGGGCGTTCCGGATGTGGAGCGGAACGGCAAGCCCGCCGCTCTTCCTCACTTCCGCCAGGGCTGCGTCGATCCCCGCATACGAGGCGTTGGACTTCGGTGCGGTGGCGAGATAGGTGACCGCCTGGGCCAGGATGATCCTCCCTTCGGGCATTCCCACCAGTTGGAACCCCTGCAGGGCGGACACCGCCATCTGGAGCGCCCGTGGGTCGGCGTTGCCGATATCCTCGGAAGCCAGGATCACCATGCGGCGCAGAATGAAGAGAGGGTCTTCGCCTGCTTCGAGCATGCGGGCCAGCCAGTAGAGCGACGCGTCGGGATCGCTGCCGCGCATGGACTTGATGAAGGCGGAGATGACGTTGTAGTGTTCTTCTCCTCCCTTGTCGTAAAGAAGCGGCTTCTTCTGCACCGCCTCCCGGGCCGTTTCCAGGGTGATGCTGCTATCCCTGGCGAGTCTGGCTGCGGTTTCCAGGGTGTTGAGCGCCACCCTGGCGTCTCCTCCTGCCTGCTCCGCCATGAACGACAGCGCTTCGTCGCTTATGGTCAGCTTCAGGTGGCCTAAACCCCTTTCGGGGGCCGTCAGGGCCGACTGAAGTATCTTCGCCACTTCTTCGTCTTTCAACGGATTGAGCACCAGCACCTTGCAGCGGGATAGAAGCGGCGCAATCACCTCGAAAGAGGGGTTCTCCGTGGTTGCTCCGATGATGGTGAACGTTCCCTTTTCCACGTGGGGGAGAAAGGCGTCCTGCTGGGATTTGTTGAAACGATGGATTTCATCCACAAACAGGATGGTCTTATTGCCGCGGTATTTGCGCTCTTCCTCCGCTTCCTTTACCACTTCACGGACTTCCTTGATCCCGGAAAGGATGGCGGAGAAAAAGATGAAGTGAGATTTGGTGGCGTTTGCGATGATGCGGGCCAGGGTGGTCTTGCCTGACCCGGGAGGACCCCAGAAGATCAGGGAGGTGAGCTGGTCGGATTCGATAAGCCGTCTGAGCAGCTTCCCTTCCCCCAGGATATGCTCCTGCCCCACGAACTCGTCGAGGGTATGAGGTCGCATCCGCTCGGCGAGCGGCGCCTCCTTCAAATTTTCAGCTGCGGCTTTAGTATCAAAAAGGTCCATATAAACCCGAGTTCGAAGTTCTACGTTCTGCGTTTAAACCCGGAACCTATAACGTAGAAAGTTGAACGGTTTTTTCATCCGCCAGACACACCCCTTCATGCAGGCAGCGCTCGGCGTTGGCCTTTACTGCCAGGGTCTGCACATCCCAGATATCCCGGGCGTATTCGGCGATGGTCCGGTCGCTGGAAAATTTCCCCATGCCCGCGGTATTGAGGATGGCCCGGCGGGCCCATTCTTCCTTTTCCTGATAGACCCTGCTTGCCTCTTCCTGGCAGTTGATGTATGGGGCGTAGTCGGCAAGGAGCATGTACCGGTCCCCTTGGTTCAGGAGGGCATCGACGATCGGTCTGAAGAGATCGGGACTGGCGGGGGAAAAGGCGCCGCCTGCGATCATGTCCAGCGTCCTTTTCAATTCCGGATGACGGCTGTAGAACTCCCAGGGGTTGTACCCGTTTTTCCTGAGGGCGGCGACCTCTGCAGCGTCCATGCCGAAAATGAAAATGTTCTCCCGGCCCACCTCTTCCATGATTTCGATATTGGCGCCGTCCAGCGTGCCGATGGTCAAGGCGCCGTTCAGGGCGAACTTCATGTTGCCGGTCCCTGATGCCTCGGTTCCCGCCGTGGAAATCTGCTCCGACAGGTCTGAGGCCGGGAAGATCTGTTCCGCCAGCGATACCCCGTAGTTGGCCAGGAAAACCACCTTCATCTTCTCCCCCACGTCGGGGTCGTTGTTTACCACCCCGGCCACGGCGTTGATGAGCCTTATGACGAGTTTCGCCATGAAATAGGAGTGGGCGGCCTTGCCGCTGAAGATGAAGGTCCGCGGCACGAACGGCTTTTGCGGGTCCGCCTTTATCCGATTGTAGAGGGTGATGATGTGGAGCAAATTCAGAAGCTGCCGCTTGTATTCGTGGAACCTTTTCACCTGGCAGTCGAACATGGAGTCCACATTGACCTGGATGCAGTTCTGCTTGAGTATGTATTCCGCCAGCCGTTGCTTGTTTTTCCTCTTTACCTCCCGCCATTTCCCAACAAACTCCATATCGTTCGCCAGCGGTTTCAACTTTTGCAGCTCGAACAGATCCGTCGTCCAGCCATCTCCCACATACTCGGAGATCAGGCCGGCCAGCCCTGGATTCGCCTTTTTAAGCCATCTCCTCTGGGTGATCCCGTTGGTTTTGTTGTTGAACCGCTCGGGGTACATCTCATAAAAGTCCCGGAAAACATCAGCCTTCAGGATCTCCGTATGGAGGGCGGCGACCCCGTTTACGGAATGACTCCCGACGATTGCCAGGTGCGCCATCCTGATCTTTCTTTCCCAGTGTTCCTCGATCAAAGACATCCGCGCGAGCCGCGCCTCGTCTCCGGGAAAGCGTCTCTTCACCTCTTCCAGGAAGCGGTCGTTGATTTCGAAGATAATCTCCAGGTGCCTGGGGAGGATATGTTCGAAGAACCCGACTGGCCATTTTTCCAGCGCTTCCGGCAGGATGGTGTGGTTGGTGTAGGCGAAGGTCCTGACAGTGATGTCCCAGGCGGCATTCCACTCAAGCCCCTCCTTGTCCATCAAAACCCGCATCAGCTCGGGGATGGCAAGCGCCGGGTGGGTGTCGTTCAGCTGGATCGCCACCTTTTCCGGGAGGAGTCCCAGGTCTGTGTGCATCTTCCTGAAGCGGTAGAGCACATCGAAAATCGTCGCGGAGGCGAGGAAATACTCCTGTTTCAGGCGCAGTTCCTTCCCTTCGGGGATATCGTCGGCCGGATAGAGGACCTTGGAGATGTTCTCCGACATCATCTTTTTCTCAACGGCCCGGATGTAGTTCCCCTCGTTGAAAAAATCGAGATTGAATTCGCGGGTCGATTTTGCGCTCCAGAGCCGCATGGTGTTGACGGTGTTGGTGGCGTATCCCGGAATCGGTGTGTCATGCGCCATGGCCATGACATCCTCGGTGTCAACCCAGGCGCGGTTTGTCTTGCCGTTTGCGTCCGTCCTGGACACCACCTTCCCGTAAAATTTGACCGGATGGAGGTGCTCCTGGCGGTCGAGCTCCCATGGATTGCGGTAACGGAGCCAGTTGTCGGGGATCTCCACCTGGGCGCCGTCGACGATTTTCTGGCGGAAGATGCCGTATTCGTATCGGATGCCGTAGCCGTAGGCCGGTATCGACATGGTGGCCATGGAGTCGAGGAAGCAGGCCGCCAGTCTCCCCAGCCCGCCGTTGCCGAGGCCCGCATCCTGTTCCTGCTCAACCAGCTCTTCCAGCTCATGACCGAGCGCGCCCATCGCATCCTTGAAATCCTCCAGCATCTCCAGGTTGATCAGGCTGTTTCCCAGGGTGCGTCCCATGAGGAATTCCATGGAAACATAGTAAACCCTTTTCTGATCGCTGTTGTAGTATGCCTGTTGCGTATCCAGCCAGCGTTCCACCAGGCGGTCGCGCACCGAATAGGCCAGGGCGTTGAATAAGTCATTCCGGCTGGCGGTATATTTGTCTTTTCCCAGGGTATACTCCAGATGCTCCAGAAACGACTTTATGATGATCATCATGTTGTCCAGCTCGGCTACATTGCCGGTCTGTCGGACACGCTCTTCCATTATTCACCCCTCATCCGCTGTTTTGTATTTCCTGCTGCAGGCAACGGCAGCCATGGATACAGTTTATAGCGGGCATTCTATGGAATTTCCATTGGACATGCCCTATGATATATGTTAGTAAAATCGTACTTATACCATAAATGAAGGCCATAAGATGAAAAAAATCGCAATTCTTGCGAAAGTCCATGACCCGCGCTGCCAGGGGGTGGCCGAAGAGCTCGTCACATGGCTGGAAGCCAAGGGTCTTGTGCCGATGGTGGAGGCCCATCTGGCCCGCCATCTCGGCAATGCTCAGGGGGTCGACCCTGAAGGGATCGTTGCTTGCGCCGATATGGTGGTGGTCCTTGGCGGGGACGGCACCCTGATTTCGGCGGCGCGCCTGATCGGGGAGAGGGAGATACCGATCCTCGGGGTGAATCTCGGAAGCCTCGGCTTTCTCACCGAAATAACCCTGGCTGAACTCTATCCTGCACTGGAGCGCTGCCTGAAGGGGGATTTCCGGGTGTCGGAGCGGATGATGCTTATGGCCATTGTTGTTCGGAGAGACCGGGAGATATCGACCCATCTGGTCTTAAACGACGTGGTGATCAACAAGGGAGCCCTGGCGCGCATTGTGGACCTGGAGACACTGGTCGACAATTTCTATCTGACCACATTCAAGGCCGACGGCCTCATCATATCGAGTCCCACCGGTTCCACAGGGTATTCCCTTGCCGCAGCCGGACCGATCATCCACCCCGCCCTGGAATGCCTTGTCCTCACCCCCATCTGTCCCCATACCCTTACCAACAGGCCGATAGTGGTGGACGCGGGCGCGGAGATCACCATCAGACTGAAATCGGCGAACGAGGATGTGTTCCTCACCCTGGACGGACAGGTGGGTATGGAGCTTGAAGCGGGTGACGTGATTCGGATAAAAAAGGCGCAACACCATACGAAACTGATCATGTCCAGCAGTAAGGATTACTTTGAGGTACTCAGAACAAAATTGAAGTGGGGAGAAAGATAAAGGCCGGGAAGCGATAAAGGCCGGGAAGCGGGAAGCGGAAAGATCGGAAAGCGGGAAGCGGAAAGATCGGAAAGCGGGAAGCGATAAAGGCCGGGAAGCGGGAAGCGGGACTCGCAAAACTTATCGACATGATTTAAAGAATTTAAGGTTGTACGCTTCCCGTTTCCCGGAAGTTCGCTTCCCGGACCCCGCTTCCCGAATCACGAGAAGTTATGCTGACAGACCTGAACATCAGAAACTTTGCCATCATCGACGCGCTCCACGTGGCGTTTCGGCCGGGGCTGAACGTCCTTACCGGCGAGACCGGGGCGGGGAAATCGATCATCATCGATGCGGTTAACCTCATCCTGGGGGGGCGCGCCTCCGCCGACCTGATCCGTACCGGCGAGGAAGATGCAGTGGTGGAGGCGCTGTTCGATCTCTCGCCCCACGCAGGGCTTCTGGCCGGGCTTGCGGAGATGGGGGTGGAGTGCGACGGTGACCTGCTGGTGAAACGTGTGGTCTCCCGTTCCGGCAAAAACCGCGTCTTCGTGGGGGGCGGCCTTTCCACCCTTGCCGCCCTTTCAGATTTGGCGAAGGCCTTGATCAACATTTACGGCCAGCATGAATCCCAGACCCTCCTCAAACCGGAAAATCATCTCATCCTCCTCGACGGATTCGCGGGTCTTGCGCCGCTGCGGGCGGAATTTGCGGCCATTTATGAGGAATACCGCAAGGTCTTGGGGGAAATCGGGAAACTGGAGGAGGGGGAGCGGGAGGCGGCCCGGCGGATCGACCTCCTTGCGTTTCAGAGCGGGGAGATCGGCAAGGCGGCCCTTGTTCCCGGTGAAGAGGAGGAACTGGAGAGGGAGCGGCAGCTCCTTGCCCATGCGGAAAAGCTCCTCATGAACAGTCAAGGAGCGTTTGACCTTCTGTATGGCGGTGACGCCAGTATCCTAGGTCACCTCCAACGGGTAACGGCCGGCATCGGAGAGATCAGGAATATCGACGGTTCGCTGGCAGAGGTATGTGAAGCCTTGAACGGGGCATATGCGCAGCTGGAAGACGCGGCGCTGTCACTCAGGGACTATGCCGCCAGGGTGGAGGCCGATCCGCGGCGTTTGCAGGAAGTAGACGACCGGCTCGACCTCTTAAACCGGCTGAAGAAGAAGTATGCGCCTACCGTAGAGGAGATAATTGCCTGCAAGTCGGAGATCGACCGGGAGCTGGATCTCCTCCGGAACCGTGAGCTGGCCAGGAGCGAGCTGGACAAGACCCTGGAGAAGCTGAAGGAACGGCTTGCGGCCAAGGGTGAGGAGCTTTCGGCAAAGCGGGCGACGGCGGCGAAGGAATTGAAGAAGGCCATGGAGCGGGAGCTGCACGAGCTCGCCATGAAAAATGCCGTTTTTGAAGTGGCGTTTGAGCGGCTTCCCGAACCGCGGTCTGTCGGTATGGAAGGGGCCGGTTTCCTCTTTTCCCCCAATCCCGGTGAGGCGCCGAAGCCGCTTGCCAGGATCGCCTCCGGCGGCGAGCTCTCCCGCCTGATGCTGGCCCTCAAGCAGGTCCACCCCGAGAGCGACGTGCCCACCCTGGTGTTCGACGAGGTGGATAGCGGCATCGGCGGCGCCACTTCGGCGCTGGTGGGGAAAAAGCTGAAGAAGGTGGCCGCCGGCCAGCAGGTCCTCTGCATCACCCACCTCCCCCAGGTGGCGGCGTTTGCCGACCATCACTTCCGGGTGGAAAAGCGGGTCGAGGCGGGCCGCACCGTCACATCGGTCGCCGAACTTGGCGGGGATGAGCGGGTGGCGGAGATGGCCCGCATGCTGGGTGGAGTCAAGATAACGGAGAGGACCATGGAGCATGCCAGGGAGATGATCGAAGAAGCCCGCACCGGTGACCGGTGACCGGGAATCGGGAATCGGGAATCGGGAATCGGGAATGGTTCCGGCTTCGCCGGTTTGGAATGAACCTAAAAACGGCAATTGGACACGGATTAACACGGAAAAAGCGGATTAAAACTGATAATTCAAAGAGGGACTGGGCTACTACTGCAACAACCTTTTGGGTTAATGCTCTCAGTGGTTTAAATCCGTGAAAATCCGTATAAATCAGATTTGATCCGTGTTCAAAATGCTTTTTTATGTCTAGAATGAAAGGAATACCATGCTCCGCAAGGCCTGCATACAGGACGTGAAAGATATCCAGAAGCTGCTCACCTTTTTTGCCAACCGGGGGGACATGCTCTCCCGCTCCCTCTCCGAACTGTACGAAGCGGTCCGCGATTTTTACGTCTGCGAGGAGGAGGGGAAGCTTCTCGGGACCGCTGCTCTCCATATCGTCTGGGAGGACCTGGCCGAGGTTCGTTCCGTGGCGGTGGCGGAGGACGCCGGCCGGAAGGGGATCGGGACCCAGGTTGTCCAGGCCTGCATTGACGAAGCGCGGGTGCTGGGGCTAAGGCGGGTATTCTGCCTTACCTACAAGCCCAACTTCTTCGGCAAGTTCGGGTTTCGCATCGTGGACAAATCGGAGCTCCCCCACAAGGTATGGGGGGACTGCATGAAGTGCGTGAAGTTTCCGGATTGTGACGAGATAGCGATGATTCTGGATCTGGAGTGAGGCCGGGAAGCGGGAACTGCCGGGAAGCGGGAACCGGAACTGCCGGGAAGCGGGAACCGGGAACCGTAAAGGCATGGATTTTAGATTGTGCGCTTCCCGCTTCCCGAAAAAAAGGTTTACCACGCTTCCCGCTTCCCGGCCTTTAACGCTTCCCGGCCTTTAACGCTTCCCGGTCCCCGAAAAAGGAGATTAACGATGGATTTTCAAGAGACCGCCGCCCGCATTGAGAGGCTCCTGCAATCCCGCGCCCTGGACGGCTACGAGATCATGCTCGGTGCTTCCCGCAACCTCTCAGTGGAGGTAAAGGAGCAGAAGGTGGATACCTTCAAGTGCTCCCAGCCGGTCGGGGTGAGCGTGCGGGTGCTGAAATCGAGGGGGATGGGGTTTTCCTTTTCCACCAGCCTGGACGAGACCGACCTCTCCCGGATGATCGACAACGCCGTTGTCGGCGCCGAAACCCAGACGCCGGACGAATTTCACGGTTTTCCCGGACCGGAAGCCTACCCTGAAATTGAGGGGATGTGTGATGAAGGGCTCGTGGAGGTGCCGGAAGAGGATAAGGTGGCGCGCGCCATGGAACTGGAGCGGCTCGTGCTTGCCGCAGACCCCCGCATAAAACGGGTGAGGAAGAGCGCCTACGGCGAATCGAGCTTTGAGGTCTTTATCAGAAATTCCCTCGGGGTGGCAGGGAGCTATCGCTGCACTTCCGTTTCCAGCAGTGTGTCGGTCGTGGCGGAGGAGGGGGGCGATTCCCAGATGGGGTGGGATTTCGGTTTCAGCAACTATTTCTCGGGCGTTGATGTGGAGACGGTAGCCAAAGGCGCGGCTAAAAAGGCGGCAGGGCTTCTGGGGGCGCGCAGGATACCCACCATGCGCTCCCCGGCGGTGTTCGACAACTACGTGGCGGCGGAGATCCTCGAAGTCCTGGCTCCCGCCTTCCTGGCCGAGAACGTGCAGAAGGGGAAGTCGCTACTGGCGGGGCGGATTGGGGATAAGCCCTTTGCCCCTTCCCTGCGCATCAGGGACGACGGCACCTTGCCCGGCGGCATGGCCACCACCCCCTTCGACGGCGAGGGGGTGGCGCACCGGAATAACATCCTGGTGGAAGACGGCGCCATTCTCGCCTATCTCTACGACAGCTACTTCGCCCGCAAGGCGGGGACGACCTCCACCGGCAATTCCGCGCGGGGCGGCGCCAAGAGCCCACCCAACATGGGGACGACCAACTTCTTCATCGAAAACGGCCCCGTCCCCGTTGCGGAGCTCCTCAAGGGGATCGAGCGGGGTGTGCTCATCACGGAGGTGATGGGGATGCACACCGCCAACTCCATCTCGGGCGATTTTTCCGTGGGAGCTGCCGGCTTTTTCATCGAAAAGGGTGAGGTCGTTTCCCCGGTGAAGGGGATCGCCATAGCGGGGAATATCCTCGATATCTTCCGGGATGTGGAGGGGGTGGGTAACGACCTCCGCTTCTTCAGCGGGATCGGCTCCCCTTCTCTGCGGATCGCAGCGCTCGACGTGAGCGGGGAGTGATGTAAACAAAGTTTGCAATGTAAACTTTGTTTACGTTGTCGCCTATTTCCTTGTCCGGCTGGCCTTCACGGGCATATTTCATCTTTCAGTGTAAACTTAGTTTACATTTTCCGATTCTCCCCGAACTCCCCTGCCTCTGTAACTACCTAATTATATTCTCATTTTGTATTTTATTGTAACTGGTACATTATTTGTAATATATGGGCAGTGCCTTATGCACCGGCATCGAATGGAGTCCTGCTTCATTCGTGGCTGACTGACGCCTTGGAGAAGGACTGACCTGTGGAAAAGCGTTGCGGAAAGAACGGGGAGAAGCCCCATAAGATGGTATCCGGGCGGGAATTGTTGCTCCTGGCGGTTGCCGGGATCATACTGCTTTTGATCTGGCTCTGGACGGGAGACGGTACCTCAGTGGCGCAGCTCGGGCTGCCGGCGGTTTTTGTGCTGGCGGTCGGGGTCAGGATGGCAGTGGAGTGCCTGGAGAGGAGGGAAAAACCGCCCGGGAAGCGCGCCGGTAACGGGGAACGAGACGACCCGCCTCCCCCTCTTCCCGAGGGATACGCCGGTTTCCGCCGGGTATCCTGTGAGGGTGGCGTTGTGGAGTTTGTGGTGGTCGGTCCCGCCGGGGTGTTTGTGGTGGAGAACGGCCCCCCGAACGTGAAGGTGACTGCAGAAGGGGAGACCCTCCTCCTCGACGGCGTTCCGCATGAGAGGGACCTCATAAGTCGGGCCTGGAGAGAGACCTACCGCATCAGGGACCTCTTAAAGGAGCAGACCGGACGGAGCCGGCCGGTCAAGCCGGTACTCTGCTTTCCCCAAGCGTCTGTGGAGGTCCGCGAACCGGTTTTTCGGGTTGCGGTCATCGAAAGCGGTCATTTAAGCGACTACATATCCAGGCAGAGGGTTCTCCTCTCTCCCGAAAGCGTGGCCCTGACTGCCGCCTGCGTGGAGACGGCCGTGGCCGGCGAGGGTGCTGCGGTTCCAAAAAGGTTGTAAAGGCTTATGGAACTGCCGATCCCCGGTCCCCGCTTTTCAACCTTGACTCGATTTTGATGCGGGAGTATACAGAATGTGTTTATTAGACTGTTTTAAAGCATGGAGGGAGAAGCCTGAGCTTTGACTCTAAAAGGAGTTCCGTCATGAAAATTAGAAGATTGCCAGGAATTCTTGCCGGTATCGTTTTTCTCAGCGGTTGTGCCGCGAAGCTCCATGAAGACATCCCCCTGGTCTGGAAACCGACCAACGAAGTATACGACCTCAATACGGCGACGCTGACGGGTCTGTATGAGCAGAAGATCAAGGTGGTGCCGTTTGTCGACGCGCGGGAAAACAGGAGGGAGATCGCCCGGAACATCGAGGATAAAAGCCCGAGGCCGGTGACCACCAAGGACGACGTGGGAGCCTGGTGCACCGACAGGTTCGCTTCGATCATGCGGCAGTTCGGCTTCAAAGTCGTGGACAGCGGCGAAACGGTTGTTCTCAAGGGGGAGATACTGCAGTTTTATGTGGTTGAGGACAGTGTTTACAAGGCAAATGTGGGGATCAAGGTGACCGCTGAAACACCGGCCGGAGCGAAGTTATGGCAGGGGATGATGAGCGGGTCGTCGAGGCGCTTCGGCCGCTCGTATAAACCGGAAAACTACTATGAGACCCTGAGCGATGCTTATCTGGAGGCAGTTCACGGCCTCTTGAAGAGCGAGGAGTTCAGGAAGGCGGTACAGAAGGCGGGATAGTCGTCCTGATTTGTTGTCCTTTTGCGGGTAAATAAATCCCGGTTTTTCTTGCACGTAGAATGTCCTGCAATTTTACAAGGAGGTGAAATCGTGACGATGAAATTGAGGGTTATACTTACCATCGTAATCGTGGCTGGCTTGCTTATGGGTGGCAAGGCGAAATATGCGGAGGCGATAACCTGCTGCGATCCTGGCACGCAAATCTGCATCATGCTCTTTGACCCTTCGTGTGACCTCTACTCCCTATGCTCGCCAAATCTGCCCATTGATGTCACCATCATGAATCCTGCAGAGTACAAAATAACTTGCTCTGCGACAGCCAGATCGTTCTCCATTGCCCAGGGGTCAGTAATAATTGATGCAAGTGGAACATTGAGAATACTGTAGCGACTTCCTGGGGGTTTAGGGTAGGGGGGAACGTAGTGGGTGGCCCTAGACATAGGACAAAACGAAGAAATATGTTGCACATGTTGTGCAGATGCTTAAGAACAGTCCCGTGTCAAGGGCAGACCCCTTGTCCTCTTTTCCCTTATGATGGACACCCTTATGATGTGACTGTCTCCGGGCGCGTGGGAGCTGATGCAGACCGATTTTGATGTGAGTTTGGTGAAGGTCCACACTATCAAGGAGGGGAAATGAAAAAATTTGTGGCTGTTTGTCTGCTGGCAGTTTTTGCGGCGGGGTGCGTGTCGATGCCGGTGAACATGGGGATGCCGGCGAATCAGGTTGAAGGGAAGGATTTCACGGTCCTCGGGGAAGGGGAGGGGAGTTCCCTGGGGGTGATGCTCTTCAACTTCATTCCGATCAATCAGAATCAGCGGTTCCAGAAGGCATACGATGAGGCCGTCGCCAGCAAGGGAGGGGACAGGCTGATAAACCCCGTAGTTGAGGAGCGGTGGTTCTGGGCTTATCTGTTCAACGGTTACATATTCAAGGTGAAGGGGACGGTTGTTAAGGATATTAAGAGCGGGCAGGCTGCGGTGGGGAAAGAGGGGGCCAGCCTGGTTTCGCAGTAGGTGACGCTGGAGGGATGGGATTCCAGTGCTTTTCCTTAGGGGAGCTAGAGGATTGGGAACATAGATAAGAACGTTCCCAATGCCTCCCGGGAAAAATAATCCGTCCCGGTTATTCCGGTCGCGTAGTTCAAGCAAGAAGAAAGGAGGTCGCCATGCCGACGATGGTTCCAGATGCCAAGCCGAGACTCTCCTCTGACGAGCTGCATGCCTTGCTGCAGCCCTTCGAGATCGACCGCGTCAAGCATCCGCTGGTTGTCGTGGGGATCAGGGGATACTACCGCAACACCATGGGTGCCCCCCATGTGAATGACCGTGGGATTTACGATGACGCCCTGTTCATCGATTCACCGTCTGTTACCGCCGCCTACAATGGCAACACCGATCCATCCGGGTACCGCAAGGGGCAAGGGCTTGGTGCGTCAAAAGGGATGGCGACGCTGAAGTCCGGGGTCTGGTTCGTCCATCGGTTCGACATGCACCGCGGCAAATACCTGGCCCTCTGCCAGCGGGCCGGCGAGGTCAGCGTCACCCGCGACGGCGAGCCCTCGTATGACGACACCGGCATGTTCGGCATCAACATCCACAGAGGAGGCTACAAAACCACCTCCAGCGAAGGGTGCCAGACAATCCACCCGACCCAGTGGGAGAGCTTCATTGCGCTGGCCACCGACCAGGCGAAGCGGTTCTTCGGTGACAAGTGGAAGAGGACCACGGTGCCGTATGTGCTGATTGAACAGGGGTGAGGTAATGGGAGGCGTATGGGGAAAGGAGGCATCATGTCTGACAGGCTGATAGTGCTGGCCCATGGCATCGGCGATGCGAAACCCGACTTCTACAAGGAGTGGGAGGAGGTCATCGCCGGGAACCACGACCTGGAGAATGTCACGGTGAAGGGACTCTGGTGGGAGGATCTCCTGCAGAAGGTGGCGGAGAAATACGACGTCGTCAGCGGGACGCTGGCGGAGATCGTGGCCATGTGCGGGTTCCCCGACCTGGAGAAGTGGGTGGGCAACGACAGCTGGAAGCAGTTCAAGGACTACATGATGGACGTCCTCGTCTATGCCGGCCTGCCGGATATGTGGCTGATGATCCAGGACGAGTGCGCGCTCAAGCTGGATGCGCTCCGCAGGGATTCGAGCGGCAGGGAGGTCTTTGAAGAGGCGGACACGATCCTCGTCGGCCATTCACTCGGCGCAGCGATGCTGCCGCACCTCGTGTGGCGCGAGTACGCGTTCACGGGGACGATCCCGTACCGCGGGATGATACTGCTGGCCTCTCCGCTCGGTTTCGAATCGCCCAATCCGGGGATCTGCAAGGACTTTCTGCAAAGGATGGGCGAGATCTTCGGTGGCGACAGGGGGAGTACGCTCGCACGGTTCGGGCGCGCGTGGAACAAGGTGGGGGACAGGAGGCTCAGGTTCATCAGCAACGAGAACGACATCGTCTGCTCCGACGTGAAGTACAAGATTCCCGGCACCGGCCAACTGGTCGATCTGATCCCGCTGCGGCAGGGATTCAACCCCGCCGAGATCGGCGTCCTGAATGCCGAGCATGAGGGTTGCGTCGAGTTCATCTCCTTCGGCGCCCGCAACCCGGCTAAGATCGGCGCCAATCATGACGTGCTGACCTATCTGAAGCAGAACTCATTCAACGAGGCGCTAAGAGCGATGCTATGACGGAGGCCCATCGTGAGGAATTTTTGTTCGACCATTTTCGTAGGTTTAGTGCTGTTCGTCCAGACAGCCGTGGCCATTGCGGGACAACTGCCGTCTTCGCTGGAGCAGTACAGGGAGAGGATCGAGAGCATCCTGGCCGGGGAGAGGAACGAAACTGTAAAGGAGTACCTGCGATCGTGCCTTGCCGCAGCCGATCACCTGAACGGCCTTGAAGCGGCCGACGCCCGCATACCCGCGGCATTTTCGGCACTGGTCCGGATGCGGCTCGACGCCGACGGAAAGCTGGACCGCCAGACGAGTGACTCCCCCGGCGTACGGGCAGAGACAGAGGCGTACAATGCGCACCTCCAGCCGTACCTGAAGGAGGAATACATCAGTCTAATCAGGCTGCAGGACCAGCTCCTCGAACGGAAATACTTCAAGAACGAGACGGCCAAGAACGCCAATTTCCTCGAAGGGCTCGTCAACAGTTACTGGTCGCTCACGCGGGCCGATCACTCCGACATCAGGAAGGTCCTGGCCGAGCCCCGTCTCGGCGTGTCGCCGTGGGAGGCGATCTTTCGGCTCGAACCTGCTTTGGCCATCCATGACGGGGCGAGGGTAGCGATCCTCGGCACCGCGGGGCTCTGCTATGCGTTTTTCCCGGAGCTCGTCCGGGAAGAGGGGACAGTGGCCTTCAGGGAATCGTTCTGGTCAAAGTGGGTGCAGAAAACCGGCGGCCGCATCGGCGTCGGTGTCGGCGAGATAGAGGGCGATGCCCGTCTCCTCCTCGGCACCGGCATGCAGCTCAATGCGGTCGGCCTGTGGGGGCTCTATGAGCCAGACGGCGGCAGTTTCATGTTTGGGGTGAGCGCGAGCGATCTGAGCAAGTTCAAGAAGGCGGTTTCGTGGTTTTAGCGACGAAAATAAATTTGTCCCCTTTTTCTTTTTTTCCTGTGCCTTTTTCTTGTGTCCCCTTTTTCTTGCTTTTTCTTGTCAAGCGACTATTCAGAAGGCGGTTAATGCGGCGCTAGGGGTGCTTGCGGATGCTGTGAAGGCGGTTGTTTAGGAGAGCGAAAATCTGTCCCGAATTTCACTTTCGGAAGTGAAAAAAACTGATGAAAATGGAGGGAATCATGCCGGACTTCAAAGAAAAGCTGATGCGCCATGTTGAGCATGTTAAGAATGTGGGTCCTCATTGCACCACTGAAGAGACCACCAAACAAGCCCTTATCCTCCCATTTCTAAACATCCTCGATTTTAGCCCGTTCGATCCACTGAAGGTGAAGGCCGAATATTGTGCTGACCTTCCAGGTATAAAGGCGAATGAGCGAGTTGATTACGCTCTCTTTTCTGAAAGCCATCCTGTCATGTTCATCGAGGCAAAATCCTTCTGCGAAAACCTCACCAATCATGCTGGACAGTTGGCCCGTTACTTCAATGCCACGCCGGGCGTAGCTATTGCAGCCATCACCAATGGGAAAGAATGGCGTTTCTTTACTGACCTGAAGCGCCAGAACATCATGGATGACACGCCTTTTCTGGTGGTTGACTTCATGGGACTCTCGGAAACCGCTCCAGAACAGCTTGCCCGGTTCCGCTATGACAGGTTCAGTCCCGATCGACTCCGCACCTTTGCCGAAGAGAGGGTCTATCTTGGCATTTTTCAGAATGTCATCGAGACGTGCTTAAAAGAAGTGGATCAAGACTTTGTCCGCTTTGTTGCCATTCGGGCAAATCTGAGCCCGAAACTGACGACAAAGGTCCTGGAGTCGATGACGCCGCTGGTCAAGCAGTCTGTGGCGGACGCCATCAGCAAGATGGTTGTCAGCGGGCTCTCAACACCTCCACCGCCGACCGTTGCCGAACCGGCTAACGCGGCAGTCACTGATTCTGAAGAGAACCTCATCGACTCTACTAACCCAAAGATTGTGACGACCGTTGCTGAAAGGAAAATTCTCGACATCATGAAGGACATGCTTGGCGGACAAGTCAATCCGGTCGATATTGTTGCAAAAGACACGGAGTCCTATTACACCATGCTCTATCAGGGCAAGGTAAACCGCTGGCTTCTTCGATACCAGGGGGACCGCAAAAAGCCTTTGGGCATGTTCATCTTTGACTTCACCGATGAACATAAGGCGCAGGTTGCCAAGGCTGGGCTTGAGCTTGGACCGGGAAACAGCGTGGTCCTCGACAAACCTGAAAGCCTTATGCGTCTCTCGGGCCTCATCTTTGATGCTCTTGCGTTTTGTAAGGATGATAATAATTTCAAGACCAAGAAAGGTGCTGATGTATGACATTTTGAAAAAATAAGGATGTCCCTATTTTCCCCCCGGGTTCCAGGTGAAAATCGGTGAGCATGCCGATATCAATGAGCCCTGGTACCAGAATGCAGTTATCGAGCGCTGGAGGGGAGGACAGAAAAGCTAATCCCCGATGACTGGCCGCGTGTTAGTGAATTTTAAACTGAGACACTATTATATTATTAGGAGAAATCATGTTTAATGCCTACAAAAATCTTTATGATCAGACAGCTTACTAAGTAGTACAAAAGTAACTCGACATGTGCTATACTGCCACCATGGAAAAAACAGACGGCAGGAAAATAGATCGCAAGAGCCGCGAGGCAATACG
>WSYB01000051.1 GCA_009773645.1 Geobacteraceae bacterium
TTTACCTTAAGCAGTGCATCACTGACAGAATTGGCAAGGAAGTTAGGGCGTGATGTGACATCGTTAAGTTCAGCCATAAAAAGGCTCGTCGAACGTTCGAAGAGAGATGAAGTGATATCTGCCAAAATGGATTTTCTGGGAAAAGCCGTTGCCGAGATTGCAAGTTTGCAAGCCTGACCCGACTTGTTTCCGGTGATTACGACTGACGTGGGGAGATTCAGCGCATAGTGCAGGCACTCTATGGCCGTCACCGTGTTCGACTTCAGGATTACCCCGTTAGCCATGCTCTTCATTCCCAGAACGCCGATCTTTCGCCTGACCAGTTCCGGCAGGACAATTCTCTCGAAGCTCCGGCAGTGCGCGTCCATCACATTGAGCGGCATCTGCACCGCATCGAACCTGAAGCCGTGCTGCGCCGCGCATTCGAGCATATAACCGGCAACCCGCCGGTTGCCGCTCGGTTGACATGAAACAAAAGCGCAGTACCATTGCTCCGTATGCCGGAAAAAAAGCTTGGAATCAACCCTGATCGACGGGGGAACCTTCGTTCATCTGCACGGGAGGAGTTATGGACAAAGAGAAAGATATTATCCTGGTTACGGGGGCGACAGGGAACCAGGGGGGCGCCGTAGCCGGACAGTTGCTGGCGAAAGGGTGCCGGGTGCGGGCTTTGACTCGTAACGCGCGCGGGGAGAAGGCACGGGACCTTGCCGCCCGTGGCGCGGAGGTGGTCGAGGGCGACCTCGGTGATGCCGAATCGCTGGTGCGGGCGCTGGATGGGGTCTGGGGGGTGCATTCCGTGCAAAATACCTGGGAAGCGGGGGTCACGCGCGAAGAAGAGCAGGGAAAACGCCTGGCCGAGCTGGCGCGGAAAAAGGGGGTCTCTCATTTCGTCTATTCTTCGGTCGGTTCGGCCCACCGCAACACTGGCATTCCCCATTTCGACAACAAGTGGCGGATCGAAGAGAAGGTCCGCGCACTCGGCTTTCCTTCCTGGACGATCCTGCGCCCCGCCTTTTTCATGGAGAATTTCACCTCGCCCTGGTTCAAGCCGGGACTCATGGAGGGGGTGCTGCGGATCGCGCTGAAGCCGGAGACGGTGCTGCAGATGAATGCCGTCGAAGACATCGGCAAGTTCGGTCTCCTTGCCTTTGCCGAGCACGAGCGGATGAACGGGGTCGCACTCGATTTCGCCGGCGACCAGCGCACCATGCCGGAGACGGCGGAGATCATCGGCAAGGCGATGGGGAGAGCGGTCCGGTTTGAAAGGACGCCGATCGAGGAAGTCAGGAAGTGGAGCGCCGATTTCGCTGTCATGCTCGAATGGTTCGATCGTGTCGGCTACTGCGCCGACATCGACCTCCTCGAAAAGGAGTACGGCGTCAGGCTCGTCAAGCTACCTGAATGGGCAGCCAGAACCAACTGGAAATAGGATCAACGAACAAAATAGATTAGAGGTTATTCGTTGGGTCAGACTGCACAGTAGTTGCTTGAATTGCTCTTTAACATATCCAACGAGCTCATCTTTAGCTGATTCTCCCCTTTTGCAGGCTTATTCCAGCGTTCTCTGCCGGTTTCTGAAGGCAGTTGCCCTGAGTAGGCTGAAGTTCTTTCGAAAGCTTCTGATCGAGTACCAAGCGGTAGAGCAGGCATGCTTCTCACCCACTGACAGTTATCGCTTTTCCTCGCCTTCTGGTGGAGCCTGATCCGTGGATGTCTTCTGCGCCTCCCCCTCCTCCGCCTTTGGAGCGCCTTCCGCCACCGGTGGCCGGTCTTCCGGGGGAGTCTCTTCCTGTGCCCCTCCCGGCGGGAGAGGAGGGCCGACGGCGCTCGTCGTGTTAGCAAACACCTCTTCCTTCTTTATGCTCTCATCCACCTTTTTCTGCATACGCCCGACGTTGGGGGTCTCCGCCTGCGCCTGCTCATACTCCGCCGATGACAACACCCTCTTTTTCCTTAAAAGCCCCAGGATCATGTCAGAGCGTTTCACCACCTTCCCCAGGTTCTTGTACGGGTTATAGGCCACCCGCGGCCCCGGAAGCATGGCGGCAAGGAATGCACACTCCCTTGGGGTGAGTGCCGACGCCGGTTTCCCGAAGTAGTAGCGCGCCCCGTGGCCAATGCCGTAGACCATCGGCCCCAGTTCGACGGCGTTCAGATAGAGCTCGATGATCCTTCCCTTGGTCAGTTCCTCTTCCATGCGCTTGGCGAGGATGAGCTCCTTTATCTTCCGCGTAATGGTCTTCTCCCTGGTCAGGAAAAGGTTCTTAGCCACCTGCTGGGTGATGGTGGACGCTCCGCGGACGAAGCTCTTCTTTTCCAGATCGTACTTGATGGCATTCTTGATCGCCTTGACATCGATCCCCTCGTGCTTGTAAAACCTGGCGTCCTCGGCCAGAATGACCGCCCACTTCATCTCGGAAGGGATCGCCCCCGAAGGTGTCCAGTACGGGTTTCCGGGACCTACCGTAAAGGGGTGGTAGTTCCCCTTCCAGTCCTTCACCCGGATGGTCATGTTCATCTTGCGGTTCTTCAGCCCCTCAACGGAAGGGAGAGACATGAGGGAAACGCCGATGTAGGCGGCGTAGAGGAGGACCAGACCGATTGTGACAAGTAGTATCTTCTTCATGTAAAATTCATCTGCCTTCGTTTTTACCGGTCCCTGTTCCCCGGTCCCTGACCAGTGCCATCTCCGCCGCCATTTTTATCGCCGCCGCCATGCTGGCCGCAGAAGCCCTGCCGGTCCCGGCCAGGTCGTAAGCGGTGCCGTGGTCCACGGAGGTGCGGATGATGGGGAGCCCCAGCGTAACGTTCACCCCGTCGTCAAAATGAAGAAGCTTCAGGGGGATGAGCCCCTGGTCGTGGTACATGCAGACCACGGCGTCGTACTCCCCCTTTGCGGCAAAATGGAAGAGGGTGTCGGCGGAGAGGGGTCCGACGGCGTCTATCCCCTCCCTTTGCGCCGCCTCGACGGCGGGCCTGATGACCCTCTCCTCCTCGTCGCCAAAAAGCCCCCCCTCGCCGCAGTGGGGATTGAGCGCCAGCACTGCGAGGCGCGGGTTCTTTTTGAAATAACGTTGGAGATCGTTGCGGGTTATTTTTATGGTGGAGAGAACGCGGTCTATGGTGACCAGCGAAGGAACATCCCGGAGCGCCTCATGGATGGTGACGAGCGTCACCCGCAGCCGCTCGCCAGCCAGCATCATGACGAACTCCCCGGTCCCGGTCAGCTCCGCCAGGAGCTCAGTATGTCCGGGGTAGGCGTGACCGGCCCGGTTCATCGCCTCCTTGTTGATGGGGGCGGTCGCCATGGCCGCCGCGAAGCCTTCGAGACAAAGGCGTGCGGCTTCGGTAATGTAGCGGAACATCGCCTCGCCGCTTGCCGCCGTTGGCTTGCCGAACTTCATGTCGGCTTGTGCGAGTCCGGACAGCGAACGGAGGTACATTACTCCTGCAGCCGGTTCTTCCGGCGGTGCGCCTTCGGGAAGGGCCTCCACACGGAGCGGCGCGCCGGTGATGGCGATCCCCCGCTCCATGGTCGCCACATCCCCAAGCACAAGCGGCCTGCATATATTGCTGATCTCCGGCATAGCAAGGGCCCTGGCGATGATCTCCGGCCCGATCCCGGTCGGGTCCCCCATGGTAACGGCGATTATTGGTTTCATTGTACGCTTCCCCGTCTCTCAAATTGCATCGTTACGCAACTATGCCTCCATTTCCCGGCGTTTGCAACCGGAAATACCGCCTTCACGCGACACCAACCCCATGGGGAGATTCCAAAAAATCAAATCAATGATAAACTTCTACTGTCGGCCATCGTCACCATCATTAAACCTTACTCCGGCAGTTGGAGGAATAGACCGCGTCATTTTCGGTAAGAGGCTCAACACTGGAACAGTTCAGATCGATCATCGCTTGCGCATTTCTGTTGATAAGCCTCTCCATGCCTCTAATGGCCGCGGAGCCGGTAGAGGTCGTCGTGGAAGGGGTCGAAGGTGAGGCGTTGACAAACGTGCGGGAGGCACTCACCCTCCCCTATGGGTTGGTGCGCGAAGGGGAGGTCAACAGGCTGTGGCTCGATCATTTCGCGCGCCAGGCGGAAGCAAAGGTCCATGGCGCGCTGGAACCATTCGGTTTTTACAACGCCCGGGTCACCACCTCGGTCGAGACCGGCAGCGAAGGAGAGTACCGCCTCCGGGTCAAAGTTGAACCGGGAGAACCGGTGCGGATAACCGAGGTGAGGGTGGCCGTACATGGACCCGGCGCAGGGGAGGATTCCCTGAAGGAGCTGGCGGCAGCCTTCCCTTTGCACAAGGGTGACGTGCTCCTGCAGCAGAGATATGAGGAAGCCAAGGGGGCGCTCATGTCCCGGGCCCAGGAACTGGGGTACCTGGATGCGGGATTCCCGGTGCACGAGATCCGCATATCGAAGACCAAAGCCGATGCCCGCATCGAGCTGGTTCTGGAGACGGGAGAGCGGTACCGCTTTAACGGCGTGACCCTTGAGGGGGCGCCCACCTATCCCGACAGATTCCTGCGCCGGTATCTGGCTTTTCAGCCCGGTGAGACATTCTCCTATGCGAAACTCGGCGAAACCCAGCTCAATTTCACCAACTCCGAGCGCTTCAGGGAAGTGATCATCACTCCGGAAAAGGAGAAGGCCCGGCAATACCAGGTGCCGGTTCTCATACAGCTAAAGTCCGCGCCACGCAGAAGCCTGCGTCCGGGAATAGGATACGGCACGGACACGGGAGGAAGATTCAGCACCCGTTACCGGGACCTGAACATGTTCCAGCTCGGCCACGAATTCAACGCAAACCTCTTTATTTCCGAGCGGCTCCAGGGGGTGGCAGCCGGCTACATCCTGCCGAGCGCCAAGGATGTCAGGAGTTCCACCGGGGTGCAGCTCAAACTCCAGCGGGAGGATGTCACCACGTACGTGAGCGAGCTTGTTGCGGTGGAACTGGACAGGAACCGGAGCTTCGGCACAGGTAAGCTGGGTACCGCCTATCTCAAATTGCAGCAGGAAGAATTCACCATCGGCGACCAGAAGTCGAGTTCGCGGCTGGTGTTGCCCGGCTTCCGCTTTTCCGTAAACCGTTACGACAACGCAATCCGCCCCACGCGGGGCTACCGCTATACCCTGGATCTGCGCGGGACCCACCAGTTTATCGGATCGGATACCGCACTCCTCCAGTTCACCCCCGAGGGAAGTTATCTCGTGCCGCTGCCGTGGCGCCTTTCCCTCCTCATGCGGGCCACGGGGGGGATAACGCTGTTCACCGACCCCCTGGTCGATATCCCCCCTTCGTTGCGGTTCTTCGCAGGCGGTGATCAGAGCGTGCGCGGCTATGCCTACCAGTCCCTCGGCCCGCGCGACGCCTCCGGCAAGGTAGTGGGGGGAAGGCATCTCCTCGCCGGGACCGTTGAGCTCGAACGGGCCCTCTTCACGAAGTGGGGCGTTTCGCTTTTTTACGACGCCGGCAACGCCTTCAATTCCATCCCGGATGCCCGCCTGTTCCAGGGAGCGGGGGCCGGCGTGCACTACTACACCCAGGTGGGGGCCTTGAACCTCTATCTCGCCCGGCAGATCGGCGAGGAAGATCCGGCCTTCCGCATCCACTTTTCTGTGGGGTTCCAGCTGTGAGGCGAACGACGAAATACCTGTTGTTCGCCGCCTTGCTGGCAGCCGGGGTCGCGGGTGCGGGGGCGGCGGCCTGGCTCGCCGGCACGCCGGACGGCGCCCGCTGGCTACTGGAGTCTATTTCCCGCCACAGTCGGCTGCAAATCTCCGCCCGGAAGATCGAGGGGAGGATAGTCGACCGCCTCCACCTCGAAGGAGTGCGCATCACGCTGCCGCAGCAGGTGACGGAACTCGACAGCCTGGAGCTGAGCTGGCTGCCGTTCTCCCTCCTGGCGGGAAAGGTTGCCGTCCGCGAGTTCACCTTGCGGGGGGTGCGGATCAGGGACGACACCCCCGTGGAGAAAAAACCGCCCGATCTTGTCTGGCCGCGGATAAAGGGCATTCGGGCGCTCCTCGAATGGAAGGTGGAGCAGTTCCGGGTGGACGGCCTCACCTACCGCCATCTGGACGGGAAACCGGTGGCCGTGGCCGGGATATCCGCCTCCGTTGCCTGGCGCGACACCATCCTCTCCATCAATGATCTCGCCGTCATCTCCCAAGCCGGCAGGGCCGTGGGAAGCATCATGGCCGGCTTCCGCCTCCCCTCCCTGCGGCTCGATCTGGCCCTGACCCCAGCGCGCCCCGTTGCGGCCATGAGCCTCCTCTCCATCCAGGCCCGGCTCTTTCCCGGACGCTCTCCCGAGCAGCTGGCCGGAAGTATCGCTGTCACCGGCAGCTCCCCCGCGAAGCGGCTCCTGGAACTTGCGGGAGAGGTGGGGATGACCCGTAATTCCTTCAACCTGCGGGATCTTCGCCTGACCGCTCCCGGCCGGCGGGGCAAGGTAACCGGCGAGGGGTCCATCCTCCTGACCGCGGATGAGCCGGTCATGAAGCTGCGGATAAAGGGAGCCGGTCTCGATCTGGCCCCCGAGCTGGGGGTGCCGACCGATCTCTCCGGAACCGTGGCGTTCGAATGGAGCCCGGTGCAGTATCGCGGCCGTTTCGATCTCGCCAACCGTGGGAAAGGGTGGCGGGCAGCCGGGGCAACCGGCTCTTTTCAGGGGGATGCGGCGGGCATGAAACTGGCCCCCCTGGACGCTTCCCTCCTGGATGGCACCGTGCAGGGAAGCATCCAGGTCGGCTGGCGCGAAGGTTTCTCCCTGAGCGGCGCCATGCGCGGGCGACGGCTCAACCCGGCCAGGGTCGCCGCCGACTGGACGGGAGAGGTGAACTTCGACCTCGCGGGAAATGTGGCTAGGACAGGGGAGGCCCCGCTCCGGGGGGAAGTGCGGGGCAGCCTGCTGGAAAGCCGCCTGCACGGCAAAGCCCTGACCGGCGAGGTGCGTGCGGAGTTTGCCGGCGACAACCTCCGCATCGGCCGCCTGGCCCTGCAAGGAAAGGGGTTTGACCTGAATGCCGCTGGCGAGCTCAACAGCCGGCTCGCTTTTTCCGCCCGGGTGAGCGACCTCTCCCGGCTGGTCCCCTGGACGGCGGGCGAGCTCAGGAGCGAGGGGTGGGTGCGCTGGCGTAACGAGCGGCTAAGCGGTTCCGCCACCGGTCAGCTCCGCAACCTTGCCGCGGACGGGATGCGGATAGCCTCGGCAGATATGTCAGCTCGCCTCGACGAGGGGAAGGAACACCCCGTCCGGGTCGCGGCTTCCCTCCGTAAGGTGGTCTATGGCCGCTTTCAGGCTGATTCCGCAGCGCTGGAAGTGGCCGGAACCGCTCTCCGGCATACGGTGGACGCTGCGTTCAGCGCGAGCGGCGCCGAGGCACGGGTCGCATCGTCCGGGGCCTACCGTCGCGGCAGCTGGCAGGGGGAGATCGTCCGCCTCTCCGGCCGTGACGGCATCGGCCCCTGGAGTCTCGGGGCTCCCGCCAAACTCACCATCGGCGCCTCGGGAATTTCCCTCGCCCCCCTCGTCATCACGGGCGTTCAGCCTGAGCGCCTCGAGGTTGCCGGTGAAATGACCCGCGACCCGCGGGAGGCGGTTATCCGGGCGCAATGGGAGGGGATGAACCTGGCCAGAACCAATCACTGGCTGAGGGATGTGCGTGTCGCGGGCTCAAGTTCCGGAAGTGTCCGACTTCGCCTCCTGGCGGGAGAGCGGCTGGTCCTGAACGGGAACGTCAGCGCGGCGGGGACGGTCACCACTGACGGACAGCGCGTCACCGTCCAGCGGGGCTCGCTGACCATTGACGGGAGCGAGAGCGGCCTGCGCGCCGGGATAGAGCTTTCCCTGGCCGAGGGAGGGATACTGAAAGGGACCCTTTCCTCCTCTCTCCCCGCCCGCCCGGCCATTCCCGAGGAGGGTGACGTGCTGGCGGAGTGGGCGGGTATCGACCTGGCACTGCTGCGCCCCTGGCTTCCCGGCGATGTCAACATGGAGGGGCGCCTCGCCGGGCGGGTAAAGGGGAAACTCCTCCCCGGCAGCCGCCTCGACATCGAGGGGGATTCCGCCCTTGCCCAGGGGAAAGCCCGCTGGAAGAGGCCGGGTGGTGAGTTCAACGCCAATCTGCGCGATGTTGCCGTCGCGTGGAACTGGGAGGGGGAATCGCTCCGCGGCACCTTTACCCTGGCGCTGGCAGAATACGGTCAGGCACGGGGAAGCTTCCAGCTCCCGCTCCCGGCGACTCTCCCCATCGCCCTGGATGCGCAGGGGGCCGTCCGGGCATCACTCACCGGGGAGGTCCGGGAAAAGGGAGTTCTCACCGCCCTGTTCCCCGGATTGGTACAGGAGAGCCACGGGGAACTCGACGTCGACCTGCGGGTCGACGGGAGGTGGCAAGAACCGCGGCTTGAGGGTAAACTGCACCTGGCAAAGGCGGGGGCGTACCTCCCCACGGCCGGGGTCCACGTCAGGGATGTGCAGCTCACTGCCCACCTGGAGAAGGATATCATCCGCATCGATTCCTTCCGGGCGACCTCGGGCCCAGGCCATCTCACCGGAACGGCAGTCATCCAGCTGCAAGGGTGGCGTGTCAAAGAATACCGGGGGGACATCAGCGGCGAGCGGTTCCAGGTCGTCTACCTCCCGGAGCTCCAGGTCATGAGTGCGCCGCGCCTGAATTTCAAGGGAACCCCGGAAAGGCTTGTCATCCGCGGCGAAGTGGTGCTGCCGGAACTGCTCGTCCTGGCTCCGCCGACCCGCGCGCCCGCCGCGCCGAGCAAGGATGTGATTTTGGAGGGGGCGCCGCGCCACGCCGAAAAGGGTTTCCCCGTCGCCCTGGATATCCAGGTCCGCGTCGCGCTCGGCGACAGGATCCTGGTCAAGGTGGAAGGGCTCGATGCCCAGCTGGGGGGGAGCATGGAGTTGACGGTCCTGGGTCTCGACAGGATTACGAGCAGGGGGGAGATCAGGGTGGTCAAGGGACGCTACAAGACCTACGGCGTGGACCTGGAGATCGTCCGCGGGCGTGTCTTTTACGCCGGAGGCTCCATCGATCGGCCGACCCTGGATATTCTGGCGCTCCGCACCGTCGGCGACGTGCGTGCCGGCGTGACCGTCGGCGGGACCCCCCAGGTGCCGGTGGTCAGACTCTACTCCGACCCCGCCATGCCGGATGTCGATATCCTCTCTTATATCGTCCTCGGCCATCCGCTCGGCGACAACAGGGAACAGGCAAGCCTCGTCGCCCAGGCCGCCGGCTTCCTTCTCGCCAGGGGGCAGTCGGTCGTCCTGCAGGATCAGATAAAAAGGAAGCTCGGACTCAGTACCCTGGAAATTCAGACCGGCGCTGAGCCCACTGGCTACATGGGGTACAAGCCGATCACGGTAACGCTTCCCGGCGCCGCACCGGCAAAGCCGGCGCCCGGCATCTCCCAGACCATGCTGACCGTGGGGAAATATCTGACCCCGCAACTCTATTTCAGTTACGGGCGGTCAATATTCACCGGCGGCAACCTGTTCCGCCTCCGCTACGACATCTTCAAGCGTTTGCAGGTCGAAAGCCAGACGGGGGCGGAGAGCGGCGTGGATCTCTACTACAAGATCGATTTTAACTAGGTCTACAGTTTTACTCGAAACCGCTCCGGCAACCCGGCCTCTTCCTGTAATTCGTTGCATGCGTCGGCATTCCGCCGGTAAAAATCATCACGACTCATCTGACAGTGGAAATACCCATCGTAGCACGCGTCGATCCGGCAAATATCCGGGCGATCATGATAGATGGAGCAGGTCAGCCCGGTCTGGTCGAAATGGCGGCAGACCCCGGTGCCGTCATCCAGATGAGAGGTCAGCTCCGAACCTCGGACATGGCGACAACATTCACCGCATTGCGTGCAGGGAAACATAGCTTGCTCCATTATCGGTTATCGGCCGGTTCCTGCCGAAAACCTTGGTCACGTCTTTGTACCGCAAATTGTCCATCCGCTCCCATAAACGTCAGAAACTCTAACCTCCCCCCCGAGATTCTCCCCAGGAGAAAAAAGCGTCACTTTCCCTCCCGGTCCTTCACCAGCCGTGCGAACGAGCGGTCGTAGCTCCGCTCGGCTGCCGGGGTGAAAAAGCAGGCGGGGAACTCCCCCTTCGGCCGGTGATAGGCTACACAGGCGCAGCAGTTCCCCCTCCGGTCGCATGAATAGGTGCAGGCGCACTTACTGGCATCTCCGCGGCATTCCATATACAGGCTCCTCTCTATGTTCTTATTTTTCCGACCGTACAATATCGTAACTCACACTCCGCCCACCGCCCGGATTCTGCCTGATCATAGAGTTTTTTCTGAGACGTTTTCTCATATGTAGAATTCATACCCAGACGATCTTAGCGAGCTTGTCCTGATTTCAAATGAAGCATTCCGCTTGGATTTAACGCCAAACTCCAAACTAAAGCATAAATTATCCTCTCATCACGCAAACAAAAAGGCGGTCTCTCGACCGCCCTTCTAGATTCAACGACTGGTTACTTCTGCGACAACCTATGCACCGCCTCAACCATGAAGACCGCGTTCTCCGGCGGCACCGTCGGCAGTATCCCGTGGCCCAGGTTGAAGATGTGTCCCGGCCTACCGGCGTTTTCGTCGAGGACCCGCTTAACCTCTTTCTCGATCACCTCTTTCGGCGCGTAGAGGACTGTCGGGTCGAGGTTCCCCTGGACCGCCATGTTACCGAGCACGTCTCTCGCTTTGCCGAGGTTAATGTGCCAGTCGAGCCCCATGACATTGCCACCGGCCCGCTTCACGGTGTCGAGCATGGTGCCGGCCCCCTTGACGAAGTGGATGACCGGGATGTTCTGCCGGTCGAGGCCGTTGATGAGGCGGGTGGTGTAGGGGAGGACGTACTTCTCGTAGTCGGAAGGCGAAAGAACCCCGCCCCAGGTGTCGAATATCTGGATCGCCTGGGCCCCCGCCTTGATCTGGGCGTTCAGGTACTCCATGTCCATGGTGGTGATCTTCTCCATGAGGGCCGCGTAGACGTCGGGGGCGGCGTACATCATCCGCTTTATGGTGGCCCAGTCCTTGGACCCCTTTCCCTCCACCATGTAGCAGGCAAGGGTAAAGGGGGCGCCGCCGAAGCCGATGAGGGGGACCTTACGCTCCAGCTCCCGGCGCAGGATCTTGATGGTCTCCAGGACATAGGGGACGTCCTGCTCCATGTTGGGGATGCGGAGAGCCTCCACGTCGGCCATTGTGCGGATCGGGTTCTCGAACACCGGCCCGGGAACGAAGTCGAGCTTCATCCCCATGGGCTCCACCGGCGTCAGGATGTCGGAGAAGAGAATGGCGGCATCGACCCCCAGGATGTCCACCGGCTGAATGGTCACCTCGGCGGCCAGTTCCGGGGTCTTGCACAGTTCCAGAAACGTGCATTTGGTCCGCACCCGCATGTAATCGGGGAGATAACGCCCTGCCTGGCGCATAAGCCACACAGGGGTGCGGTCAACCGGTTTGCCCCAGCAGGCGTCGAGAAATCGTGTATTCATTTAAAAACCCTCCTTGGAAATTCAAAAATCTTCACCACGGAGACACGGAGACACGGAGAAAGGCAAAATCTACAAATCTTTTTGAGGGTTAAAAACCAAAAAGGACTTTAGGTGTTTTCTCTGTGCCTCCGTGTCTCCGTGGTGGGTTTTAGGTCTATGCTTTATTCTGGATTCTTATAGGAACGTAGTTACAAAAGGGTTCTTCTTCCATATAGTCCCCGTACACCGCGTCGGCCCTTGCCCGGCAGCCGCCGCAGACGTTGATGTACTCGCACTGGCCGCACTTCCCCTTATAGGCCTTGAAGTTTCGCAGGTCCTTGAATATCTCCGAGTTTTCCCATATCTCCCGGAACGGGGTCTCTTTCACGTTGCCGGCGGTGCGGTGGAAGTAGGAGCAGGGCTTGACGTTGCCGAAGCAATCGATGAGACAGATGGTCTGGGCGGCTATGCACCCCTTGCCGCCACCGGTGGAAAAGGTGAGGGAGCGGCGCTCGAACTTGATCCCCTCCTGCTTGACCCGCTGGGGTACCAGACGGTAGTAGTGAGGAGCGCAGGTGGGGCGCATGAGGATGTCATCCTCCAGCTTCTCCTGCTGGTAGTGCCACTCGAGGATCTCCTCGTAGTCCTCCTTGGAAATGAGTTCGCTCATGATCTCCTCGCCGCGGCCGGTGGGGACGATCATGAACATGTACCAGGCTGTGGCCCCGAGGGACTTGGCCAGCTTGAAGGTGTTGGCGATGTCCGACTGGTTCCGCTTGGTAAAGGAAGAGTTGATGAGGAACTTCTGGCCGTGCTTCCTGAACAGTTCAGCTGCGTTGATGACCCCCTGAAAGGCGCCGGGGCACGAGCGGAAGTCGTCGTGAACGGCGGCGGTACTCCCGTCCAGGGAGAGCGACACCATCTTGATGTCCGCCTTTTTCATCCGCTCGCAGACCTCGTCGTTGACGAGAGCGCCGTTGGTGGCCATGCACATGCGCAGCCCCAGCGAAGTACCGTACTCGGCCAGCTCAAAGATATCCTTTCTCAAAAGCGGCTCGCCGCCGGAAAGCACCACCACCGGCTTGGAAAAGTCGGCGATCTCCTTCAGGAGCTTTTTCCCTTCCTCAGTGGTAAAGTCCCCCTCGGAAGAAGTCATGTCGGACGAGCAACGGCAGTGGACGCATTTCAGGTTGCATTTCTGGGTGGTTTCCCAGGCGATCCATTTGGGAATAAATTCTTCAGCCATTTTTTCTCCATTCCGCTGTGCCGGAATAATCTGCATATTTAATGAATCCTACTATGAAAAGGGACTGAAACTCAAGAAGATTTCCCTTTTCGCCCCTGGCTCTCTGCCCTTGGCCGTCCCGTTATTCCTCGATCTTTCTGTTGAAGGTATAAACCGCCAGGATAAAGATGGCCGCAGCGGTGACAACCAGGACTCCCACATTGCCGAAATCAAGAGTGCCGTTGAGCAGCGAGTGCCGTGCCCCTTCAAAGATAGCGGTCGTAGGAAGGGCCAGAATGACGGGAAGAAATTTCGTCGGGTATGAAGAGAGCGGAAAGAAGATGCCCGACATGAAAATGAGCGGCACTATGACCACCGCCTCCACCCGCCCGATGTTTTCCGGCTTGTCTATCATCGTGCCGCAGATGGTCCCCACACAGGAAAATATCATGGAGCCGAGGAAGATGAAGAGGAGATAGACGAGGAGATTGGCGGGAGGAAAGCGAAACGGGGTGAGGATGAAGATGACGAGCGCCACCGCCACCCCCTTGATGGTCCCCTGGCAGAAGCCGGAAATTATCTTGCCGATGACGATGTCATAGACCGTGATGGGGGTGACCCGGTACTCCTCGATGGTTCGCTGCACCCTGCGGTGGAACCACATGCTCCAGGCGCTTTCGTTAAAGGCGGCGGAAACTGCGGTCATGGAGATAAGCCCCGGCGCGATGAAAAGGGAATAGGGAATCCCCTCCACATTCCCGATGTACCCCTTAAGCCCGATCCCGAAGGCAAGGTAGAGGGTAAGAGGATAGGCCGTGACCGCCAGGAGTTCGGAAAAGAGGCTCCTGCGCAGCACCAGCATATCCCTTCGCCAGATGGAAATTGCCCCTCTGAACATGAATCACCCGGTAAATACCTTAACATTCTACGTAACGCAGAGAAAATCCGTTCCTTCCCTGAACCCGGCCTGCACCGCCCAGCTCCGCACGCCGTCCCTCGCCCCGCGGGTGCCTACGGTTACCAGCATCTTGCCGTTACCCGCCGTTACCTTGTCCGGGGCAATGACCGGCGCGTCGTGGAGGGTGCGGCCGATTTTGCGGGGGTCGACGTCCACCCAGCGGACGACCCGGATCCCTTCATTCTCCAGGGTCCTGCGCCACCCCCTCCCCTCCAGCCCGGCTCCCGCCAAGGTCACGCAGGTCTCCCCTTTGAGAAACCCCTCTTTCAGGTGGTGGGCCTTGCAGGCCCGGAAGGCCTGGGCCGAGTATTCCTGCATGGTGCGGGTGGCCCGCTCGGGTCTGTCCCGCCAGAAAAAAAGCGTCTGAGGCAGGCGGTCAAAACGAGTGCCGGCTGATGCCAGGCGAAGCCAGAGGTCGTAGTCTTCGGCCCACCCCATGTCGCGATAGCCACCCACCTTCTCCACCTCACGCTTTCTGAATACGACGCTGGGATGGACAAAGGGAGATTCGACAAACAGGTCGCGCAGGATCGCATCGTGGGAGGTGAGGGAATTCTGCCACGCCTCATAGGCCAGCATTCCGACCCTGACATGGCGCCGCGGAAAATGCCGGAAGGACGTGGCCACAAGCCCCAGCATCGGATCCGCCTCCATTCTGGCCATTTGCAGTTCCAGGCGGCGTGGGTGGGAGATATCGTCACTGTCCATGCGGGCCACAAGAGGTGCCCGGCAGGCTGCAAGGCCACCATTGAGCGCGGGGACCAGCCCCTGCTCGGACAGCATGAGTGAACGCACACGGGCATCCCGTCTTGCCGCCTCGGCAAGAATCGCAGGCGTCGCATCGTTAGAGCCGTCATCCACCGCAACCAGCTCCCAATCCGTAAACGTCTGACGGGACAGGGAAGCAAGCGCGAAGGGGAGGTACCGCTCATCGTTACGGACGGGGAGGAGAACGGAGAGCCGGGGCGTTGTCATGGCTTATCCACGTTAAAATCCAAACTCACGTTTCTCCTGGCCGTTATCCCACGGCATCATTCAAACACCTGCACGAGTTCCTCCGGGAGCCGTCTGGCCTTCATCCCCGGCCCGACACAGGCAAGCGTGACCTTCCCGTCCACAAGGAGCTTCCCATCGAGGACGCGTACCACCTGTTGTCCCACGGTAAACGAGGTTTTTCTCACCTCCAGCACACAGGTCTCGACCCTGATGAGGTCGTCGTGCACCGCCGGTGCGCGATAGTCCACCTCAACCCGGACCACCGGAAATACAAAGCCACGGTCATGAAGCTCCCGCACCGACAATCCCCGTTCCCGCAAAAACTCGGTCCTTCCCCGCTCAAAATAATGCAGGTAATTGGCGTAGTAGACCATCCCGCCTGCATCGGTGTCTTCGTAATAGATGCGCACTTCCATGACGGATTACCTCTAATGTTTTTGCCACAGAGTCACAGAGACACTGAGATAAAATCTTTGAGATTCTTGTTTTCTCTAAACTGCTTTGCTTTTCTTCGTGGACGTCCTGCTCTTCTCGGGGAATCTAAGATCTTCTCTGTGCCTCTGTGGCAGCAAAGGTTTTATTGAATTTACTCCTGCCACTTGAATTCCGTCTCCGGCAGCGCCTCCTGCGGGGCCTCTCCTCCCCGTACCTTCTTGCCGCGGGCCGCCGCCTCTTTTATCGCCGTAAACAGATGCCCCAAGGCAATCCTGTTCTGTACCGGTACCACGGAAACGCTCAGATCCCGTATCCTGAATATGTTTGTGTGCGATATATCGAGGATTTCGAAGGTCAGGTATCCATTTTCCAGATAGGCGCTGATCTCGCCATGATCGTACGGGCGGTCTTCGCGAAAAAAGATACCCTTCAGTTTCTTGCCGGCCAGTTTCTGCAAAAACTCCTTGCTGACCAGCATCTTTTCACCCTTGCCGCTGCGGGTCCAGAGATCAATGTAGCCCATCAATCCGTTCAACCCTTTTCCTTCCCCGTAAAGGCTCAGTATACCATCAACCCGGCCTGAGATATACCCTTTTATGGCTGGGGAGGAATCGCAGAATGCCCTGAGGCTCAGATCGTGGATGAGGATGTCGCCGTCGTAGGAGAGGGTGTTCCCGTATCGGAAATACCCCTTACCAAACAGACCGCCTTGGAAGAAGTCGGATTTAAGGGAGGTTATTTCCGTAAAACCGTTCCCCGCCCGCATCAACAGAGTGGTTTCCCCGAATTCAATGGCGCCGAAGCGGATCTTCCCGATTTTGAAGGTCCGGCCATCTTTTCCCCCCTGCCGCAATACGTTGAGGAGAGCGGCATAGTTTTCCCTGCTGAATTCGAGGCTTTCCTTTCCCCTTGCCGCGGCTTTCCCGGAAAAATCGAGGGAAAAAGGGACGGTTCCATTTATATCGGCAACATTCAGTTTCTGTGCAGGGATTTCCATCAAGGCGTTCTCAAGCATCGCGTCGCCATCGAGAACGATTCCTTTCCCTTTTACCCGGGCCTTTCCGCTTACCGCGAGCGTCCCTGCCACCGTAGATTCCTGCAGTGGCCGGGGAAGAAGGTTGACAAACGAGTCGAGCAGGGAAGCAAGAGGGATTGCTGGAAGTGAAAGGGAAAAGTCTCCCTCTCTGTCCTGCGAAAATGCATGCGCCATTTCCCCTTTGAGCCTCAGGTTCAGGTTGTTGCCGACGTTGACCATCCCGTCACTGAGCTGGAGATTGCCGTCTGACAGCTGAACGAGAGCTTTAACACCACCATCCGAAAGTAACGTCTTCCCCCCCCTGCCCGTCAGTGTTATTCCCGTTCCGGTCGTCTCCATCCGGCAGCGCATCCCTCCTTTGGGACTGTAGCTCCCTCCCAAGCTCGCATCCACAACCCCGCCGGCAATCTTTACCTTCTGGTCGCCGGCCTGAAAACGGGCAAGGCGGGCCCCCTGTACCCCGGCAAGTTTCACGCTGAAGCCGGTGCGCAGCTCCGGGGCAAACGGATCAAGGCTTACCAGTGCGGCAATGCTCCCGTCGAGGACCTTGCCGTTTATCTCGGCAGTTGCGCCGCTTTCGGCAAACCTGAAGCGCCCATCCAGTGAGCCGAGCTCGTTACCCTTGAAAAAGAGTTTCTTCAACGTTGCGGTTCCGCTCCCCTCAAGCCAACGCCGTCCGGGCATCGAAATAATACCTGCGTTGAGGTTTCCCGACAGACCGCTGAGATCGGCCCCGCTCCCCTGAAATTGGACATCGGTGAACTCCACCCTTACGGGGAGCCGCCTGCTTCCTGCCGCGGTCACCATGCGTGGCACGGGACCGCGGATATCCGCAAAACGGATATCCATCCGATCAATCTTTAAGCGCCCTTCCTTCATGGCGAGGATTCCGTCTGCAAGCGTATAGGCAAAGGAAGCGCCGAGGTTCTTGCCGCTGACCTGCCCGTCGTTCATGTTTATCCTGCCGGCAGCCGCGAACTTCCCTTTCGTGCCGCTGAGAGAGGCATCGGTTGCCGCGTCCCGGAACGCAAAGCTTTTACCGCCGGCCGCGCCCTGCACGCCGAGGAGCCTGACGTGCAGCTTGCCCAGGAATTGATCCGGGCCGCGGCCGGCGCCCTGTGCGGATATCGCGGCCGTTCCGGAGGAAAACCCGGCACTCTTCCCGGCGAGATAGCGATTCAGTGATGAAAGGGAAAACGCAGGGATGTCGAGCGTAGCAGTTAGAGGATCAGCGTCAGTCGGCCGGTAGCCGCCCTTTCCGGTCATGGGAACTCCCATCAGCCTTGCGGATACGAAAGGAATTTCCACCCTCTGCGGTTGCAGGCGGTTGGAAAAACGGGCGGTGATCTGCGCATCAAGCGCCTGCAGGGGGAAGCCGTCCCCTCCCTTTTCCCGGAAAAGCCGACCGTGCAGTTCCCAGCCGCTCATGCCTTTGACAATGGAGAGATCGGCGGCAATATCTTTCGCAACTGTATTTTCGCCTTTTGCCAGTTCACCCCCACGAAGGGAAATTCCGCCGGTGGCAGCAGTCATCCCGTTCATGCCGTTGCCGGAAAGCCGGAAAACACGAGGTATCAACTTTCCTCCGGGAGTCAGGTCGCGCCGCAACTCGGGCGGCAGCAGGAGATAGAGCCTTTTCACCTCGATCTCTTCTGCAGATATCTCCGCCTCGAAGTCCCTTTCCTTTTTTATCCGCCGCACACTGGCACGCGCATGCACTTTGATATGGTCGTCTATCCGCAAGGAACATCTGTCAAGGGTCGCCTCATCCGTCTTTATGGCGTACCGCACCGCGAAATCCAGGTCCCCCCTGAGGGGAATCCTCCCTTGCTTTATTCTCAATGCAAGCCGATCGCAGCCGACCTTCCCTCCGACGACGAGTTCGCCGGCATGGAGCCGCGCGGACAGAAAGACAGCTCCTCTTCCTTGGGCAAGATCAAGGGGGGTTTTCAGCCCCTTGAACATACCGAGGGATACGGACGGGGCTGAAAAAGAAAGGTCTACGGAAGGTTCTGCGCCGAGCCGTGCCGCGCCTTCGAGGCGGATCGCGTTCCCGCTTTCGTCTTTGCAGGTGAGAAGGAGTCTGGAACTGGTCGACCCCTTGGTGGAAAGGTCGTTGACCAGAAGCGCCAGATGCTCAATCCCCCGGCCGTTCACCTTGAAGGAAGCATCCTTCAGCTCCAGCCGTTTTATGAATGTTTCCGTGGGGCTTTTCTTTCCCGTCAGCCGTTTCGCCATCTGCGCAAAGTTCCATGCCCCGTTCCTGTTCTTGCTGACGGCAACGCTGAGCCCCTCTAACTTCACCAGGGCAAAGCTCCTCGTGCCGAAAAGAAATTTTCCCCAGGCTGGAGCAATTATAATGGAGCGGGAAGAGAAAATATGGCCGTTATCAAATCCGGCAGGGTTGTCGACCGTCAATCCTATAATGGAGAGCGTCCCCCCCCTCAACTCCAATCCGGTAACTTTTACCGGCTGATGAAGCAAACCCGACAGGACCAGAGAAAGCCGGCTTGCTGCCCAAGGGGTGCCGATATATATGCGCACAAGGAAGTAGGTTGCCGCAAGAAAAAGGAGCAGGATAGGCAGAATCCGGACAACCAGCGGCTTTTGTTTCTTATTTACGGTGTCATCCATCATACCTTTCAGACTTTACCCGGTAAAGCCGGATTTGGCAAGGAGAGAGCCGGTTAAAACAGGAAACCTGCATGAACAGTCAGATGGCGCCCGGCACGTGAACCCGTCGCACGTTACAGAGGCAAATATTTGAAATAGTTTCCATCCGGAAACGGTCTTTTTTCGCCCTGGCGGTGTCAATCTGCGGGCTTGCTTGTGCGGCGTACCGATGTACGCCTCCGCGCAATCCCT
>WSYB01000052.1 GCA_009773645.1 Geobacteraceae bacterium
TATCAGCTGTTGACTGCGCCGAGACGTGAAATGAAAGCGGTCCCTCACCGGAACAGATGTCGTGCAGCGAAACCTTAAACTAGCGCCATTCGGGTCAGGATTGCAACTTTGCAAGTTCCACCCCCACCCTTTGAAATCCACCATCTTCATTGCGAGTTCTGAGTCACTCTTTGCGCGCATTTGCAGGCGCTTTTCTCCCGAACTGAGGGTGGTGACGTCACGGCCAATTCTCCTTGATAGTTCCGTCAGCGTCGCAGAAGTCATTTCTTTCACTCCCCATGCCGCCAAGTTCCGTGCTTCCGAAAGCCGCCGGTCCTGTCCCTGTTTCGACAACTCCTCTACCTTGATTCCATACAGCCGTTCAACCGCCGTCAGGACCGCTTCAATATCGGCCTTCTTCTGCGGCTGCGCTCCCGCTTTGTAAAGCACTTCGTCAACAAATCTGTCTTCGCCGAAAACCCAGGAATAAGCCCGGAGTCGGGTTAGACTTTCGGACATTTCCTTATTCTCCCAGCTACCCCCTCTGACCCGTCAACCCTCCTGCCACAGCCACATCTGCGCCTGCCTGGGAGGAATGGCGAAGTCGAAGTATTCGCCGGTGACTTGCATGTCGTGCTGATGGATCTGGCAGCGATAGCGGCCGTGCTGCAGACCGTAGGTCCATATCCGCGGATGCTGCCACTGCTCGGTTTTGTTGATGGCGACAATGCCGCGATCTCCGCGGGCAAACACCAGGAACCCGTCGTCCTCAAAGAGGGAACGCTCACGGCTCCCATGCACGGCGTTGTGGAAGGCGATCATCCGCACGATGTCGTAGCGCTGCCAGGCCTCGTACCAACGGCCGCGGTCGCGGGGGCTCTCGTCGTGGTCGGTGAACACCATGGGGACGCCGCCGTCCCGGCCGAGGATGTAGGCGTTGGCCAGGTACTCGTCCTGCCCATCCAGCAGCTGCCAGCGGAAGCCGTCGTTGTTCGGGATGTCGTGGGTGACGGTGAACGTCAGGGCCCGCCGCCAGGAGAGGGCTTGGCCGTAGGCCGCCGGATCGGCAAGTTCGCGCATGCTCCCCCCCGGCGAGAAGACCCGGCGGAGCGTCTCGTGCAGCGGGAAATCATAGAACGAGACGCTGGTGCGGAGAACCAGAGGCCAGAGGAAGATGTTCTCCTCATGGTCATTGCTGGTCAAGGCCTCGCCGAATACATACCTGCCGGCCATATCGTCCGTTTCGAAAACCGACCTGATGTGATCTTCCGGGAGGTGCTTGATGGCATCGATGCGATACCCGTCGAACCCCAGCAGGTTCAGGGCCCGCAGGCAGAGCCGCTGCTGGTCCACCACCCAGGGGTTGAGGTCGAGGTCGGGGAGGCCGTTGAGCCAGCGTTCGTTCGACTCGTACAGGTCGTTCCAGTTCATGATGTCCCCTTCGGGGTTGAAGTCCCAGTGGCTGAAGAGGCCGACATCCAGGTCGCCGTACAGCCGGTCTCGTTCGAACGACTCCCGTTCGCTCCGGTAGCGGGCCAGCTCGGCCTCGCCCGGGAATGCGTACGGGTCGGACCGCTGGCTCTTCTCGTTCGCCATGTGATTGAACACGATGTCGGCGAAGACCCGTACCCCGCGCCCGTGAAGGGCGCCGATGGCCTGTTCCAGCTCCGGCTTGGTGCCGAGATACGACCGAAGGACACGGTAGTCCTTGGGCTGGTACCGCTGCCACCAGGGAGCGCCATTCTCGGAGCTGTAGAGCGGCGGGGGGAGCAGCACGGCCCCATAGCCGCAGGCAGCGATATCGGCCGCCCGGTCGGCCACGTCGGTGTAGCGCCAGTTGAAAGCGTGCAGTATGGTGTCAGTCATGGCCGTATCCTTTCGATGGGCCGGGATTCCGTCGATTCCGGCGCTGTCCGCATTCAGTCCCAATCAGTCACGTGAAACGTTTTAACACAGTCCAATAAGCACGTTCTGTATACACCTGCAACAAAACCGAGTCAAGGTTGAAAACCGGGGCACAGGAACTGGGGATCGGGTATCGGCAGCTTCATAAGCAAACAAATCTGTCCCCTCATTTTCTGTTCTTTTACAAACAGTCAATCGTGCAGTAAAATAGTATCAAGCATTACGCAAGGAGGGGATGACAGATATTGCCCCCGGGCACGATCATTCTCGCAGGAGGTGAACAACCATGAACCCTCTCTTAAGATTTGCATTACATACAGCGATTCTCATTGAGAAACAGAGTTTCGACTTTTATCAGTACGCGGCAAGGATAGTGAGCAACGACAAAACCAGGTTGCTGTTTAAAATTCTGGCCAGCGATGAGGCATCTCATCTGCGAATTTTTCAAGAGTTTTATCAGGAGCAAGAGTTCGGCGATCTGTCCAGGCTGCTGAACCACCCCCCCGATCTCGGCACCCCTGTCTACCGTGCACTTCTGGAGTCGATCGATGCAAATACGCAAGTGAAGGAGGCCCTTGAGATTTCTCTGCGCGAAGAGGAGGGCTGCATCGAGTTTTATTCCGGTCTCATCAGAAGCTTTAAAGAACCCGGCTTGTGCAGGTTGTTTGAACAGGCATTGTTTGAGACCCGCATGCACTGCAAAATCATTCGGGCTGAGTACATGCGCGTTACGGGGATGGTCGGCATGCCGGACGGGGACACCCACGCATATGGGCAATCGAATTCGCGGATAATCAATCTGAGGAGAGAAGATTCGAATCTCGCCAATCGGCTTACCGGCAATCAACGACGTTTGCTTCCCGAGACGTATGGAGGGTAACGTAATTGACTTGTTTACCAACTCTTCTTGTCAACACCTGAGCGCAACTCTGTCCCCTCAGGATATCCCCGGAATTTCTTCAAGTAGATAGCTCCGTATAATTGACTGTTTACGAAGGTTAGCGGCACTTAGTTGCTGTTCCGGCGGACAGGCCGGGGTTTTGGCCCGACCTGTAACCCTTTCTGGGCGGCAAGCGCCACCTTGCGGACATCCAGGCCTTCCACCCTGTGAAATAGACGACCGGAGGAGAAACACCATGAACGACAAGCTGCTCACGCAGAGCCAACTGAGCGCCAGCCTGACCGACCTCCCCCCTCTGGGAATGGACGTCCTCAGCCTGGTCGACGACTTTCGCCGCTACTACACCCACACCCTGGGGCGCGACCGTCACTGCCGCTCCGCCCACTATGCCTACCAGGCCCTGGTGCTGATCCTGCGCGAACGGCTGCTGGAGCGTTGGAAACAGACCCGCTACGCTTACGAAGAGGCCGACTGCAAGCAAGCATACTACCTCTCCCTGGAGTTTCTCATGGGGAGGGCCCTGGGCAACGCCATGCTCAACCTGGGGCTGGACGAGAACACCACCCTGGCCCTGCAGTGCCTGGGGATGGAGTTGGAGGAGCTGGCCGAGGCCGAGCACGACGCCGGGCTGGGCAACGGCGGCCTGGGGCGACTTGCCGCCTGCTTCCTCGACAGCTGCGCCACCATGCAGCTGCCGGTGACCGGGTACGGCATCCACTACGATTACGGCATGTTCCGCCAGGAAATCGTGGGCGGGGAGCAGGTGGAGGAGCCCGACCACTGGCTGCGCGACGGCAACCCCTGGGAGATCGAGCGGCCCGAGTACACCCAGCGGGTGCACTTCGGCGGCCGCACCGAGCTCCACCGCGACGGCGCCGGACCGCTCACGGTGCGCTGGGTGGACACCAGCGACGTACTGGCCGTTCCCTATGACGTGCCGGTACCGGGATACCGCAACGGCACCGTCAACACCCTGCGGCTCTGGAAGGCGGCGGCCACCGACGAGTTCGATCTGGGGGAGTTCAACGCCGGCTTCTACCCCGAGTCGGTGGCGGCCAAGAATACGGCCGAGCAGATCACCCTGGTGCTCTACCCCAACGACACCAGCGAGAACGGCAAGGAACTGCGGCTGCGCCAGCAGTACTTTCTCGCCTCGGCCAGCCTGCAGGACGTGCTGGCCCGCTGGGTGGGAACCCACGGCCATGATTTCTCCCGCTTCGCCGAAAAGAACGTCTTCCAGTTGAACGACACCCACCCCAGCTGCGCCGTTGCCGAGCTGATGCGGCTCTTGATGGACGAGCACGGGCTGGGATGGGACCAAGCCTGGGAGATCACCTCCCGCACCATGGCCTACACCAACCACACCCTGCTGCCGGAAGCGCTGGAGAAGTGGCCGGCTCGGCTCTTCCGGCATCTGCTGCCGCGGCTCCTGGAGATCATCTTCGAAATCAACGCCCGCTTCCTGGCCGAGGTGGCCCGGCACTGGCCCGGCGACACCGGGCGGCTGCGGCGCATGTCCGTGATTGAGGAAGGCCCCGAGCCGATGGTGCGCATGGCCTACCTGGCCATCGTCGCCAGTTCCTCGGTCAACGGCGTGGCCGCCCTCCACTCGCGGCTCCTGGCCGAAGGGCTGTTCCGTGACTTCTATGATCTGTGGCCGCGAAAGTTCAACAACAAGACCAACGGCGTCACCCCGCGGCGCTGGCTTGCCTGGTGCAACCCCGGCCTGGGACGGCTTCTGGACGAAACCATCGGGGTCGGATGGGAGGCGGACCTGGACCGGCTGCACCGGCTGCTCCCCCTGGTGGAGGACGGCGCCTTCCGCGAGCGCTGGCGCCGGGTCAAGCGGGCCAACAAGGAGCGCCTGGCCCGGTTGGTGGCCGCCGAGTGCGGGGTGGAGTTCGACCCGCAGGCTCTGTTCGACGTGCAGGTCAAGCGCATCCACGAGTACAAGCGCCAGCTATTGAACGTCTTGCATGTCATCCACCTCTACGACCGCATCAAGCGCGGGGATACGGCCGACTGGACGCCGCGCTGCGTGCTTATAGGCGGCAAGGCCGCACCGGGCTACTTCATGGCCAAGCGGATCATCAAGCTGATCAACAACGTGGCGACGGTGATCAACGCCGACCCCGAGGCCGTGCCCCTGCTCAAGGTGGCCTTCCTCCCCAACTACCGGGTCTCGGCCATGGAGACCATCGCTCCGGGAACCGACCTCTCGGAGCAGATCTCCACCGCCGGCAAGGAGGCCTCCGGCACCGGCAACATGAAGTTCATGATGAACGGCGCCGTCACCATCGGCACCCTGGACGGGGCCAACATCGAGATCCGCGAGGAGGTGGGTGACGAGAACTTCTTCCTCTTCGGGCTCACCGCCGAGCAGGTGGAGGAGCGCCGGCACCATTACGACCCGATGGCGGTCGTCGCCGCCGACGATGAGCTGGCGCGGGTGCTGCGCCTGCTGGAATGCGGCCACTTCAACCAGTTCGATCCGGGGATCTTCGACCCCATCGTCCACTCGATCACCAGCCCCCACGATCCATGGCTGACCGCCGCCGATTTCCGCAGCTACGTGGAGGCGCAGAAACGGGCCGCGGCCGTCTTCCGGGACGTGGAGGGGTGGACGCGCATGAGCATCCGCAACACCGCCTGCAGCGGCCGCTTCTCCACCGACCGCACGATGCGCGAGTACAACGACGAGATCTGGCACCTGCCGCAGGTGCCGGCAAAACCCATGGCCTAGCCGGGGAGACCATGATGAGGCGGATTCACGCGGTGTCGAGAATTGCTCCGCTCCTCGCGCTCGAGCCTCACCCCTCTCTGCGCCTTAGCTTTTCGCGAAGTATTTTACTCCGGGAATCCCCTGGAAATCGTCGTCCTGGGTCCAAAGGAGGCCGTTGTGGAGGCGCGCCGTGGCCAGGATAATGCTGTCCGCCATGGGAAGCTTCAGGTCAAGGCTCGTCTTGGCTGCCTGCAAGGCAATGGCCGCGGTAAGATCGACGACCTTCCCCTGCTGCATGAGTGCTGCCGCCTGCAGTGCCTGGTCCTCTCCCCGCAGGCGGCAGACGACCTTGAAGACCTCGAAAATGGTAATGGACGGAACCAGCAGTTCCTTCGCATTTTTGAGAGGCACGGCGAAAAGTCCCGCATTTGGGCCATCCGCAAAGTATTCCAGCCACCCCGACGAATCGACGACATTCATAGCCGGTCGGACTCCCGCTCGACGGTCGTGTCGATCCCCTTCAGAAACCCCCGCATTTCGGCGATGTCTCGCTCCGGGATCAACTCGATCCGGTTACCGTAGGCCACCACCTGCATCCGCTGGCCGGGAACGAGGTGGAGCTTTTCCCGCACCTCACGGGGGATGACCACCTGGAATTTCGGCGATATTTTAACCGCTTCCATCTAGCACCTCTATCGATGAGATTTTTGTACAACGATATACCAATCGACCTTGATAGTCAACCGGAATCGGGAATGGCATCAGTTTACATCCGCTCCCCTATAAGCCGTAACCTCACGACCCTTCGGACATCCTTGCGATGACAGATGGCTCCATGATGTCCCCCGAATTCTCCAAAATAAGCATGTCCCTTCAGGGGTTCGTTCCCACGGGGGTCCCAGGCGATGACGAAGTCGTGCTAACCGGCTGGCTACCTCCGGTTTGAGCAGGGGCAGTTGAAGAAGTGGCGGAGTCGGGAATCGCAACGTCGGCCGGCGCACTATTCAACCGGATATCGGTCAATTCCACCGTCACAGAGAGGATTCTGCCGGCTTCGGTTCCGGTCCGGTCGAAGTAGATGGTCGCAATCGGCCCGCTGCCGGATAGCGGTTTCGTTGAAACGGCGGCAATCACCACACGCCCAGGGGCGGTAGTGTTGGAAACCATCATGGCCCCGGCTATGAGTCCCCCCTTTTCCACACGCGGATTTGCAAGGGTTGCGCTGTCGTATGAGATAGTGACCTTGATCCCTGCCACATCCTTAAAATCGATTCCCTGGAGCGTAAACACCCCGTCACCTTCGGGTGAGATCGTCACTTTGTTCGCGCCGGCGGGCGGAGGGAGAAACGAGACCTCCAACCGGTTACTCACGATCCCCGCGCATTCGGCGGCAACCGTTACCGTATCCCCTGTCGCAACGGTGAGCAAGGGGCGGGAGAGGATAAAGGCGACGCGGCCCTCCCCGTCAGTAGATCCCGGCAGATGCGAGCCGTCGGAAAGGTTTATCGTGACCGGAACTCCGGCAACGGGGGCGCCGGTCCCATCCCGAACCTCTGCGGCCAGGTTGATGGAGTCGGTGCCGTTGGCCACTGCCGACGTTTTGTCTGCGGTAAGCACGATGGATGCGGGCGAGGCCGAACCCGCGCCTCCGCCGCCGCATCCGGCAATGAGAAGGAGCGCGATGAGACATGTGATGTGCCGTAATATGCGGTAAGATGTCATGATTTGGTCCTTATGCCATTGGAAGGCAAAAGCGATAAGCCCGCAGAGGGAGGTTTTTGATCGCTAAAAGAAGAGATTGATCCGGACACCGGAACTGAAGGTATTGACAGAATATCCTTCTTCCTTCGAATTTTCGACAATAAAAAAAGTGCCTGTGGGAGTGATTGTGGTACCAGCGGTAAAGGTTTGCCTGCGCGCTTCATATTGCGCTTGTGCTCCCACATGCCCACCGATACTGAAATTCCGAATGGGGAACCATTCGAGCCCGACTCCACCCAATGCGCCAGCCGCATAAGTCTCTGAACTGAAATTTCGGTCGTCATCCTGCTTTGCATAGGAAGCTAAAATTCCCGCGTACAGATAGGGAGCAAACGATTTATCCGACAACAGAAAATGCTTATCTACCCCCCGCATCATTCTCCCTCTTCGATCTTTCTCTTCTCGTAGGTGGGCCAGAAATCACCGTTGAGCGCCTTGATCAAAGACATGAGGATCTGGTCCTGCTTCTCCTTGGGATAGTGGTATCCGGCGCGGACATCGCCGTCGCTGCTAAGGCTTATGCCCCCAACGGTCCAATTTCCCCAGGAGGAATTGCTCCATGTGCTGGCGCCGCTGTCGGTCTCCCAGAGCTTGGCGCTCATCCGGCCGTCAACCTTGGCCTTGGCCGAGATGGAGGAGAGGCTTGTGGAGATGTTCACATCGGGCCGCGGCTCCGACAGTTCGATGGTGCCGGTCAGCACTGCCGCAACCCGATATTTTTCGCCGATGGCACGGATGGCCCGGAAGTCGAGCTCGGAGTGCCCCACTTCCTGGAGGACCTTTGCCTGGCTGCTGAGCTCAAGGATGCGGACTCCCGGCTGGGCCCCATGGAGGTTGGCGATGAATTCCCGGGTGGCGTCGGTCCCAAGCGTCCCCGGTTGCGTGGAGACGAACTCGATCACGCCGATGGAGGGATAGCTGGTGAGTTCCACACGGGGCGGGACAGCGACCGTCACCATCCTGGCAGCGCAGGCAGCCAGCGCCAGCGCCGCACCCGTAAGAACGAGGAACCGCATCAGGCGGCGGAAAGAAAGGCAACGCATCATTTCCATAGGTTATCTCCTTTGAAGCACATGCTGGTGGCTGACTCGGGACTTGTCCTCTGTCAAGGGTTGACTCTTTAATTTCCTACTGAGCCTGAGCGACCCGGCGCTTCCCGTTACCGGCCGAATATACCCATCACCCCCTTGACACCCTTGCTGCCGATGCCGATGATTCCCTTGCCGATGCTCTCGACGCTGGCAACGCCGATTTTGGATGACAGCGCCATGGCGATCTGTTCGACGAACGACTGGCGGACGGTGAAGCGGGGATTGTCCAGACTGCCGTTAACCGCGAAATTCATCTTCAGCTCGTCTTTGTTGTCCGCCATGACATTGACCAGCGCCCAGGCCGGAATCCCCATCCAGAAACCTTTTGCTCCCGAGCGCTCGAATTCCAGACCCTTGAGGACGATCACCCCAGGGGCCTTCAGATAATGTTTTGCGATTGAGATGTCGCACCGGACCGAAAGGGTGCCGGCTGCAACGCCGAGATCGCCCTGTTTCAGGAAATAGGGGCGAAAGCGGGTGATATCGAGATCGGTAACGGCGAGTGTGAGTTTGCCGTCGAGGGTTTTCGGCGCCATGGTGCCGTTCAGGACGAGGGTGCCGCCCCCCTGGTTTTTCAATGTGAGCCGCAGCGGGGTTGTCCGGTCCTCCGGTGGAAAGTCGAGCTTTCCCAGATCAAAGGCAACATCGTGAAGATGAAGCAGATTGTAACGTTCGCGGGGGTTGCTCAGCCCCATGACTTTGCCGCGCCCCACATGCCAGTCGAGGATATCGACGGTGCCGGCGGTGACATGCACCGCATCGATCGTAACAGGATGAGACGGTCCGGCGGTTTTCCGGGATGGAGCGGGGCCGGGGGGAAAAGGTTTCACCAGCGCGCCGTCGGGGGCGATTTCCAGAAGGAGGTAGGGCTTGTCGATACTGATCTCGGCAAGCTCCAGGCGGCCGCTGAAGAGCGAGACCAGCCGGGGGCGCAGGACAACCCGCCCGATGGTTATGCGCCGGTCGAATGGGCCGGCGCCACGGCGCGCCAGACGGACCTGCTCCAACTCCACCCTGTTCCAGCGGGCGGTGACCTTGCCGATGGTCAGATCATTGCCGGCAAAGATCCTCAGTTGCGCCTGGACGAGATCGGTAAGATGGGCATATCCCCACCAGGCGGCGCCGGATACGATCAGCACCAGGGCGACCACGCAGCCGGCGATTTTTTTCCGGGAGCTCTTGATATGCATGACTAATCCGCCATCAATTCGATTCTTTGTAGTCCCTGAATCCTGGTTTCAAACATAGGGGGCAAACCTATAGAATTGGCGTTACGCACCCCGTTGTCGAGGTTTAGGCCCTCTCGTTTAGAAATTGTAACGGACGCCGAGCAGGATGTTGTGGCTGCCGTACTCGAACGAGCTGCCGGTGAAATCGAAGTCCGCGACGAGGTAGCGGTAGCTGCCGTCCAGGGTTATATGCGTGGTCAGGTCGTAGCAGACGCCGATGCCGGCCTGGTAGGCGAATTTGGTGCTCTTTACCGCATCCCCGACCTTGACAACCTTCTGCTTCAGTTCACTCCTGTCCGCGGTGGCAAAGCCGACGCCTGCGGTGATGTATGGCTTGACCGGGACATTGAGAGGGACGTTCAGGTGGCCGTTCACCATGTAGCTGACTACTTGCAGGTTGCCATCGATCCTTTCTTCGGAGCCAGACTCCTCGATTTTGTCGATGTCGTTGCGCTGGTATGCAACCTCGGCTTCCACCCGGCCAACGCCGAAGTCCAGGCCGAGTAGGTCTGACACCTGGGTTTGCCTCTAGGTCTGACACCTGGGTTTGCCTCCCAGATTTACAACGGTTAGTTTACTGTTATGTTTGTGCTCCGCAGGGTGAAGCCGGACACGTTGGTCCCGTCGTTCATCTCGGATTTTACGTAATAGCCAAGCTGCGGTGAGAACCAGAGCGTACCGCTTTGCGACCCTGAGATGGCGCATTTCCATGTCGAGAAGGTGCCTGCCGGAGTCGTTACGGTTTCCGGTCCGACTACCGTATATGAGGCTGAATCTGCGCTGCCGTCGCTATAATGGATTTTTGCGGTGATGGTTTTGCCTGCTTCCCAGCTTCCTGTTGACCCCTTATTTGTTTCACTTATTTGTTTCAGGGTTGACCCCTTATTTGTTTCCTTATTTTTTTCCTTTATTCTCTTTATACAACAGCATCTGACAATTGTCTTCCATCATTCACTGCTCCACGCGCCTAAAAACACGATATTGAAGAAAAACAAGGCCAGCAATACCTAGTGTCACTACAATATAGAGCAGATATTTGTAACGCTCGGTGAAAGGCAGTCTTGCATTATTGCCGGCAAACTTAGTGTTAGGGCGAGCCTGCCCGAGGTGAGCGATTGGCAACGCGTCTAACTTTTGCTTCGAAACAATCCCAGCCAGATCATACTGAGGTTGCTGGGCCAACGGATTGCCCCAGAAGAGGTACAGATGATGATCCGACTGCTGTTTGAAAACCAGCAATCTGCGGTAGCCTTCTCCATTAAGACTGGTAACAGATAGAGGCGGGCTGTCAAGGTTCTTGAACACCAAGCGAAATTCTTTGGTCGCAACCTCCGGCATGTCGATTGCCAATTGCGATTCATGCATGGCCGGCGTATCAAAGCTAAAGATGGTTCCCTGAGCCCAGTGCTCCCAATCCCCCGTCCCTCGTTTGATTTGCACCTCGACGGATCGCTGAAAGTTGCGTTCTGCCGTGGCGATAATCAAACGATCAAGCGGGAATACCGTGTTCATGTGGACAATGATGCTGCTTTCCTGACGGGAAGCGTTGAGTTCTGGCTTGACAGTCGTTCCATGAATCGTATAGGTCTGTTCCTCTGAATCGCTTTCCTGCAGCACTTTGACGTCACTGATTGATAGTGGTTGCGCACCACCATTGGCTATCTTGAGAGCAAGGTAACTAAAACTGGCTTGAGGGAAAGTAATGCGGGTGTGACGGAGTTTTTCTCCACGAGTAATATCGAAAATAACCCCATCTTTACGAAGAGTGTTCCATGTTTTACCATCAGAGCTTCCGAGCACCTGTACCTGACGGGAGAAGTCGGTGTTGGGAGTGATGATTTCCACTGCGTTGGCACGAGCTTCCTGCTTGTCAACCAGCATTTCAAGCCAGGTCTCACCATTCTCAGTATGAGAGAGGTTTTGCATCTGGTGCGGTATTTCTTCTTGTCGCTTCTCCGGCCTCCTCGACACGATCTGCCAAGGGACTTCCTCTTTACGGTCAGACACCACCCGTAAGTCGGCAAAAGGAATTTTGGCGGTAACTTCGCCTAACTGGTGCGGTTCCAGGTATAACCCTGCCAGACTTCCTTTGCCTCTGCTTGAAGATGATTCAATCTCGGCATACTTTTCCCAAAGACGCTCGTCGAATGTGGTGCACATGCCTGCTGTTCCCCAGAGTAACAGCAGGGCGCAAAACAGCGTACAGGATATAAATCTAGTCATGGCTGATCTTCTCCGAAGATAAAGTGCTTAAAACGGTTATAGCCATAGGACACTGCCAGCAGCAGCAACCCGAGCACGATAAAAGATATGATACGATAGAAGGTCTGCAGTGCGGACAGATCTACCAAAAAGACTTTTAATACGGTTGCGCCCAAAAGAAGGATTCCCAGCACACGTGCTCCGCGAAGGCGTTTGAAAATACCTACTCCCGTTAAAAGAGATGCGTACAGAGCCCAGAGGACTGAGAATGAAAGCTGATAAGCGTAATGGGAGGAGCCCCATCCCAGGATGTGTCCCGGAGAGCGGAATCGGAAGAAGTCATGGACCTCAATGGACAGTAATGCCAGTGACAGGGCCTGGGTAATAATGAAGGTGATTTCGAGCACGTACCGCTCATTGATGTCAAGTTTATCCCGGTAGCGCGCTGTAAAGTACATGAGTATATAAAAGCCCGCCACAGCCGCTGCACAGACCAGGAAGCGACCATTGAAAAGCGGAATGAAGCGTTGAAATGGCTCAAGATAAAGAACAATGTCATCCGCAAAACGGAACAGCACCAACAGCCCCAGCAGATAGGCTCCGCGCCGTAGCGCCGGCAAATCCAGCCGAAGGCCGATCCAGCCCAAGGCTGCCATTTCGGCCGCCAATGCCGGCATTATCCAGCGTTGCTCCAACGCGATAAAGGTTGCTATGACCGTCATTATCACTGAAGCGGCTGCGTAGGCGGCAATGGTCATACGTGCATTAGATGCGCGGCGTCTGACAACCTCGGCCATGCCGATCTCAATCCCTGCCAGGACTAATGTAAAGGTCTTAACCGGCCAGGTGGATTCCCAATGACTTTGGAAGAAAAAGGCCAGAAAGAAAAAAGCTGCAGAGCCGAAGATTACGATTTGATCGACTTTCGATTCCTCGTTTTGGGAATAAAGGCGGGATATAAGGATATACAGGTTGTAAAAAACAAAAAATACTGCGATGACACCAAAGGCAAGCCATCGCTGTGCATCGCCGTAAAATTCTGAGTGCCAGCCGAAATAAAGCAGCACAGTGCCGAACAGGGATGCGGCCACCAGCGAAGGCCATTGACGGAAGCGAAGGAGCAACAAGGTCCCAATGTCCAGCAGCAGAATATAGCCAAACAGAGTCAATGGCTGGTTTTGTCCGGTGGAGAGCATAATTGGGGTAAGAAAGCCTCCCAGAAGGGCAATAGCAGCCAGAGAATAGGTCGAATATCGGATAGAGAGGGACATTCCGGTGGTAGTGACCGCCAGCATACCTGTTGCTGCCAGTGGGGCGGGAATCAGATGGTAGAGTGCAAAGGCCGCGTACAGTGCCAGGTAGAGCACAGCCAGACCGCCACCAGTCAACATTTGGCCGTATAATCCAAGGTTCTTTTTCTTTTGAAGGTATTCTCCTACGCCGATAAATGCGGCTCCCCAGAAGATGCCCAGCATGACCCGTCCCGTTTCACCGATCAGCTTATTGTCAAAAGAATATTTGAGAAAGAATGCCACCCCGAAAAGGATGGCCAGAACCCCGATACGTCCGATCCACCGGGTGCCGATGGCGTTTTCAAGCGAGGAGTCAGCCGATTTGCTTACTTTTCTTTTTTGTTCGGGTTTGGAAAAGATAAACTTCCGTGAGGCATCCAAATCCGCATTCTGCTGCGCTGAAACGCTTTCTTTAGAGAGAGGTTCGCCCTTTAACTTTGCTACTTCTTTTTCAAGAGCTAGAACTCTCGCAATAAGCACATCGATATACTTGTCGCGTTGTTCATCAGATCGCATAGGAATGACACCCTCAGAGTCAATTTAATTGTCTGTCTTTTTTATTCGCCCAACGAACCTGGACGTGTGCGGGGCCGCGCCGTTTGCGGCATCCGAAACACGTCCTGGTTGGGGCCAAGCCCGATCACTTTACGTCAACGGAGTTCCCGAAAGCAAAATCGCCCTCTTTGATGGTGTTTCGCTTAGAGTGATAATCTCTTTCTTTCTTCCTGGACGAAACCTGACACACGGCAGAAGAAAAGGCAATAACAAGTTAGATGAGGCTGGTCGAGCAGGTTCTCTCAGTTATTTATCAGTACCTGCGACCTTAGGTCGCGCAATATGCTGCGGGCACTTTTCTGGTATTCTGCTTCATAGCCGGCAGAACAGACGTTGGTTGTTGTCTTGTCCCGCAGTTCCCGGATGACGGTCAGGGCGGTCCCCGACTTCCGGTAGGTTGCCCGGTAATCGATGGCGGGGCTGGAAAACTCGAAGTCCTTGGGAAAACCGACAATCGTCATCGAGGCAGGAAACTCGTAGACGTACTCCTCAACGCTCCGCCCACCGCCGCACATCGTTGCCTTTTTTGGCGTTGGTTCATAGGCGCCGCCCATAAGTGCCCCGATGGGGAAAATGCTGGATGCGACAGGCCTTATCGGCATCCCCGTCGTATTGGCGACGACAAGCAAATCCTCCAGATTGAAGGAGATACTGAAATTGTAGATATCGAGCAGTTCCGTCGGGTCGTCCTTTTGCAGGTTGCCGGAACCGTGTACGCCCTGGGCTTCCAGGAGCTTTCTGACGGCAAACTCCTCCTGGTCACCCCGTAAGCCCCGCATGGCTTGTCTCATGCTGATTGCAGGAATGCCTTTAAGGCTGATATGAGCTGTTCCCGTGGCGGTCCCGTCGGGGTTGATCCGAATCCTGGTGCGCATGACCTGCTCGTGACCGTATTGGGCAGTCGACGGGATCTTTGCCCCCTCCCGGAAATTGGAGACCAGCAGGACCGGCTTTTCGCCCAGCGGCATGGGAAGCATGCCGAAGGGAACGGTTGACGCGGTGGAATCCAGGTACAGCTTCAGGCCAGGAAGATAATTGATCACGTGATTTACAGTCGCCACCACGGGGACCTTGGGCATGTCGTACCGGCTGCCGGCGTTCACCAGGGCCTGCTCGCTCTCGATGTTCCGGGCGGCCAGCAGCGCCTGGAGGAGCGTTGCGTGATCTTTGCAGTCCCCCATTCTGTTGTCCAGCACCACGTCCAGATCGCGGGGGACAACCGCTCCAATGCCGATACAGTTGCCGCCATAGGAGATGTTCCTGGCCACCCAGTCGTAAATAGCACGCGCCTGCGCGTCGGATGCGTTCTTTTCCCCCACGATCTGCGCGGCGAGCGCCTTCACCCGGTCGGAAGCCGCGGCCTTGGGAGTGGCTCTGGAGCCGTACGCTTCGGCGATCTCCCGGTAGCTGGCAAAGGTGGACACATACAGGCTCGGCTCGTCGCCGACGAGTGAGATGCCGCTATCCGCAGAAGTCCATTTTTCCGGCCTTTTGTTCTGGTATCTCCACTCCAGTATCTGCTTGCCGTCTTTTTCAATCGGCTCTTGAGGGGAGAGGAAATACGATTCATGGCGCAGCTTCATCGTATTGGGGGCGATAATTCTGATGTTCACGTCGTCATAAGCCGTGTAGTGCGAAAAACCGTGGGAAGTGGAAAATTGATTGGGGAACATCCCCTCCGAATTGGTGACCCGCCAGGAAAACACGGTGGTGTCTCCCACAGCCAGGTCTGGAAAGACGACGCTGATCGTTGTCTCGTCGGAATAGAGGGGAGAAGCGCTGTTGTAGCCGTCATTGGTCGTGACTTGATAGCTGCTCTTAGGCGTGTCGATGCGCTGTCCTGACTTCTTTATGGTGTATGCCTCCAGGATCTCCCCCTTGGCCACGCTGGTACTGAAGGTGACCGATGCCTGCTTCTGCTTCTCCAGGGCGCTTTCCTTGAGCACAACCATGGACCACTTCTGGCTCTCCACAAATGAACCGTCGGCATTGACGTCATATACAATGTGCCAGCTTGTGCAGCGGACGGGAATGTCAACTTCGGACATCGGCTCGGCAATACCAATTGACAGATTTGTCAGCAGGAATATTGCAACTAAGAAGATTTGTTTCACGGCGCTTCTCAGGTTTAGATGCTGCAATGTTGCCTCCTTGTGCGGTTTATTTATAATTCATTCTTAGTTTTGCGAATTATGATAGGCTCTTTAACTTTCTTAGCTACCTTAAATTTAGAAATAAGTGCGTTGATATTGTCTATGATTCTTTTCCTCTCATCCAGATGTTTTTTATATGTATAATTATGATTTGATGAGGATTTCGCTTCTTCTAATTGATCTAATGCCTCATTTAAAACAATAATATTCTTTTCAATACCATTCGCTATTGCATATTTTAGCTTTGCTCTAGCTTTTTGTAGCATGCAAAGATGAAGTTCTTTACCAAATTTATTAGCTAAATCCAAATATTTGTCCGCCTCTCTTATATTGGCCAATCTTGCAGCTATCATTCCTGCAGTAAAGTGTGCATCGGCATCTGCAGGTCCTGCCTGGCAAGCCCTTTTTGCGATTCCGAATGCACGGTCTAGTAGTTTATGGTTCATTAAGTACCATGCAAACCTATCAAGCAGCGCATAATTTCCTGGATCTGCTGTGGCAGCTTCTTCGTACCACATAATTGCTTCATCTACCTGTCCTCTTTGCGCAGCGATTTTGGCTGCTTTGGCTGCCGAAGTACGAAAAGCAAATGAAACACGATCTGTTACTTCAGAGATTTCAGCGCGAAGTAACTGCTGATGCTTTATACGTATTTTCTTCACAGTTGAATCAATTCTTACCCGTTCCTTCTCCGCAATTTCCGAGTATTTTTTTGTAAGATACTCACGAGCATCTGGATTTAAGTTGATATCAAAATTGGCACCATAGTCATTGAGTGTGCCAAATTTAGTTTCACCGAATGATTCAAGCCAATCGTCAAGCTGAACACCCATTTCTGCACAAGACCAAGCAGCCATTTGATTAGCAATTGCACCACCTACCTGCCCCAAAACAAGAAATACTTCTTTATGCGTGCTTAGCATTCTACTCCAAGCATCTTCAAATAAAAATTCTCCTAGGTCACTTCTCCCCTGTTTTAAAACGGCTTGAACGCCTTGCTCTATCCCACAACCTGAATTGCTGATGTGGCGTGCCAAGACATCTAGGAGTAGAGGCTTACCTGAAAGTTGCTTACTGACTCTGGTGAGGGTGGAGTCGCCAGCCGAGGATAAAGATTGTGCACCGTATACGCCCCCAAGTCTTTTTAAAAGAACTGCTCCAGTTTTATCTTCTAATTTCGGAACTTGAACAGGGAATGCCTCTATTTTCTCTCTTCTTCTTGAAGTGATTATGACTCTGCCTAGCTTAATTGCTATTTGACGTAGTACTTTAGCTAAATCATCTACCTGGGCTTGCGTCCTAGCAAGCGTTTCTGTGTTGTCAAGTACTATTAAAATCTCATTTCTTGACAGGCCTATCTCTGATAAAAAGGTCGAAGCTTTATCTATTAGTGGACGCGGATCTTCTTTCATCCAGTCACGACCTAATGAATCGTCCAATATAGAGATAAGTGATCTAACAGATTCAGCAATACTTGGAACTACTCCTGAAAGGTATTCCAAACCGTTTACACCCCAACGAGTTTGTTTTGCCGAATAAAAAAACATCAATTGAGGGAACCATTCAATACCCCCAAATGAAGAGTCAAGTAGGTCATTTAAGAATTCCAGAACGAGCGTTGTTTTTCCTATGCCTCCATCTCCAAAAACAATACAAGTTCTTGAATCCTTATCATTCCACCACTCGATGAGTTCACTAATTTCTTTATTGCGGCCTTCGAAAGTATCTGTTTGCTTAAATGGGATGAGGTGTGATGGATTCCATATCTTGTCACCAACAAATATTGTAGAGGATTTAAGAGCCGTATTTGACTGATGAAGGGCTGCTATCAATGGTGCGTTGTCGTCAACATCAAAATACCCCTCGTGCGAAGTGACTGGGTCAAGAACTTGGTATTGTGCTCTCCAGCTACTTCCTCCCTTACTATATTTCCTGACTACAATGGCAGTTCCTTTATCGATCTTTATTGACTTTATAGTTAGATCGCCAAGACATGATTTCAATACTAGAGAGTCAAGCTTTATCGGCAACAATTCCTTCAATTCATTGATAAGCCTCCAAGAAACATCTGGCAACCACTGTAAGGTACTTAGAATAGAATCATATGCAACGACACCGTGTGCTGGACGATTATTGCGTTCTTTATTTAGATCGCAAATAACTTGCCTTAGTGCCTTTTGTTCCTTAGGTAAGTCCAAAATCACAGGTAAATCATACCAAGTAGGGATGCAGCCATTCCATCCTGCTGACCTTATTATTCCAATGGATCTGTCTAAAACTTCGAAAAAATCTCCATCAGAAGGATGCATTAATCTCTTAGCGAGATCAGTGAGATTTTGTCTATCTTCTTCTTCTCCACATTCCCAACACAATTCTAGAGCACAAGTTGCACTTAATTGCATAACACTACGACATATAGAAAAATAAAAATTATATCTTAGGCTATCTTCGGCAAGATACTAAAGGGTACAAAAGTAATTCAACATCAGGCAATTGTGTAAGCGCATTCCTTGTGCCTGAAGAAGCTCATAATGAGCCAGTACGATTTCTG
>WSYB01000053.1 GCA_009773645.1 Geobacteraceae bacterium
TTTCTTGGTCAATAGAACAACTATTGACCTGCAAAATCGACAAAATCTGTCCTCGACCAGTCGAATTTTCGCTACGATTTTTAAGTCCGACAGACTCCTCGGGCATATTTCCAGGGGCAATCATACCAGGTGGAGGCCGGAATGCAAGGCGTAAGAGAGCGGAAAAGCGATGCGTACCGGTTCGTACGTTGAGCTGTTGAGCGAGCGACAACACCGCAGACCGGCGCCCTCGCCGCCCGCCGTCGCTACAGTTCGTTCAGGATTTCCCGGCGTTTTGCCCGGTATTCGTCCTCGGTGATCAGCTGTTTCCCCTTCAGTTCGTTCAGCAGCAGCAATCGTTCCTCGATCCCTTTCGGAGACTTTTTCGCCGGGCCGGCAGTGGGCGGGGGGGGCGCTGGCGTCGTTGCCGCCGGTGCAACTGTTGCCGGTGCTGCTGTGCCGCTGCCGACGGCAAAGGTCAGCCAGTCATCCCGCTTCAGGGTAAAGCCGGCTTCGCCGTCGGCCGGCATGACCCGGCCGCCCAGTTCGGCAGTTCCCTGCCGGGAGCCGGGCTGAAACGGGTAGAGACGGCGGTCCTCGCGGTCATTGACGTCACGCTGGATGGTGCCGAGGAGCAGGTTGAGCGTGCCGCCCTGGTAGAACAGGCGACCTGTGGTCACCTTCTGCTCCTTGGCCAGGCCGTAGAGGGCCTGATGATAGCCGAATACGGCAAAGACCACTTCTTCGGTGGGGCCTGCCTGGCGCAGCCCGCTGGCGGCTGCGTCCTCCAGTACCTGGAGTTCCGTCTCCGTGAACAGCGGCAGCGGCGCCGAGGCGCCGCGCGGCAGCACCCGGACAGCGGCCAGCAGCCGGTGCAGCTCGCCGGCAGGAAGGTCCACCGGCTGGTCGTTGGCCGCCACAGCCAGGCCGGCCGCCCGCTCCTGCGGCACGATCGAGACGTGCTGGTCCCGTACCTTCCAGATTGTCCGTCCTTCAACGGCCGGGCCGCTGCCGGAGCCGACCGTCGCACAGCCGGCCAGGGTCAGGAGGAGAGCCATCGTCACCAGCCCGCTTGCCCTGCCCGACAGGCCCCACCGTTTCGTCGTTTCCATGTTCACACTCCTTCCGCACGAAAAATGACGGAGGGCCAGGCAGCAGTCCGGCATCCGTCCGGACTGGCAACATGACCCTCCTGGTGTTGCTGGCGGTCGGCAAGCCGACCGATTATTTTGCCGGGGCTTTGCCTTCCAGCTTGTCCAGGATATCCTGGGCCTCTTTCAGTTTTTGCTCGAGTTTCTTCACCTCATCGGCCGAATAGGTTTTCCCTTTGGCCATATCTTTCTGCAGCTTCTTGATTCGCTTCTGAATGGATTCCGACTGGCTCAGGCAGTTCTTGGACGCAAGCTGACAGATGACCTTGTCCTGATTGGTCTCGTCCTGCGCCAGGAGAGGAATCGCGGTCGACATCAGCAATACGGTCAGCAAAATAATCGTCTTCTTTATCATGGCATTCCTCCAAGGTGTTGATTGTACATACGTTGCGATAATGATTGCTAAAATGGCAGTTTCCCGGCCGACATGAGCATGAAGGAAGGGACCAGCAGCCCCGGAAGAGCCCAGGCAATCAGGGAATATGCCAGGGTTTTGGCCGACACCTTGCCGTAGGCATTGAGCCAGACTTCGACGGTCAGCACGGTGTAGCCGAGGCAGGCAAAGGCCAGGTAATTACTCTGGGGAGAGAGCGGTTTGCCGTCGGGCCCCGGTGCGCCGCCGACGAAGAAGAGTACCATGTAGATGGCGGAAATCACGGCCACGATCAGACTGACATTGCCGACCGAGCGCAGGTCTTCCAACCCGGCCAGCAGGGCGTAGGAAACGGTGCAGTAGAGCAGCCCGTGGGCAAACAGCAGCCCGCCGGTAAAGGGATCTTTGAAAAGAGCGGTTTGCAGGAACGCCCCCAGGACGACCACCAGGCCGACAAAGCCGGTTATGGCGCCGGTCCCTTTTGCCTCGCCTTTGCCCAGGAACAGAATTGCCACGGGAATCCACATCAGGCTGATTGCTATGAGTATTGCTAAAGTCATCGTCGTCTCCTTGATAAATAGATTGTACTTCATTTGCTGCAAGCGGGCCATGGTCGAACCGTGCCCGGGGTTATTCGGCCGTGGTCGGATCGATAATGGTTCTCACCCGGGCCACGCTGTTGGCCGGGAAGCCCCCCAGCCCGGCATGCTCCAGAACCATTTCCGCGTTGGGGGCAATATAAATGCAGTAGATTTTGTCGTCGGTGACGTAGCTCTGCACCCACTGGATCTGAGGGCCCAGACCCCGGAGCACCCTGCAGGATTTTTGGGAAATGGCCTGCAGGTCCTCGGGGGGGATGGCACCGGCACCGGGAATCTCGCGTTCGATAACGAATTTTGGCATGAGCATTCTCCTCGTTGAGGTTGCGGCCCGCAGGGTGCGGGCCGTCAGGGGCCGTCTTTGGTCGGTTACCAGTAGAAGAACGTGCCGAGCGCGACAATATTGGCGTTCTGTTTCTGTCCGTCAAACCACTTGTCCTGTGCCCAGGTGTATTCGGCAATGATCTGGGTGAACTTGTTGAGGTTGTAGGTCAGGGCGCCTACTGCCGCCTGCTGGGTCCTGATATGTGCGGTACGCGTTGTTGCAGCCGGGACGAGGGTTGAACCGCCCGTGCTGGTGTCGAAGATAAAATGCGCGGGGGTTGTGACGCCGGTGGTCCTCTCCAACTGGTCCTGATCCGATTCGACGGCGTTGCTCTGACCGTAGTTGACCCCCACTTTGAGTTCCGGGGTCAGCATGTAAGTGGCCTGGGTCAGGAAGCCCCAGTTCTTCCGCTCCTTCCCCACCGCATCGGTGGCGTCGCCACCCTGCATGCCGAGCATGCCGAGGGCCTGACCGCCATAACCGGAAACCAGCAGGTCCAGTCCTCCCAGCCCAAGCTCGACCCCGGCCGCACCACCCAGTGAAGTGGCATGGCCGCCGGGGCGGTTGGCATCCGTCGAGGAGAAGGACGCCGTTTGATACAGGCCGGAGACCCAGGTCTGCATCTTGCCGCCGGTGAAGGCTGTGGCATAGGAGATTTCGCTTTCGAACCGCGGGACATTGCGGACCGTCGCGCCACCCACATCGTTGGTGTCATTGACGCTGAAGGCGACCTTTACCCCATTGAGGTCCGGGGTTGTGTAGCGGAACTGGGCACCGAAGTTCGGATAGAGATAACCATAGCCGATGTGACCCATGGTCGGGCCGCTGTTGACCGGTCCCACGACGCCGACGCTGAACAGGGTCATGTCGGTCAGAATGTTCTTGGCCTGGTAGAGATTGATGGCCCGGCCGGCAAGGACCTGCCCGAATTTGCCGTCTGCGGTGATGTTGATTTCACGGAAGTCGATGTTGGGGGAGATGTCGGTGCGGCTGCCGCCGTTGTTTTGAATCTGCGGATAGAGGCCGAGCCGGACGGCGTAGTCAACCCCTTTGGTGGTGGGGGCTTTGATGTTGAATCCGACTCCCACCGGCAGGAGCCCGGTTCGAACCCGGAACTGCTGCTGGGCTTCGCCGGTGCCGGTTTGATCGCCGCCGAGTTGGCCGCCGGTAACCCCGTTCGGGTGCCGCTCGATGGACTCATAGACACCGAAGACGTTAAGGAAGCCGTCGGTGCTGAACTGCCAGCCGTTTTCTCCACCGATGACGAACGCCGCCTCGGCTGATGGTATTGCGGTTAACGCCAGGAGCAGCGCTGCGACTAATGATGCTGATTTCTTCATGTACTCCCTCCTTCTCGTGATGTGTGAAGCATTTTAATTGCGCCTTTCAGCATAAAATACTATTTTAATTATGACAGGGGGGTCGCCAACCCATTAAAATCCGTATTCAGGCGTTGGAAGAGATTTGTCCACAGCACCTGAACCGGCTTTACGCCGGCAGCTATGGTCTTGATCCGATCCATGCAAACTTGCTTTTCTTCACTGCCGTCGCCCGGCGCGCCGACCGCTTTGCAATCTTTTCTGCAACGCCGATGCCACAAATAAAACATTATTTCTTTTATTGATTTTATTTCCGGGGATTTGCTGCTTGAGCCTGTAACGACATATGAAAGGGGACTTCGGGGCGAGCAGGGCGTTTTTGCTTATACCCAAAAACAGAACAATTGGTGTAGAGAATAGCCACAACGTGGAGAATTCTCCCACCACACTTCGGGAAAATAGTTCATGAAACGGCAAATGCGAGCGGAGGGTAGACGCAAAAATAAAATTAAAGAATACAAAATAATAAAACCTTGTTTGACATAACGGCACGCCAATTGCTATCATGATTTTTAAATACGTGTTGTGAGACCGAAAGAGCCGGGTTCCTGAAAACTAAAACCGAGTTAAGATTGTTGAGAGAGATAAATGGATAATGTTACGAGCAATCTTCAGCACTGCAAATTCGAAGTGCCGGAGATCATCTTCGGCAGAGGGTTGCTGAGCCAGATCGGCTCGTGCGCCCGACGCCTGGGGGGGCACAAGGTATTCCTCGTCAGCGACCAGGGTCTTTTCCACGCCGGATGGGTTGACAAGGTCATGCACAGCCTGATGGAAGCGGGACTGTCGTTCATCTATTACGATCAGATAACCTGCAACCCCAAGGATGTGGAGATAGAAGAAGGGGCCAGGGAGTATTTCCGCCACGGTGCCGATGTGATAGTCGGGCTGGGTGGGGGAAGCGCCATGGATGCTGCCAAGGGAATAGCCATCCTGGTCTCAAATGGCGGCCGGATCAGGGATTACAAGGGACCGGACAAGATTATCCGCCCCCTCCCTCCGTTGGTGCTCTGCCCGACGACCTGCGGCACCGGTTCCGACGTTTCCCAGTTCGCCGTCATCAGCGACACCGAACTGCGCTGCAAGATGACCATCATGAGCCGATGCGTGGCGCCCGACATCAGCCTCACCGATCCGGACACACTGGAGACCCTTCCCGATGAATTTGTCTGCACCACCGCAACGGATGCGCTCAGTCACGCCATGGAAGCGTTTTTCTCCGTGGCGTCCACCTCCCTGACCGATGTCCATGCCATCAAGGCGATGCGCCTCCTCACCAAGAGCCTGGTGAATGCCGTGCGGGAACGTACCCCGGATGATCTGGAAAATCTCTCCAGGGCGAGCCTCCATGCAGGGATGGCGTTTTCCAATTCATTGCTGGGAATCGTTCATGCCCTTGCCCACCCGATCGGCGGTCTGTACGATGCAAACCACGGCAGCGTCAACGCAATACTCCTCCCGGAGGTGCTCCGCTACGACATTCCCGTGGTTACGGAAAAATTGCCCGAACTCGCCTGGGGCCTAGGGCATACCGGCAAGGGTGAAACCAGCAGCTCGGGGGAAATGGTGCAGGATACCGTTGAAACATTGCTTGATGCAATCGGCGCCCCGCGCAGCCTCAGAAGTATCGGGGTTGTTCGGGAGGACATCCCCGATCTGGCGAGAAAGGCGCTCAAGGATGTCTGCATCGTTACTTCCCCGCGTGAGGCGGATGAACAGGATTTGATCAGAATATTGGAGAAGGCGTTCTAATGGGCGAAATCAAACGTACCCATATAGATGAGGCGAGTCTTGAGCGCCTCCTGGGGCTGGACAGCTCCAAGATCGGTTTTTATGCCGATGTCAAACAAAAGATCCAGGAACTGGAAGCGGCCAATCTGGGGCTGCGCGCCAAGTCCAGAGAACTCCAGGCGGTTTTCGACTCCATCGGCGACGGCGTTGCGATTTATGACGGCAGCGGCCATATTCAGTACCGCAATCACATCTGCCCACGCCTCTTTCCCCGGGAAACCGTCGTCGGGACTTCCTGCAGCAGACTTTTCCATCCCGAATTCCCGCACTCCCCTGCAAACTGCCCGGTGGAGCGGGCTCTTTCCGGAGAAAGCGTCCAGATATCTTTAGCGGCCAATAAGGAGGGGGCGGAGCCCCGCTATTTCGACGTCACGGCAACGCCCATCGAAGATTCAGTCGGGCAAAACAGAGCGCTTATTTTTCTGCGGGACGTGACGGAGAAGCGGCTGCAGGAGCTGCAACTGCTTCAGGCGGAGAAGATGTCGAGCATCGGACTTCTGGCAGCCGGTGTGGCCCATGAGATCAACAACCCCCTGACCTCGGTTGCCGGCTATGCCGAGGCCCTGCTGCGGCGGTTCCGTGACGACCCTGAGATGCGGGAAGATTCCCGGCTCGAGGATTTCCCCAAATACCTGAACGTCATCATCAAGGAATCCTACCGCTGTAAAGGCATTATCGATTGCCTGCTGAGCTTCAGCCGGAAATCGGACGGCACCATTGAAAAAGTGGACATAAATCTCATCCTGCATGAAGTTCTGGAGCTGGTGCGGCATAAGTCCCGTTACGAAAAGGTCGAGATCCGGGAAGAACTGCAGTCCGACCTGCCGCTGGTCCATTGCGATGCCGCGGGGCTGCGCCAGGTGTTCATGAATCTCCTGATCAATGCCCATCAAGCCATCAAAGGTACCGGCGCTGTGGAGATATCCACCAAAGGCAATGGGGCAGAAGTCGTCATTCAGGTGAAAGATTCCGGCTGCGGAATACTTCCCGACCACCTGGACCGCATCTGGGACCCTTTCTTTACGACCAAGTCGGTTGGGCAGGGACTCGGACTGGGACTGGCCGTCACGTACAATATCATCAAGAAACTGGGCGGGGAGATCCAGGTCGAGAGCAAGCAGGGAAAGGGATCAAAATTCACGGTGAGGCTTCCGGTATGTCAACCATAGGAATGCGCAAAGAGGCGAAAATTCTGATCATCGAGGATGAAAAACCTTTACGGGAACTCCTCGTGATAGAGCTTGCCAGGAGCGGCTACAAGATCGAATCGGCTGATAACGGTGAAGAAGGGATCGAAAAATACCGGCAGGAGGTATTCAATGTCGTCCTCCTCGACATGAGAATGCCCGGGATGGACGGGGTGGAGGTGCTCAAGCAGATGCGGGCCGAATCGACGATCCCCGAGGTCATCGTCTTTACCGGCCACGGCACCATCGAAACCGCTGTCGAATGCATCAAGCACGGCGCATATGACTACCTTACCAAGCCGGTTAAGCTCGACGAACTGGAAATGGTGATCGACAAGGCCTATGAAAAAAACCGCCTGCGCCTCGAAAATATCAACCTGAGACTGGAGATCAACAAGCTCGACCAACACCGTATCGTCGGCAAAAGCCAGGTCATCCAGAAGGTGCTGGAGACCGCCAGGCGCTGGGGGGCCACCGATGAGCACGTTCTCATCTGCGGGGAGAGCGGCGCCGGGAAGGAACTGTTCGCCCGGGCCGTCCACGACGCCAGCCGCCGGGCCGGCAAGCCGTTCGTTACGGTCAACTGCGGCCGGCTCAATGTCAACACCGCCGAAAGCGAGCTGTTCGGCCATGTGCAGGGCGCTTTTACCGGCGCATCAAAGGGGAGGGCCGGTCTCTTCGAACTGGCCGACACCGGTACCCTGTTCATGGACGAAATATCCGAAATGCCCCTGGACGTGCAGGTTAAGCTCCTGCGTATCCTGGAAACCGGCACCTTCCGCCGCATGGGGGGAAACCACGACATCAGCGTCGATGTCCGGTTCGTCTTCGCCTCCAACAAAAAGCTCGATGATTGCGTGAATCATGGTGAGTTCCGGGAAGATCTGTTCCACCGGATCAACCTCCTGCCGATCGACATCCCCCCTCTGCGGGAAAGGCCGGACGATATCATTCCGCTGTCGTACTATTTTCTCAAGTCCGCCAATGAAGGCAACAGTGCCGACTGGGAGATCACCGACGAAGCAATGTCCGCCCTCTGTGCCTACTCTTGGCCCGGCAACGTCAGGGAGCTGCGCAACACCATCCGCCGGGCCAGCATCCTGGCCACCGAGCCGGTTATCTCTTCCGATCTTTTGCCGTTTTCGCCCCCCAAGACCGCCCCGTCGCCGGTCGTCACCGGTTCGGCCGAAGTGCCGGCGCTGCCGCTCTGGGTCATCGAGCGGGACCATATCCAGAAGGTGCTGGAAAAGGTGGATGGCAACAAGAGCAAGGCGGCCAAGGTTCTGGAAATCGACCGCAAGACCCTTTATACCAAACTGGAGCGTTATGGACTCGCCACATAGGGAGACACCGTCCCCCCCCCTGTTGCTGCCGTTGCGTTTCTCCACAACCTCGGGGCTCATCTCCTTTGCCGGCAGAGAAAACGCCCCGGCGATCCCGCCATATTTTACCCTCTTGAATCCCGACTTTGTCCCGGCCAGAAGGCTTTCGGCAATGTTTTCGCCCCACTGCACAACGCTTCTTTGGTGTTGAATGGGTAAAAAATCCACAGTGGGTAAAAAATCCACAGGCAGTAAGGATGACACACAAGGTGCCGGTTCGGCAAAATGGAATTGACAGGATGCCTATACTGGACGGGGTGGAGCAAAGTGTATGGTAGCGTCTGAAGCGTTGAAAATTCTGCGGCAGAAGGGACTGCGTTCTCCCAAGAGACTGACCATTGCCGTCACCGGCGCCTGTAATCTCACCTGCTGCCATTGCTGGGTCGAGGCAGGGAGCTCTTCTGCCGCCCCCCATGTGCCGGAACGGACACTGCGCCGGCTGATCGAGGAATTTGTGGCGCTCGGTGGCGAGGGAATCCGCTTAACCGGCGGCGAGCCGCTCTGTCATCCTGCCTGGTTGAAACTACTCCAGTTCGGCCGCTCAATCGGGGTGGGCGACGTTTCGATCCAGACCAACGGCATGCTGCTCACTGCTGACACGGTAGCCGCACTGGGTGCACTGGATTTTCCGCGGCTCTCGTTGCAGATCAGCCTGGACGGGGCCACCGCTCCGACTCACGACCTGGTGAGAGGGGAGGGTGCCTTTGACGGAGCCTTGGCAGGATTGCGGCTGCTCGTCCAGGGAGGGTTGGCGCAGCAGGTGACGATTTTCTTTACCGAGATGCGCCACAACCTGGCAGAGATCCCGGTTCTTCTCCAGTTGGCAAACGACCTGAGGATCGGTTCCGTAGCCACCGGCTCCCTGGTCCTCTGTGGCCGGGCGGCAGAGGAAGCCATCGTTGCCCCGCCGGAGCCGGACCAGTACCGGCAGCTCTTGCAGCGCTTCGATGCCGACACGGGATTCCGTGAACTCTATGAAAAAATCGGCAACGTGGCCGCTCTGGAGTGGCGCCGGGAATCTGCGCCGCGTGCCGAATGCTGTACGTTTGTCGAAAACCCCTATCTTACTCCGGACGGCAACCTCTATCCCTGCGTGTTGTGCCATGTGGATGCCTTCGCGGTGGCCGGTGTGTTCGGCAAGAATCTGGCCGCTGCCTTTGCCGAGGGTACTACCCTCTGGTCTTCCTTGTTACAGACGAGCCACTGTCGTGCCGAGGCGAATCCGGCCTGTCAGGAGTGCCCCGGCCAGCTCGTCTGCGCCGGAGGGTGCATGGGGCGGGCGTGGGGAAGCCATGGCGACCTGCTGGCTGCCGACGACCGATGCGAACTGCGCCGCAGCATCTACCAGCAGAACAAGTTCCTTAATCATGCCGGGCAACATAACGCTGTTTACCGGAAATAATGTCAGTCTCACCGAGCAGTGCCCGCTTAGCGTCATTCCTTGCCCCCTCTCCCTAACCCTCTCCCACGAGGGGGAGAGGGGATTTATGCTTCCCTCTCTTTTCCGCACACCTTGCCCCTCTTTCCATGTTCATTCCTCCCCGGACGGGGTGAAATTCCCCAGTGTGGATAATATCCATAGCGCCGAATGGGCCGGAACAGTCCCTTTCCGTAAAAAAATGTTTCATAATTCCCCTCATTACTTCTCAGGCCGGTGCGCCGATTTTGTCTCTTAATGCCGTAAACGGCTGCAAATAAACCAATGTTTCTTTTGGCATTAGCTTTGCTATAACGATTGATAACAATGTTGGAATGGACGGAACTGCTTCAAAAAATGGTTCTGCAAGCAGTTGGCAAAGCCGGCTAAAACAAAGTTATATGGAGGTGGCAAGCAGGTAAGAAAAGTCATAGCCCGGATGCCGTATCGTTTTGCAAGCAAAATAGGGAAGCACCAAATCAAAGAGTTCACACCACAAAAAGGAGGAAGTACACATGCCACATTTCAGAGATGTAAAACGTACCCTTGGCCAACAGAGAACCGAATACCCCATCAAGATGCAGCACGCTTATCCTTCCGTAAATATCGGCTGGGGTGCACATACGATGGTCGGCAATGACGCCAGGGCCCTGGGGATGACCAATGCCCTGATCGTAACCACCGGCCTTAACGGCACCGGTATTGTCGAGGCGATTCAGGGTGTTCTGAAGGCCGCCGGTGTTGCCTCCGAGGTATATGCGAAGGCGACCCCCAATCCCAAGGACCATGAAGTCATGGCAGGCGCCAAGGCACTGTCCGCCGGCAAATTCGACGGGATCATCAGTCTCGGCGGCGGCAGCTCCCACGACTGCTGCAAGGCCATCAAACTGGTCCACGCCCACGACGGCCAGGATGTCCGCACCTTCGAAGGGGCCTTCAAGGCCACCAAGAAGAACAAGATCCCCCATCTTGCCATCAACACCACCTCGGGAACCGGTTCGGAAGTATCCTGCTTCTCCATCATCAACCATACGGAAAAGATGTACAAGATGGCCCTGTTCGATCCCAACTGTACGCCGAGCAAATCCGTTAACGACCCCCTTATCCACCAGTGCATGACCCAGGAACTGGTTGCTTACACTGGGATGGACGCCCTTACCCACGCTGTGGAAGCCATCGCTTCGCGTCTCTGCGTACAGTCCGCCTACGGCCCTGGTCTCTGGGCAATCACGGAAATCTTCGAGAATCTGCGGCAATCGGCTGCCAACCGCAACAACGACAAGGCCGTCGAGCAGATGGTCTGGGCTGAAATGGCAGCCGCCTACAGCTTCAACAGCGCCGGTCTCGGTATCGTTCACAGTATGGCACACGCCATGGGCGGTCTGTACGATGCCCCGCACGGTCTCTGCAACGCCATCGCCCTGGTCGATGTCTGCCGTTTCAACCTGCCGGCATGTCCTGAGCGCTTCAAGATGATGGCTAAAGCCGCTGGTATCGATACAGCCGGACTTTCCGACTACAAAGCCGGTGAAAAATTCATCGACGCCATTCAGGAGCTCAAGGATGAGCTGTTCATCACCCAGAGGTTTGCGGATCTCGGCCTGCAGGAAAAAGACCTCGATGGTCTGTCGAAATTCGCTGCGGCTGATATCTGTTCCGAGGGTAATCCCAAGGATGTCGGCTTCCATGAGATGAGAGCCGTATTCGCAGGCTGCATGTAATTATTCGCAGGCTGCACGCAGCACCTGTTAGAACCTTGCAGCAAAAGTTACTCCTTCGTTGTGCCGCTGACCCCGGGGTGGGAATTTCCCGCCCCGGGACCCAGCGGCTCTTTTTCATTGCCTGAGGAACGCGCATCCCGGAGAATTTCCCCAGAGGTAGCCCATGATAACCGAACAAGAGGTGAAAGATCTTCTCCGCACCGGCGGCTACATCGCCGACGAAGCCATTGCCACCGCCGTATTCCTTGCACTGCGGATGGAAAAGCCGATCCTCATCGAAGGCCCGCCGGGCGTAGGGAAAACCGGCCTGGCCAAGGCCCTCTCCGCTGTCCTGGATTTTCCTCTGGTGCGCCTGCAGTGCTACGAGGGAATCGACGAGGGGAAGGCGCTTTACGACTGGGAATACGGCAAGCAGCTCCTCTATACCCAGCTCCTGCGCACCCAGCTGGACAACTACCTCTCTGTCTCGGCTGATCTGCGGGAGGCTGTCGAGCGGTTATCCGCGGAAGAGAGCCTTTTCTTCTCCCGGAACTTTCTGGTGCAGCGGCCGATTCTGCGCAGTTTTTTGTCCGAGAAGCGGTCACTGCTCCTGATTGACGAAATCGACCGCTCCGGCGACGAGTTCGAGGCGCTGCTCCTGGAGTGTTTGAGCGATTTCCAGGTCTCCATCCCCGAACTGGGGGTGATCGAGGCGCGGCAGAAGCCGCTGGTGATCCTGACCAGTAACGGCACGCGCATGATTTCCGATGCACTGCGCCGACGCTGTCTCTTTCTCTATATCGGCTACCCTGAATTCGAGCGGGAGGTGGCCATCGTCTGCGCCCGCTACCCGGAGCTGTGCGAGACACTCGCCAGACAGATGGTCGAATTCCTGCGCAAGGTACGTGAGTTGAATCTGCGCAAGTCACCCAGCGTCTCCGAGACCCTGGACTGGGCCCAGGTGCTTTCCATCCTCCATGTATCGCAACTCACCCCGGAGGTGGTCGCCAACACGGTTGGGGCCATTGCCAAGCACCAGGCAGACCTGCAACAGGTGACGGAGCTGGCCGTACATGAATTCGGGTAAGTAATTAAAAAAGCCGTTCCTCACGCGACGCCGCAACGACGCAACGAGAATCGATAAAACGTGACGGCGTCTATTGTGTGAATCAAATTTGAAATGATTGGTTTAAGTAGCATTCGTCGCGTCGTTGCGTGAGACCATATTTGCAGATCTGTTGCTGGAGAACGAAATGGAACGGATCATCACCAGATTTGTCATGGCCCTGCGGGAGCGGGGGATCAGGGTCTCTCCGGGAGAGAGCCTCGATGCCGTGCAGGCCCTGGCCCTTGGCGGGGTAGGGGGGCGCGAATCGGTCCGGGCGCTCCTGCGTCTGACCCTGGTGAAGAATGCCAACGATATGGCGGCGTTCGAAGAGGTATTCGACCGGTTTTTCAGCAGCAGGCCGCCCAACGTGCCGGGACTGGATACCACGGCTCTCCTCGGCGCGCTGATCCATATTGTCGAAGGAGGGCAGTTAAAGGCCGATCTGCAGGAGAAGCACGAAGAAGACGGGCCGCGGCTCCTGGTCGACGAGGAGGTCACGGCCGAAGACCTGCCGGACCTGCTGAGCCTGGCAGAGACCGATGACGATGGCGCCGGAGCGGAGATCATGGTGCAGCTGGACGGCTATCGCGGCAAAATGGATGCACCCACGCCGGCGGATTACTACCTGAAGAGCCCGCCCACCGTCGCCTTCAACCAGAATCCGGGCGCCAAGAAGCATCTCGTGTTCACCCCCCAAGAGCTGGCCGATATGCAGGAGGTGGTTTGCCGGATGCTCGTGCGGATCCGCAAAGACGTACAGCGCATGAAGGAGATGGAGAGTCGCGGCAAGCTCCATGTAATCAGGACGATCCAGAAGAACTACCGGCACGGCATGGTGCCGTTCCTGCTGTCGCTGCGGCGCAAGCGCAAAGAGAAACCGCGGCTCGTTGTTTTCTGCGACGTCAGTTACTCGGTAAGCCACGCCACGCGCTTCATGCTGCTCTTGCTCCACACCCTGCAGAACCGGGTGATGGATGTGCGCAGCTTCGTCTTCAATAAGGAGGTGGTGGAAATTACCGACCTGCTCCGCAACATGCCGGTCAACTGCCTGCTGGAGACCATTGACAAGGGAGAAATCGTCAACCTGGATGACAACAGCGATTACGGCAACGTCTTTGTGAGCTTCAAGAAGAAGCACCTGGAGAACATGCGCGGCAAGCCGGCCATCATCGTTATGGGAGACGGCCGCAACAACTACAACGAGGCCAACGACTGGGCTCTGGAGGAGATCCGCGAGAAGGCCGGGTACATGCTCTGGCTGACCCCGGAGGAGCGCGACATCTGGCATCGGGGTGACTGCCTGATGGAGCTGTACGGTTCATACTGCGACCGGGTGGAGGTGGTGCGGGACGTGGACGAGTTGAGCCGGGTAGTGGAGGATCTTTTCTGTACGCTTTACGACCATCATGATACCCGTGCCTGGAAGAGACGCCGGGAGCCGAAGGTTGAGGAGCCGGACGATTACGGGACCTATTACACCCGTGGCCGCGATGCGAAATCGGCAAACCACACGCCGGGCAGAGGCCGCTCAACTGACAGATGTCCCCGGTGACGCAGCCGCTAAGGAGGGGACCGCCTTGAAGCAATACCGTGAATTCCATGCCCACCGGACAGAACTGGAAGCAAAGATCGAGGAGTTGCGCAGGTCACGGGCGGAGTTGGAGGCGTCGCTTAACAAGTACGCCCTGCTCTACGATTTTGCCCCGGTCGGGTATTTCACCTTTGACCGTGACGGGGTGATCCAGTCGGTCAACCTGTTCGGGGTACGTCTGCTGGGGGTGGACCGTGCCGGGCTGGTCCATCAGCGCTTTGAGCAGTTCGTGGCCGATGAAGAACGGTTCGTTTTCGGCAAATTTATGAGGACGGTGTTTGCCGGTCAGGGGAAAGAGACCTGCCGGCTGCGGCTCTCGAAAGGGGATGGGCAGCCGCTGTTTGTCCGGATCGAGGCGATGGCCACGGAGGCCGGTGATGAATGCCTGGCCGTACTGGTCGACATCACGGAAAAAAAGCGGGCGGAGCAAGCCCTGGCGGAAAGCGAGTACAATCTGGCCAAGGCCCAGTCCATGACCCATGTGGGGTCATGGAGTTTTGATTCGCTCACCGGCGAGGTGAACGCTTCGGACGAACTGTTGCGTATCCTCCGGCTCGGCCGCGCCGAAATGACCCAGGAGAGCTTTGCCGGTGTGGTCCATCCGGATGACCTCGCCTCGGTCATGGCGCACCTCCGATTGGGGATTGAACACGGCAAAAATTATGAGATCGAACATCGCCTGCTCTTCAGTGACGGTACTTCCCGCTGGGTCTATACCATCGTCGAGCCGTCGGTCGACAGCGCCGGGCGGGTGGTCAAGCTTTACGGCACCACCCAGGACATCACCGAGCGCAAGCAGGCCGAGGTGGAACTGCGTAACAAGACCAACGAGCTGCAGGCGATCTTCGACTCCATCAGTGACGGCATCACGGTCTATGACCATGCCGGCCTGGTCCAGCACCATAACCTCATCAGCCCGCAGCTTTACCCCAACGAGAACCTTCCGGGGAAATCCTGCCGGGATATCTTTCATCCCGAAACCTCGTCCATGCCGCATGATTGTCCCGTCGAGAGGGCGCTGCGGGGCGAGCGGGTGGAGACCTCCCTGGTTACCGTGCGGGAAGGACAAAAAATCCAGTATGTCGACATTACCGCCACCCCCATCAAGGACGCGCTGGGAGAGAAGAACCGGGCGCTGGTCTTTTTCCGGGATGTCTCGGAAAAACGGCTGCAGGAAATGCACCTGATCCAGACCGAAAAGATGTCGAGCATCGGCGTGCTTGCCACCGGGATCGCCCATGAAATCAACAACCCGCTCACCTCGGTGGCTGGCTGCGCAGAAGCGCTGCTGCGACGTTTCCGCGATGAACCGGACTTGATTCGGGATTGCCGGCTGGATGTCTTTCCCCATTACCTTGAGGTGATCGTCCGGGAGTCATACCGCTGCAAGGGGATCATCGATCATCTGCTCAGCTTCGGCAGGAAATCGGACGGGTCCGTCACTGAGGTGGATATGAACGCGGTCCTGCTGGAAATTGTTGAGTTGTTGAGTCACCAGCCGGGCTATCGGCAGATTAAGGTCGTCACCTACCTGAAGAAGGACCTCCCTCATGTCCTCGGTGATCCATCAGGGCTTCGTCAGGTCTGCATGAACCTCCTTGTAAACGCCCACCAGGCAATCAAGGGGGAAGGTCTGGTGGAGTTGACGACGAATAACCTGAATGACACGATGGTCTCAATAAAGATCCGTGATACCGGCTGCGGGATAGCCCAGGATACGATCGACCGGATCTGGGACCCATTCTTTACCACCAAGGAAGTCGGCAAGGGCGTCGGCCTCGGCCTGGCACTTACGTACAATATCGTCAAGCGTCACGGAGGCGAGATTCATGTGGAAAGCCGGATTGGCGAAGGATCAGAGTTTACGGTGTTGTTGCCGGTCCGGCATAGACCGTCATCTCACCCATATTCCTAGCAGCCCCAGCTCCCTCAGCGCGTCTTCCCGGCAAAATACCCGGCCACAATCCGCGTATGAAGTTCAAAGCCGAGTTCCGTAGGCCCGTAGATGAGGGTGACCTCCTGGGTCTCCCCGGATGTGAACGGTTTCAGGCAGTTCAGGGGTCTTTTCTTTGCCAGGCCGAATATAACCAGGGTCCCGTCCAGGCCGTTCAACGCATCGTAAAGTCTGAGTTCGCTGCCGGCAATTTCGATGCCGGTTTCTTCGAGCAGTTCCCTGCTTCCTGCCTCCTGCCACGTCTCGCCGAAATCGATATAGCCGCCGGGCAGGGTAAGGGTCCCTTTCTGCGGTTCAGTATTCCTCCTGACAACGACCAGTCCTTCAGCTACCGGCAACAGCACAACGGCAACCGGTAACGGATTCAGATAGGTTTTGCCGCCGCAGGCCCTGCATCTTCTCGGCCAGATATCGGCAGGGGAAAACCTGCTGCCGCAAAACGAGCAGTGGGAATTTTTTTCGTGCATGGCACTTCCTTTCTTCGCATCGGTGCATTCACTGCCGTATTGTCCGTGAAGGGTACCCGCTTTGTCGCCAGAGCAATAACAGCCGTCTACCTGACAGGGTAATAGTGCAGATTTTATTCCATATTGACAGGCACCCGCATAAACAGAACATTTGTTTATAAATAGTGTAGACAAATTACGCGGTGTAGAGAAAGTCAACAACCAACCCGTAGTGCAGATACGACTACATCTTACTAACTGTCCAATTTCGCCACACTTTTAACCGTTCCGCATCATTGCTTTCCGCCAGTAATGCATGTAATCCCGATATAAATCAACGTTTTATTATTTGGCATCGGCGTTGCAATACAGATTGACAAAAGGCGCATCGTGAATCGGTGCGGAAAAGTACATTCAAAAGGAGAAGAAAATGGAAACTGAAAAACAGACAATCGAAACGTGTGACGAAAAGCCCCGGATTCTGGAAGAGATACAGGTTGAGGAGCTCGCTATCGACGGCATCTGCGGGGTGTACTGAGATGGCGGCGGCAGGCATAATGCTGCATCCCGCCTGCCGCGTTCGGCGGGAAGGGTTCGGCCTCCTGTTTTATGATGCACGGGGGCCGCGCCTGCTTTTTGCCGAAACCGGCAACCTGCTTTCCGCCGACTTCTTCGGGACGGTTCGCAAAAGAGACGAGCTTCCCGAAGGGCTATCGGCTCAAACGCAGAAGGTGCTGCAAAAGTTTGTGGCGCAACTTCTGGAAAAGGGGTTCCTCCGTGAGCAACCGATACGTTGAAATGGGGCTCTCTGCCCCTGTAAATCTTACCTGGGAAGTTTCGCTGGCCTGCAACCTCCGCTGCACTCACTGCCTTTCGTCATCGGGAGAGCCCGCCGCAGGTGAACTCACCACGGCCGAGGCCCTCGATCTGGTGGAGCAGTTGCACACCGCCGGCGTCTTCCAGGTAAATTTCGGCGGCGGCGAGCCGTTTATGCGCCCCGATTTTGAAGAGATCCTGGCTGCCTGCCACGCACGGGGGATCATGACCTGTATCTCAACCAACGGTACCCTGCTGGATGCGGCGCGGGTCGCCCGGCTTGGCGCGAACCGGCTGGTGGCCATTCAGGTCAGTCTGGACGGCGCCAAACGTGAAACCTGTGATGCGGTGAGGGGGACGGGCGTCTTTGATACGGCCATCGAGGCCATCAAGCTGTTGGCGGCCTCCTCGATCCCGACCAGCATCAATACGGTGCTCACAACCCACAATGCCGGGGAGATCCCGGCCATGCACGAGCTGGCCCGCTCCCTGGGCGTTTCGCTGCGGGTCAGCCGTTTTCGTCCATCGGGGCGGGGGGCGGATAACTGGGAAAGCCTGCGGCCGACCCCTGCGCAGCTGCTGGAATTCTCCGACTGGCTGGCCAAAAGCGGCGACGTGCGCACCGGCGACAGTTTCTTCTCCCTCACTTCCCAGGAGCGGCAGGGGCTGGGGCTCAATCTCTGCGGAGCGGCCAAGCTCACCTGCTGCGTCGGCCCCACCGGCAACATGTACCCCTGTGCCTTTCTCCAGACCGACCGGTTCAAGGCCGGTTCCCTGCGCGACAATACCTTCCGGGAGATCTGGGACAGCTCGGAGATCTACGATTCCTTCCGCTCCTTACGGATCCACTCCTGCGAGGAGTGCCAGCGGTTCGACCAGTGTCACGGCGGCTGTCCGGCGGTGGCCTGGCACCTGAAGAACGACATCAACGGCGGGGACCCGGAGTGCCTGGAGCGCTGCGTGACCTCCATCGCCGATGCCAATAAGGCGGCAAAGGCCGCCTGAATTATACCCCTCCTCACCCCAACCAGTGAAGGGGGCCGCGTCGGATCAGACAGATCAGACGGATCGGTCCGATCCGATAGATATGACGCGGCCCCCTTCAAGGAGAGGGTGGGAGTGGGCCAAGGAAT